>CAZUBG010000009.1:53021-55004 GCA_964618545.1 uncultured Bifidobacteriaceae bacterium | reverse complement strand
TTTCCGCGGTAAACCCGAGTTCCCTGAGGGTTTGCCCGGCCATGATCTTGGCGGCGAGCTTGGCGAGGGGCACGCCGATGGCCTTGCTGGAGAAGGGGACGGTGCGCGAGGCGCGGGGATTGACTTCCAAAACAAACACCTTTTCGCCCTGCACGGCGTATTGGACGTTCATGAGGCCGATGACGCGGAGTTCGCGCGCCATGGCGTGGGTGTACTGGCGGATGGTCTGGATGACGCTGGGCTTGAGGGTGTGGGGGGGGAGCACCATGGCGGCATCACCGGAGTGGACGCCGGCAAATTCGATGTGTTCGAGCATCCCGCCAATGACGATGGTGCCGTCCGCGGGGTTTGGGAAGTGGCCGACATCGGTGATGCAGTCCACGTCCACCTCGGTGGCGTCCTCGAGGAATTTATCCACGAGCACGGGGCGTTCCGGGGAGGCTTCGACGGCGAAGCGCATGTAATGGCGGAGTTCGGCGTCGGAATAGACAATCTGCATGGCGCGGCCGCCGAGGACGAAGCTGGGGCGGACGAGGACGGGATAGCCCAGGCGTTTGGAGGCGACGAGGGCCTCTTCCTCGTTGGTGGCGAGGCCGTTGGGGGGCTGGGGGATGTTCAGCTTGTTGAGCATGGCGGCGAAGAGCTTGCGGTCCTCGGCAATCTCGATGCTTTGCGGGGAGGTGCCGATGATGTTGACGCCGTTTTTTTGCAGGGCCAGGGCGAGGTTGAGGGGGGTTTGGCCGCCGAATTGGGCGATGGCGCCCCAGCATTTTTCCCGTTCGTAAATGTGCAGGACGTCTTCGAGGGTGAGGGGTTCGAAAAAGAGCTTGTCGCTGGTGTCGTAGTCGGTGGAGACGGTTTCCGGGTTGGAATTGACCATGATGGTCTCGAAGCCGTCCTCTTTCAGGGCGAAGGCGGCGTGGACGCAGCAATAATCAAATTCGATGCCCTGGCCGATGCGGTTGGGGCCGCCGCCGAGAATCATGATTTTTTTGGCGGTGTTGCCCTTCACCTCGTCGTCGCCCCGGTCGTAGGTGGAGTAATAATAGGGGGTGTAGGCCTCAAATTCGGCGGCGCAGGTGTCGACGAGCCGGTAGCTGGGGACGAGGCCGAGTCGCTTGCGTTCGGCGCGGACGGCGTCCTCGGTCTGGCCGGTCAAATGGGCGATCTGCCGGTCGGAAAATCCGAGCGACTTGGCTTGCGCGAGTTTTTCAGCGTTGAGTGATGACATCAGAAAAATCTGTTGGAGGACAGTAAGCCGGATTTTTTTTCCGGTGTCCAGTCGGGAGTGGCGGGGGGGTGCGTTTTTGAATCTGACGACGGGGCGGCTCGTATCAATGCGGGGAGCGGTTGCGGCAAAAGGTCTTTGGTCGGAGGGGGGACCGCTGCGGGATTTTTTAACGGGGTTTTATCGTTTCTTACTGTGTTTTTCCGTTTTGGACCCTTTTGGGCCCAAACAATCACCCCGTTCACGCCTCCCAGTGGAATCAGCATCGCACCTTCGGGCGCGTTTGTCAAGGAGGCGGTGCTGACGCGGTGAAAAAATAATCAAACGGTCATTTTCGTTACCTAGTAACGCGATGGGCCACGGATTTTACTTGACACCATTGGCAATGTGTTGGGTTTTAGGCACTTGCGTAAAAAGTGCCCGGCCCGGCCAAAAAGGCAAAATCACGTTACTGAGTAACACGACCTGGCGGATCGTGATTTGACAGCCCCGGGAAGACAGGAAAACGCGAACGGGACGGGAAGTTTTGAGGGGCGGGCGATTGATTCGGCGTGGCAACAATACAGGCATCTGCCGCCGGCATGCCGCAGGCGGATTTCAAGGTGTGTCATTGGTGCAAGGACGTTGAATACCAACGGGTTAGGCAGGTCTGACAGGCGTGTCATATCAGTGTGAACGTTCGTCCTCACCCCGGTGAAAATGCCTTTGGGGCGGCGGGATCGTAATCTGCATGCTCGCGCTGACGCGCTCGCCCC
>CAZUBG010000009.1:41843-52921 GCA_964618545.1 uncultured Bifidobacteriaceae bacterium | reverse complement strand
GCCTACAGGGCGGAGGCCGCCCACGGGCAGGCCGGATCCCCTGACCCGGCGCCGGCCGGGCAGAACCGGCCGGGTGTTTTCATGCTTGGTGGAGCACGCAGTGCATGAAAACTACTGTGGAAGTGCCTTTGGGGCGGCGGGATCGTAATCTGCATGCTCGCGCTGACGCGCTCGCCCCGCCCGGTGAGGGCACCGGGCCTACAGGGCGGAGGCCGCCCACGGGCAGGCCGGATCCCCTGACCCGGCGCCGGGCCGGAGACGGCGGGGGGGAATTCATGGGCTGGTGCGTAAAGTGGCTAATGATTTGCGCAAAATGGCTTTGCATGTTGTTCATTTCAATGATAGACTCGCCTTATGTTCCATGAAGCCCGAGTGAAAGCCACCGCGCACCCTGCTGTTCAGGGTTGGGCCGCAGTGGTTGTCCCCCCAGCAAAAACCGCCGGGGATCCGGGAGGGGTGGCCTGCGTGTGGTTATACGACGGCAAGCCCTCGTCGGCAGCCCGGGGCTCAGGGTTCCCATGGTCCAACTTACTCAAGGAATAGAGGCTCAGAAAGCCTCGTTTGCATCAAACACGGACAACCCAACCCAACCCAACCCCACAACCCCACCCCATGAAAAAACAAACGATCGGAAGCCTTATCTCCGCGTGCCTGGTCCTGGCCGCCGGAGTCGTGACCGTCCAGGCGGACACGTATAATTGGGACCCGGCGAGAACCGGCAGCACCAGCGGCGGTTCCGGCGGTTCCGGCACCTGGAACCTGACGACGGCCAATTGGTATGACAGCTCGGTGGGCAGCGAGTTTGCCTGGAACAACAGTGGCACAAACACGGCGGTGTTTGGGGGCGCGGCGGGGGGCACGGTGACGCTGGGGACCAGCCTGGTGGGCACGAATCTGCAATTTACGACGGCGGGCTACACGCTGGCGGGGACGGGGCCGCTGACGCTGTGGGGCGGGCTGGATGCCAGTGCGCTGAGCAGTGGAACGGCGACGGTGAGTGTTCCGGTGACGGTGCAGGGGCATAATTTATGGCAGGCCGGCTCGGGCGGGACGCTGGCGGTCAACGGTGCGCTGACGCGGAGCACGGGGGCGACGATAGATTTCTCGGCCTCGGGCGTGAGCAGCACGAGCAGCCTGCTGGCGAATGATGCGGGCGGCATCATTGGCGGCTGGGCGACGGTGGGCGACAGCGTGGCCTCGGCGTCCACGGGTGATTTTGCGGCCAACGACGGCAGCGGGAACATCATCACCTACACCGGGTACACGCCCATTTCGGCGGCGGCATCGAGTTCGCAGTCCGGCGCGGGGGCGTCCGGCCAAAACTGGCTGACGGGCTCGCTGAACGGGGTCAATTATGTCACGGAGCTGTCGAGCAGTGCGACGATCAATTCGCTGGTGCAGCAGGGGGATTTTGGGATCAGCAACGGGATGACGCTGACGCTGGCCAGTGGCGGGCTGATATTTAAGGGCGAATCCCGTTGGATGCTGGACAACGGGGGCGGCAATTATGGCACGGCGGGCCTGACGACGGGTTTGGGCAGCGGTGAATTGTTTGTGCATGTCCCGGAGGCGGATTCCTCGGCGAACAATTGGGAGATTTGGCCGATTATCAAGGACAATGGAACGACCCCGACGATCCTGGTCAAGGAAGGCCCGGGCCTGCTGCTTCCGGAAAACTACAACACTTACAGCGGCGGGACGGTCATCAATGATGGCATTCTGATTGCGGGGGGGTACAACACCAGCACGACGCTGGTGGGGGTCACGCTTGGTTTTGGAACAGTGACGATCAACAATGGCGGCATGCTGGAGCAGGGCTACGGGACGCAAAATGCGAATGCCGACTATTATGTCACCAACGCGATTGTGATGGCGGGCGGTTCGGCTTTTGCGGATGACGGTCACCAGCATCTTTCCGGACCGATCAATGTGACGGCGGGCGGCACGTTCGGGTCCACCTATGACGGCGGGGCCAATCCCACCACCGGCAACAAGGGGTATTTTTTGGATGGTGTGGTGAGCGGCTCGGGGCCGTTGTCCCTGGAGCAGGCTGGGATCGGCGGGGAGGAAGACGCCTATGGCAATGACAACGGAAACGCCTACAACAGTTCCATCGTTTATTTCGATAACAACGCCAACACATACTCGGGCACGGTCACGGTGGTGCCTTATACTGCCGGTGCGGGCAGCTACCTGGCCATCAACACGAACCTGGCGCTTCAGTATGCGACGGTGAATTTGAGTGGCAACAACACCGGCAGCCAACGGTTTGCGGGGACTCCGCTGATCTTCAACACCGGTCTGGGCTCGGCGACGCTGGGCGGGTTGGAGGGGGCCGGCAATGTGATTTTGAACGGATTCAACGAATTCACCTATGTGCAACAGGCCGATGCCATTGCGCTGACGGTGGGCAACAACAACGCGAGCACGACCTATTCCGGGATCATCAGCGGCACGGGCAGCCTGACGAAGACGGGGACGGGGACGCTGACGCTGTCCGGAGCGAACACCTACACGGGGAACACGGTGGTCAACGGCGGTGACCTGGTGTTGACGGGCGGTTCCCCGAGCTCGGCGAACATTGGCGTGGCCCACGGGGCGACGCTGGATGTGTCGGCCGTGAGTTTCACGCTGGGCGCCGGCCAGAGTTTGACCAACAGCGGCACGATCAACGGTTCGGTGAGCACCACTTCCGGTTCCCAGATTCACACCAGCATCGGGGGCGGGTATGGCACGAATGCGATCACGGGCAGTTTGACGCTGGAGAGCAGTGTGCCGGTTTATTTCGATGTGGGAACTTCGACGACCGGGGCCAAGGATCTGATCACGGTGGGCGGGTCATTGACCGCCAGCGGCAACATCATTCATGTCGCGGTGCCGAGCACGTCGTCCAGTCTGCAGGCGGCGGATTATGTGCTGATCCGCTCCGCGAGCGCCATTTCCGGCAGTTTTGTCTCGGCGCCCTCCTGGGACGTGCAGCCGGTGAACTCGGGGAATTTCTCGGTGGTGACGAGCGGGGACACGGTGACGCTGCATTACGCGGCGGCGACTTCACCCAAGGGCGGCGGCACGGCGAGCCCGGCCAGTGCGGTGCGCAACCAGAATGTGTTTGTGAGTGTGACGGCGACCAACGGCAGCGGCGGCACGGTGGTGAGCGCCACGCTGGATGCGAGCGCGATTGGGGGATCCAGCTCGGTGGCGCTGGTGAGCGCGGGCGGGAATGTATGGACGAACACGGTCGCGGTTGCGCCGGCGACCACGGCCGGCAGCTACACTTTGGTGGTCACGCTGACGGATACGGTGCCGCTGACGGGGCTGGTGAACCTTCCGCTGACGGTGACGGTGGGGAATGACGTGTGGAACGGGCTGGCGGGGAACGTTTATTTTGACAGCAATCTGAACTGGACGAACAAGACGGCCCCGGGCTACGCGGGGGACAGTCTGGAGTTTGCCGGAGCGGTGAACACGAGTCCGGACATGGATCAGAACTACACGGTGACGGGGCTGACGTTTGACAGCACTGCGGGCGGCTTCACGATTAATTCGGCGGAGAATGACACGCTGACGCTGACGGGGAGCGGGACGGTGGCGAACAACTCGACGCACGCGCAGACGCTGAATGTGACGGTGGCGGATGCGGGCGGCGGGCTGCTCAAATCCGGCAGCGGGACGGTCATCCTGGCGGGGGCCAACACTTACACCGGCCCGACGACGGTGGGCTTGGGGACGCTGAACCTTTCCGGGTCGGTGGCGAACAGCAGCAGCCTGACGGTGGGCAGCGTGGCGGGCAACAGCGTGCTGGATGTTTCCGGATCCCTCTCGGTGATGGAGATGTACGTTGGCAACATCAGCGGTTCCATTGGGGCGATCTATCAAACCGGCGGCACCGTGAGTGCGGCGACGGGCACGGCGTTTGACAATCTCTCGCTGGGCAATCTGGCCGGAACGTACGGGTACTATGATGCCGTCGGCGGAACCCTGACCACGGACGGCATGGCGGTGGGTGGGGAAGACTATAATGGCGGGGCCTTCACCGCAGGTGGAAACGGGGTGCTGGAGGTTAACGGGGGCACGGTTAATTGCACCGGCTGGCTGGTCATGAACCGCTGCGCGAACTCTGAAACCAGTGTCATCAATGTTTACAGCGGGGCGCTGACGTATGCCGGCGGCGGATTGGTGTGCAACTGGGGTGCGAGCCAGACGGCGATCATCAACATCATGGGCGGCACGATTAGCAGCACGGGCTTCCAGATTGGTTTTCTGGCGGGCACCGGCCTGTTGAACCTGGACGGCGGGGTGGTGAGCGCCACGGCGGTGAATGGCGATTGGAACGGGATCAACGGCCAGATCAGCTTCAACGGCGGCACGCTGCAGGCGCTTGGAAATTCGAGCGCGTGGCTGGGGGTGAACAACATCTATGTGTTCAGCGGTGGGGCGACGATTGACAACAACAGCGCGTATGTCAGCATCACCCAGCCGCTGCTGGCGGCGGCGGGCAACGGGGTGCATGGCATCGCGTCGTTCACGGGCGGGGCGGGCTATATTGCGCCGCCGATTGTGACGGTGACGCCCGGCACGGGCGACACGACGGGCAGCGGCGCCTCGGCGATTGCCCAAATCAACCCGCTGACGGGCACGGTGACGAATGTGATCATCACCTGTCCGGGAGTGAATTACACGGCGATTCCGACCTTTACGGTGACCGGCGGGGGCGCCACCACGGCGGCCACGATCACGGGCACGGCCCCGACGTCGAACGGCACCGGGGGGTTGACCTCGATTGGCAGCGGGCACCTGACCCTCACGGGCGGGAACACCTACATGGGGGCGACGGTGGTTTCCAATGGCACGCTGTACCTGTCGGGGGGCGGTTCGATCAGTGATTCAACGAACATTGTGGTGGACAGCGGCGCGGTGTTTGATGTGACGGAGTTGACCGGGAGCTTCACGCTGGGGGGCAACCAGATGCTGGGCGGCAACGGCACGGTGAACGGGTCGGTGAGCACGGCGGCGGGTTCCGGCATTTATGCCGGCACGGTGGGCAATGATGCGACCAACACGTTCAACGACAACCTGACCCTGGCATCCGGGGGGCTGGTCTATCTGAATGTGGGCACAGTCCATGACGGGGCGAACGATCAGTTGGTGGTGAACGGGACGCTGACGGCCGCCAACAACGTCATCCATCTCAAGGCTCCGAGCCTCTCGGCGAGCCTGGATACGACGGGGGATTATGTGCTGATCACGGCGGGATCCATTTTCGGCAGTTTTGCGAGCGCGCCGGTCTGGGATGTGGCGCCGGCCAACGCGGGACATTTTACGATTGTGACGAGCGGCACGACGGTGACGCTGCATTACAACGCAACGGCGTCGCCCACGGTGACGGCCTCGGGCAACCCGACGAGTGTGACGTTCAACCAGGGGACGATGATTACGGCGACGGTGACGCCCGGCACGGCGGCGATCGCCACGGTGACGGTGGACCTGAGTTCGCTGGGCGGCTCGACGGTGACGCTGGTTAAAGAAGGTTCGGGCAATGTGTACACGAACACCATCACGGTTCCGGCGACGGCGAATCCCGGGAGCGCGTCGCTGACGGTGACGGTGACGGACACCGCCTCGCTGAGCGGTTCGGCGAGCGTGACGCTGATGATCAACACGGTGACGGAAGTGTGGAATGGCGGCGGGGCGAACGAGAACTGGGGCACGGCGCTGAACTGGGTGAGCGGACTGGCCCCCGGTTATGCGGGCGACATTCTGGAGTTTGCGGGCACCACGGGGCTGACGCCCAACCTGGAGGCCAATTACAGCCTCGGCGGGATGGCCTTTAACAGCGGGGCCGGGAGTTTCACCATCAGCAGCGCGAACAGCAGCACCCTGACGCTGTCCGGCGGCAGTGTGGCGAACAATTCAGCCAATGTGCAGACGTTGAACGTGCCGGTGAGCCTGACGGCGCCGGTGTCCTTCAATGCGGCGGCGGGCAATCTGGTGATCAGCGGAGTGGTCTCCGACCTGGGAGGCGGGCTGACCAAGGGAGGCAGTCAAATGCTGACGTTTTCGGGGATGAACACCTACACCGGCCCGACGGCGGTCAGCGGCGGCACGCTGGCCCTGACCGGGAACGGGATGGTTCCATCCGAGACGGAATCGTTCCTGATTGGGACCCTGAACGGGGTGGCGGCGGCGGTCTATCAGTCGGGCGCCAACACGTATGCGACGGCGGTTAACTCCGGAGGCGGCTGGCAGTTGGGCAGCGTGGCCGGCGCGTTTGGGTATTACAACCTGTCGTCCGGGGCGATGGTCATCACCAATAACGGTGAGTTTGACCCGGCCGGTTCGGGCGGCGGTCAGGGGACGTTCGGCCAGTTCGACATGAGCGGGGGCAGCCTGAGCGTGGGGACGAGCGGCACCGGGGCCAGCTATTTCCTGCCGTGCCGCGGCGGCGCGGGGGAATCGTCGGTGGTGAACATCTCGGGGGGCGCGGTGACGATTGTGAACGGGATGGTGGACGGCACCTACGGCGGGTACGAAGCGAATTGGTCCACCCTGCAGACCAATGCGACGACGATCAGCGGGAGCGCGGTCTTCACCTCGCCGAGCGAATCGGTGAAGCTGAACTGGAACAATTCGCCGTTGAACACGGCGGCGTTGAACCTGAACGGCGGGACGTTCCAAATGCTTGACCTGAATGCCGCCCAAAACTCGAATGTGGTGGTCAACTTCAACGGCGGCACGCTGCAGGCGGGGACGACGGCGGAGAGTGATTTTCTGGGCAATGCCTCGTCGGCCTACGTTTACAGCGGCGGGCTGACCTTTGATGACAACACCCAGGTGATCGGGATTGTGCAGCCGTTGCTGGCGCCGACGGGCAACGGGGTGGCTTCGATTGCCGTGGCCACGGCCGGGGCGGGTTATGTCATGCCGCCGGAAGTCATCATCAAGGGCGGTGGCGGCAGCAATGCCACCGCGTATGCGACGGTGTCCGGCGGGGCGGTGACGGGCATCACGGTGACCTGTCCGGGGGTCAACTATACCTCGGCTCCGACGGTGACGCTGGCGGGCGGCGGGTTCAGCACGGCGGCGACGGCGGGCACGGTGAGCATCGCGGCGAACGTGAGCGGCGGGTTGACCAAGCTGGACACTGGCACGCTGACGCTTTCCGGGACGAATACATACACGGGCAACACGACGGTGAGCGCGGGGACGTTGGAACTGGTGAAGCCTGGCCTGGCGGAGTCCTCGACGGTGACGGTGGCCAGCGGGGCGGTTTTGCAACTGGACTATACGGTGACGAACACGGTGGCGGGACTCGTGTTGAACGGGGCCAGCCAGGCGGCGGGGGTTTATAACAGCACCACGAGTCCGACGTACCTCGCCGGCCCGGGCAGCCTGGAGGTGGGGGCGCCCATCGCCAGCAACCCGACGAACATCACGTTCAGCGTGAGGAGCGGGACGCTCTCGCTGACCTGGCCGGCGGATCACCTGGGCTGGATTCTCCAGAGCCAGACGAACAGTTTGAGCGTGGGGTTGGGGACCAACTGGGTGGATGTGGCCGGCAGTGCGGCCAGCACCAGCGCCAGCTTCACGGTTAATCCGGCGGTGCCGGTGACGTTCTACCGCCTGCGTCATCCGTAAGCGGTTTCGAGCAAGAGATTCATCACAGGCAAAGCGGCGAAGGTTCGCCGCCTTGCCTTTTTGATTGCCCGCGCC
This sequence comes from uncultured Bifidobacteriaceae bacterium, assembly GCA_964618545.1. GTDB lineage: Bacteria > Verrucomicrobiota > Verrucomicrobiia > Limisphaerales > UBA11358 > UBA11358. The sequence goes on along the minus strand of CAZUBG010000009.1, from coordinate 45,211 downwards.
GGGCGCGGGGCCGGGCAGACGGTTGAATCAAGCGCCGGGTGATGGGGCCGGGCCGGCCAGGCGAGTGGTTTTCCTGGGGCCCAGGGAGGTCCGGTGTCCCGACCCGGCGGTCCTGGCGTTTTTTAAACGGCTGGCAGGTCAAACCGGGGGCAAAAAGCCAAGTTAAGGTTAGGAAAAAGAAGTAAAGGGTTAGTATCAAAGCTTTTGTGTGAGTTAAATTATTGCATAGTCTGTTATTGGGTCATGTGGCATGTGCATGGATGTCCTTCTATGTTGGAATGACCGGGATCATTTGCCGTGGCGGGGAAGGTATCTGGGAAGCAAGCGATTTTTTAAAAAAAGCGTTAGAAAGTGCTAAACTTTTTTCAAAAGCATCCGAAGTTCAAGAGTATTTGTGAAAAAATTTGTCCAAATGTCCAAGTCCATGTCGACAATGCACCCGGAGGAGAGTTAGTATCCATTACTTATGAAAACACGCATACTGAATCGGTCCGTTTTGTCCTCGTTGGTCGTGGGCCTGGGTTTGCTGTCGGCTGTGCGGGTCATGGCTGGTCGGCTTGAATCCTTTCAAGCCATCTATAGCTTTACGGCGGCCCCGAATTCCACCAACACCGATGGAGCCACCCCGGTGGCGGGATTGGTGCTGTCGGGCGGGGTGCTGTACGGGACGACGGAATATGGCGGCACCAATGGAAATGGTACGATTTATGCTGTCAACCCCGATGGCACCGGGTTTACGAATTTATATGAATTCACGGGCTTTGGCGGGGTGGCCAGAACCAACCGCGATGGCGGCAATCCGGCGGCGGGATTGGCATTGGCGGGGAGCACTTTATATGGGACGACGGAATATGGCGGCAGCAACGGTAATGGGGCGGTGTTTGCCATCAATGTGGACGGGACGGGGTTTAAGAATTTGTACAGTTTTACCGGCGGCAACGACGGGGGGGCGCCGCAGGCGCAACTGGTGGTGGCGGGCGGGGTGCTGTACGGGACGACGATGGGCGGCGGCACGAATGACGCGGGGGTGGTTTTCGCCCTGAACACGGACGGGACGGGTTTTACGGACCTTTATCGTTTCACCGGGGGCAAGGATGGGGCGACGCCGCAGGCGGGGCTGGTTTTGTCGGGCAGCACGCTGTACGGGACGACGGCGTACGGGGGCACGAATGACAACGGCACGGTTTTTGCGGTTAACATCAACGGCACGGGGTTTGCCAAGTTATATAGTTTTAGCGCGACCTCCGGGGTGGACTCCACGAACAGCGACGGGGCGAATCCGGCGGCGGGCCTGGTGTGGTCGGGCGGCGCGCTGTATGGGACGGCGGAATATGGCGGCACGAATGGCTATGGCTCGGTTTTTGTCATCCACACCGATGGGACGGGATTTGCGAATTTGTATGATTTCACGGGCGGCAGTGACGGCGGCACTCCCGAGGCGGGCCTGACACTGGCGGGCAGCACGCTGTTTGGCACGGCGACGGGCCGGGGCCAGGCGGGCGCGTACGGAACGCTGTTCTCGCTCTATGTCAACGGCACGGGTTTTACGGTGTTGTACAGTTTTCTGGGGGGGGATGACGGCGCGCTGCCGGTGGCCGGTTTGATTTTGTCCAACGGCGTGTTGTATGGGACGACCTCGTACGGCGGCAATAACGGCGATGGCGCGGTGTTTAGTGATGTGCTGACGCCGACGACCAGTGCGACGGCGGTGGTGTCGTCGGGGGATCCGGCGGTGTACGGGCAGAGCAATGTGACGTTTTCAGCGACGGTGACGGGCCTGCGGGGAACACCCACGGGCACGGTGATTTTTTACACGAACACGGTGGCGTTTGGCGGTCCGGTGACGCTGGCCAACGGCAGCGCGACGAGCGCGTTCTGGCCGCCGTTTCTGGCGGTGACAAATTATCAGGTGACGGCGGTTTACAGCGGGGACATCAATTACACGGCGTCGTCGAACGCGGTGGCGCTGGTGCAGACCAACATTCAGGCGGCGAGCGCGGTGGTGCTGACCTCCCTGGCCAATCCCTCGGTGTATGGGCAGCCCGGGGTCACCTTTACGGCGACGGTGAGTGACGCGGCGGCCAATTCGAGCGGGCTGCCGACGGGGACGGTGCAATTTGAGATCAACGGGACCAACTTTGGGAGCGCGGTGGCCCTCAGCGGTGGCAGCGCCACGAGCGGGGCATTGCCGGCGACGTTGATGGCGGGGACGTATACGATCACGGCGACTTACGGCGGGGATGGGGATTTTCTGGGTTCGACGGACTCGGTTTTACAATCGAACAGCCAGGCCGGCAGCAGCGTGGCGGTGATTTCTTCGTCGAATCCCTCGGTGTACGGGCAGGGGGGCGTGATCTTTACGGCGACGGTGGGCGACAGCACCGAGGGGTCCAGCGGAACGCCGACGGGGACGGTGCAATTTGAAATTGGCGGGCAGGCGTTTGGCGGTCCGGTGACGCTGGCGGGCGGGCAGGCCGTCAGCGGGCCGCTGCCGACGAGTTATACGGCGGGGACGAACATCACGGTGATGGCGGTCTACAGCGGGGATGCGGACTTTGTTTCGAGCACGAATGCGTTGAGCGGCGGGCAGACGGTGAACCAGGCGCCCAGCGGGACGAGCCTGACGGTCTCGACCTATCCGGTGCAATACCGGGAGACGAACGTGACGTTTACGGCGACGGTGACGAACGCCTCGCCGAATCCGACGGGGATTCCCACGGGGCGTGTTCAATTCAAGCTGAACGGGGTGAATTTTGGCAGCGCGGTGACGCTCTCCAATGGTCTGGCCACCAGCGGGGCGCTGCCGACGACCTACACGGCGGGCAACAACATAGGGGTGACGGCGGTTTACACCGGGGACGCGAATTTTCTGGGGAGCACGGGGACGCTGACCGGCGGCCTGACGGTGGAACAGGCGAGCAGCTTCACGCTGCTGACTTCATCCACCGGCGGTTCGTCGGTGTACGGGGAGAACGGTGTGACGTTTACGGCGACGGTGGGAAGTCCGGTGGCGGCACCGTCGGGGACGGTGCAATTCACCCTCAGTGGGACGAATATTGGCGGCCCGGTGACGCTGGGCGGGGCGGGAAATTCGGCGACGAGCGGTGAATTTCCCGCGGGGTTGCCGGTGAACAGTTACACGGTGGGGGCGATTTACAGTGGAAGCGCTAATTTTACGAGTTCCTCCAATTCGTTGACGCAGGCGGTGACCCCGGCGACGCTGACCCCCTCGGCAACTGTCGCGAACAAGGTGTATGACGGGACGACCTCGGCCACGATCACGGAACTCCGGCTCACCGGCTTGGTGGCTGGCGACACGTTCCACACGGTGCATTTGTACGGCAGCGGGAGCGCGAGTTTTGCGGACC
>CAZUBG010000009.1:0-41743 GCA_964618545.1 uncultured Bifidobacteriaceae bacterium | reverse complement strand
GCTGTCGGGGATTCTGGCGGCGGACGCGGACACGGTGGAATTGAACACGAACGGGTCCTGGTATTCGGCGACGTATGCGGACGCGGCGCCGGGGTCGGAGCCGGTGACGGTGAGTGGAATGGAACTGACGGGCGGGGACTATACGAATTACACGATGGCTGACCTTTACCTGACGGGGAACATTGACCAAGCGAACAGCTCTGTGGGGCTGGTGTCGTCGGTCAACCCATCTGTGTTTGCTCAGGACGGTGTGTCTTTTACGGCCACCGTGACGGATAGTTCCGAGGGTTCGACAGGAACGCCATCCGGGACGGTGCAATTTACAATCAACGGAGACAACTTTGGTCGCCCCGTGAATTTGAGTGAGGACGGCACGGCAAGCAAGTGGTTGCCCAGGGATTATGCGGCGGGCGTTTACACGGTGGCGGCGGTTTATTCCGGCGACACGGACTTCCAGGATTCGTCGGCCACGATCACACAGACGGTCAGTCAAGCGGGCGGTGCGGTGGCATTGTTGACACCCTCTTACACCCCGTTCCTGTATGGGCAGAGCAACCGGACGTTCACGGCGACGCTGATCGACAGTTCTGAGAATTCGAGAGGGCTGCCCAGAGACGGCACGGTGACGTTCTTCATCGGCTTGAACCCCTTGTCCACCAATGCGGTGACCGACGGGGTGGCCGTCAGCGCTGATGTGCCGACAAATCTGCCGGCGGGCGATGCTTATGAAGTGTCGGCCATTTACAACGGGGACTCTAACTTCACGAATTCGAGCGGCCTGACCAATGAGCTGACCATCGAACGGGCCACCAGCGGTCTGGCCCTGGTTTCCTCCAACGATGCTTCGGTGTTTGGGCAGAGCAACGTGACCTTCACGGCCACGGTGACCAATGCCTCGGTGTATGCAAGCGGAGTGCCCAAGTACGGCCATGTGCAATTCACCATCAACGGGACGAATTTTGGCGGCCCGCTGGCGCTGGTCAACGGCAGTGTCACCAGCGGCCGGTTGCCGAAGTATGATCTGGCGACCAATTACACCGTCACCGCCACTTACAGCGGGGACCGGGATTTCACGGGATCGGCGGCCACGCTCACCCAGACGGTCAATGCGGCCACCAGCGCGTTGACCCTGGTTTCCTCATGCAATCCCTCGGTTTACGGACAGACGAACGTGGTGTTCACGGCCACGGTGACGAATGTTTCGGCGCTCGCGAGCGGGACGCCGAGGAACGGCTATGTTCAATTCCAAGTCAACGGGGAGAACGTGGGCGGCCAGCTCGGACTCACCAATGGCGTTGCCAGTTGGAATCTGCCACAGTATATCGAGGCGACCAATTACACGGTGACGGCCGTTTACAGCGGCGATACCAACTACCTGGGTTCATCGGCCTCGCTCTTGCAGACCAACGAACCGGCCACCACCACGCTGGCGTTGGTTTCCGCCAGCAATCCGTCGGTGTACGGGCAGACCAATGTCGTGTTCACGGCCACGGTGACGGACAGCGCAACGAATTCAAGCGCGACGCCGCGGTATGGCTCGGTGCAATTTTACACCAACTCGGTGGCCTTCGGCGCCAGTGTGGCCATCTCCGACAGCATCGCTGTCAGCCCGCTGTTGCCGGCGATCCTGCCGCCCAACACCTGGCTGGTGACGGCCACTTACAGCGGGGACACGAATTTCCTCGGCTCAACGGATTCGTTGACGCAGACGAATGATCAGGCCGCCAGCGCGGTGGCGGTGGTTTCCTCCTCCAACCCGTCTTATTATGGCCAGCCCGGCATGTACTTCACCGCGACGGTGGCCGATGGCTCGGCGAATTCGACCGGACTCCCGACGGGCAAGGTGCAATTCACGATCAACGGAGTGAACATCGGCAGCTTGGTGGCACTGACCAATGGTGTCGCCATCAGCGGTCCGTTGCCGACCAGCGAGACGCCGGGCAATTATGTGGTGACCGCGATTTATGCCGGCGACGGGGATTTTGGTTCGGGCAGCGGAACGGTTCCCGGCGGCCAGACGATCACCCACGACGGCAGTTCAACGATGGTGTCATCCTCGTCTTCCACCTCGTTGTTCGGACAAACCAATGTGACGCTGACCGCCACGGTGACGAGTCCGGACGGAGCGCCGACCGGGACGGTGCAATTCCTGACCAATGGGGCGAGCTTCGGCCCGGCGCTGACCCTGGTCAGCGGCAATGCCAGCCTGACGCTGCCAGCCACTCTGGCGACGGGCAGTTATACGGTGACGGCGGCCTACAGTGGCGACTTCATCTTTGCCAGCAACCTGTCGGGTTCCATCGTGCAGACCGTGGACGCGGCGGCCAGCAGCCTGGCGTTGGTTTCCTCGGCCAATCCGGTGGTTTATGGCCAGGGTGGGGTGACGTTCACGGCCACCCTGACGGACATTTCGACGAATTCCATCGGCACCCCCGGGTTGGGCTGGGTCCATTTCCTGACCAACGGAACGGCTTTCGGCGGCGGTGTGAGGGTCGTCAGCGGTTCCGCCACCAGCCCGGCTTTGCCGCAGTATTTGTCGGCGAATACTTATGCGGTGAAGGCCGTTTACAGTGGGGACCTGAACTACACGGCTTCAAGCAACACGCTCGTGCAGACGGTCAGTCCGGCGACGTTGGTGCCCAGTGTCATTGTGCAGGGGGCCAAACCGTATGATGGCACGACGGTGTCCACCATCACGAACCGTTCGCTTTCCGGTTATCTCGGCGGTGACAGTGTCAGCACGGTCAGCCTGGGTGTCAGTGGTGCCGCCGCCTATGCGGACCCGAATGTGGGCGCGGGCAAGACGGTGACGGTGACCGGCCTGAGCTTGAGCGGCACCTCGGCCGCCGACTATGTGTTGTCCACCAACACGCTCATCACGACGGCGGCGATTACGACGGAAGCGGTGACGATCACCTCCGGCCTGACGGCGAGTGACAAGGTTTATAACGGAACCAATACCGCCAGCCTGATCACCAACACAGTGGTGTTGGCGGGCTTGGTGGGTTCGGATGGCACCCGGGTGACGCTGGTCACCAACGGCTATGTGGCCGCCTTTGCCACCGCCAATGCCGGTTCGAACATCACGGTGACTGTGACCGGCCTGGCTCTCACCGGTGGGGACTACACCAACTACTCCCTGGTGCAACCCGTGGATTTCACCAATAACATCACCCCGGCCCCAGTGACCATTGTGTCCGGTCTGACGGTGGCGACGGTGACCTTTGGCACGCTGGTCGTGCCGGATGAGGCGACCTTGATCTCTAATAACGTGGTTCTGGCCGGCGTTCTGGTTCCAGACCAGGGCAGCGTGGCGTTGAGCACCAATGGCTATGCGGCCGTGTTTGCCACCACGAACGCCAGTGTGGCGGTGCCGGTGGACGTGACCAGTCTGACGCTGACGGGTGGCGATTATACCAACTACACCCTCATTCAACCTTCGCTCACGGGCATCATCGCCCCGGCGGACAGTGCGGTGGCCGTGGCGACCTCAATTGATCCCTCGGTTTACAGTCAGGACTCCGTGACGTTCACCGCGACGGTGACGGACAGTTCGCTGAATTCCGGCGGGACGCCCACCGGGTCCGTGCAATTTGAGACCAATGGGGTGGCCATTGGTGGCCCGGCGAGCCTCGTCAATGGCATCGCCAGCACCACCCTGTCGCCGACAGTCCTGGCGGTGGGCAATTATGGCGTGACGGCGGTTTACAGTGGAGATACGAACTTCATTGGGGCCGGCGGAACCTTGACCGGCGGGCAGATGGTGAATCAGCCGGCCCAGCCGGTGTATGGCTTCACGGAAACCTCCGGCCTGAACTCCACCAACACGGACGGGGCCTATCCGTATGCCGCCCTGGTGGGTGACACCCTGTACGGGACGACGGATGCCGGCGGCACCGCAGGCAAGGGTGCGGTGTTTGCCGTCAACAACAATGGCACGGGCTTCACGAATCTGTATGACTTTACCGGTGGTGCCGACGGGGCCAATCCGCAGGGTGGATTGACGTTCTCGGGCAGCACCCTGTATGGAACCACCACGGCGGGCGGCACCAATGGCACCGGGGCGATCTTCGCCATCAGCACCAATGGTGCGGGCTTCGCCAAGCTGTATAGCTTCACCGCCACCACGGGGCCGAATGCCACCAATGCTGACGGGGCTGATCCGCGCGCCACGCTGTTGCTGGCGGGTGGCACCCTCTATGGGACGACCTATGGCGGCGGCGTCTTCGGCTATGGCACGGTGTTCTCCATCAACCCGAATGGCACGGGCTTTACCACGCTGTATAGCTTTACCGGTGGTGACGACGGAGGTCATCCGCAGGCCGGCTTGGTCTTGTCCGGCAGCACCCTGTACGGGGCGGTGACGGAAGGCGGCGCCAATCATGCCGGCGTGCTCTTCTCGATCAGCATCAACGGCTCGGGTTTCACCCCGCTGCATGTGTTCACGGCCACGGCGGGTCCGAACCTGACCAACAGCGATGGCGCTTATCCCAACACCGGCCTGACCCTGTCGGGCAGCACCCTGTTTGGAACGGCGAATGGCGGCGGGGTCTTCGGTTATGGTTCGCTGTTCTCCATGAACACGAATGGGTCGGGCTTCACCAACCTGTACAGCTTTACCGGCGGCAACGACGGTGCCTATCCGGAGTCCGTCTTGATCCTGAATGGCACCAGTTTGTTCGGCACGGCGAACGCCGGCGGCAGCTTTGGTTATGGCACGGTGTTCTCCATCAACACCGATGGCACGGATTTCACCGCCCTGTATGGTTTCACCGGTGGTGACGACGGTGCTTATCCCGAGGCCGGGGTGATCCTGCTGGGCAACACCCTGTACGGAACGGCTGAACTGGGCGGCGCGGCGGGTGAAGGCGCCGTGTTCAATCTGGTGCTCGCCCCGACGACCAACGTCCTGGCGGTGGTTCCCTCGTACAATCCGTCCGTGTATGATCAGACCAACCTGACGGCCACGGCCACGGTGACCGGATTGCGGGGTACGCCGACCGGCACGGTGAATTTCGAGGTCACCGGTACCGGGGTGAACTTTAACGGTTCAGCGACCCTGGCCAACGGCATCGCGACCAGCACGGCCCTGTCGGCGCCCTTGCCTCCCGGTTCTTACACGGTGACGACGATTTATAACGGGGATGCCGCGTATGTGGCTTCCACGAACGTCTTCACCCAGACGATTGATCAGGCGGTCAGCGCGCTGGCGGTGGTTTCCTCCTCCAGTTCGTCGGTGTATGGCCAGAGCAACGTGACCATCACCGCGATGGTGAGCAACACTTCAGCCGGTTCCAGCGCGATCCCCGCCGGTACGGTGCAATTCCAGATCAACGGGTCGCCCTTGGGCGGCGCGGTGGCTCTCTCCGGTGGCAGCGCCAGCCTCGTGTTGCCGGCCAACCTGTCCGTGGACACTTACACGGTCACGGCGGATTACAACGGGAACACGGATTTCATCGGTTCGACGAATGCCCTTACACAGGTGGTGGGTGACGCCGACAGCGCTGTGGCGTTGGTGTCCTCCGCCAACCCGTCGGTCTTTGGCGCGACCGGGGCGGCGTTCACGGCGACGGTGAGTGACAGTTCTGCGCTTTCCTCTGGGGTGCCCACGGGCACGGTGCAATTCGCGACCAACGGCGTGGCCTTTGGTGGCGCGGTGACCCTCTCCGGTGGCATGGCCGGCAGTCCGGTCCTGTCAGCGGCCTTGTTGCCGGGCAACTACACCGTGACTGCGGTTTACAGCGGGGACGCCAACTATGCGGGTTCCAACAGCACGATCACTCAGACGAACAATCCGGCTGCCAGCGCTTTGGTCATTGCCTCCGCCGCCAATCCGTCCGTCTATGGGCAGAGCAATGTCATCTTCACGGCAACCCTGAGTGACAATTCCGGCGGTTCGAGTGGCATCCCCTCGGGCTCCGTGCAGTTTAAGATCAACGGCGCGCCCTTCGGCAGTGCCGCGACCCTTATCGGTGGCGTCGCCACCAGCCTGGCGCTCCCGGTCAACTTTGTGGCGGCCCATTACACCGTGACGGCGGCTTACACTGGTGATGCCGACTTTGCGGGCACGACGAATTCATTCATCCAGACGAACAGTCTGGCCAACAGCGCTGTCGTGGTGGTTTCTTCCGCCAATCCGTGGGCTTATGGCGAGGCCGGGCCGGCCTTCACCGCCACGGTGAGCGACAGTTCCGCGCATTCGACCGGCACGCCCACCGGCACGGTGCAATTTGAGACGAACGGCGTGGCCTTCGGAGGCGTGGTGAGCCTCTCCGGTGGTATTGCCAGCAGCCCGGCGTTGTCGGGGAGCCTGTCGGCTGGAAGTTATACCGTGACAGCGGTTTATGCCGGCGACCAGAACTTCAACCCCTCCAGCGGAACGCTGGCCGGCGGTCTGGCCGTGCTCGGGCCGCTGCAATTCACTGGCATCAGCGTGATGGGAACCACGCTGACCATTACTGCAAAGAATGGCGAGCCGAACGGAACCTTTGTTCTGTGGCAGAGCCCCAACCTGGCCTTGCCGCTGGCGCAGTGGACCCCGGTGCTGACCAACACGTTTAACAACCGTGGCAACCTGAACCTGTCCACCAACATCGTGACACCCGGCAGCCTCCACGAGTTCTACCAGTTGTCGCAATAGGCTGATAATTCATCCGGCCGGACAATCAGACAGGTCTGATTGTCCGGCCTTTTATTTGGAGAGCGATGGCCCCCGGGGGGGGCGGAAACGAAGTTGCCGATGCGAAGAGGAGTTGGGAATGGTTCAGGCCGTCAGCCCAGCGCCCTTGATTTGGCGTTGAGCAGGGCCTGAATCCGCAACGGACAAAAGCGGCTTGTAAAAAGCCGGCGAAGCGGTCGCGGATTCCGGAAATTTTTTGGAGGGATCCACCCTCCTTCCCGGCTGGGTTCAGTCTGATTTAATTAAGCCGGGGAGATTTCGACGTCTCGGCGAGTGGTTTCGGTCCGAAATGAAAACCGTCTTCGTCCTCAAACGCCTCGGGGATCCAGGAGCTGAGATATTTTGCCATCCAGGAGGAAAAATGGGTTTTGTTCGGCATTTCCTGTCCCAAGCGGTGATTTGACGCCGCGCTGTCATGGGATTCGGACTGGTATTTCAGTTGCATGGCCATAGACTTTCTAGTGGTTGACTATTGTTGTAACATTGTTGTTACATTGAATTTACTTTGCCTGTGCTGATTTACTCTTCAATTTTTGCTGTTTGATGGACAGTAATTGTTGAGCTTGCGGAAAGTTGTGTCGGTGCGCTGTGCGGTTTGCGTCGGTGAATTCTCACGCCCGCAAAACTTCCGTCGGCATGCAGGTCGCTTGCGGGGCGGGGGGAAATTGGCTGTCCGACGTGGATTCGAACCACGAATAACGCCTCCAAAGGGCGCTGTGTTACCATTACACCATCGGACAAACCGGAAACCAAACTCACCAAGCGATGAATTGTCCAATGAGCCTAACAGTTCGCTCCTGTGGATTCAAGCCGGGAAATTGAGTGGCGAACAATTCGTGCTTCAACCCAGTTGTACCGGGAGCCGTCGTCGGCCCCAGTTGCCGGGCTGGTCGGCAAAGTGTCCGGCAATTCTAAAGCCGCAGTGGGCGCAGCCATGGTTTTTCAACTGCCACCCGCCCAGGGTAAACCAGTCCCGTTCGATCACCCGCCCGCCGCAGCCCGGACACCAGGTGCTCCCGCCTTCGGGATCGTGGACATTGCCCGTATAAACATAACGCAGGCCGTGTTTGCGGGCGATGGTGCGCGCGCGGCTGAGGGTGGCCGGCGGGGTGCGCGGCTTGTCCGGCATTTTGTAATCCGGGTGGAAGGCGGTGAAATGCCAGGGGACATCCGGGCCGAGGTTTGTGGCAAACCAGTCGGCCGCCTGTTCCAGCTCCGGTTCGCTGTCGTTCTCGCCGGGGATCAGCAGGGTGGTGACCTCCAGCCAGACGGAGGTCTCGTGCCGCAGGTATTTCAGCGTGGCGAGCACCGGCGCCAGTTCGCCGCAGCAGGTGCGGTGATAAAACTCCTCCGTGAATCCCTTCAGGTCCACATTCGCGGCGTCCATGTGCCGGTAAAATTCCGGACGCGATTCCTCCGTCATGTAACCCGCGGTGACCGCCACGGCGGCCACGCCCACCGCACGGCAGGCATCCGCCACATCCATCGCATATTCGGCAAAGATGACGGGGTCGTTGTAAGTGAAGGCGACCGAGCGGCAGCCCAGTCTTTGGGCGGCGGCGGCGATGGTTTCCGGCTGCGCGCCGTCGGCCAGCCGGTCAAACGCCCGCGCCTTGCTGATGTCCCAGTTCTGGCAAAACCGACAGCCCAGGTTGCATCCGGCGGTGCCAAACGAGAGGACGCTCGAGCCGGGATAAAAATGGTTCAGGGGTTTTTTCTCGATCGGATCCACGCAAAACCCGCTGCTGCGGCCGTAAGTGGTGAGCACCATCCGGCCCCCGATGTTCTGGCGCACAAAGCAAAATCCGCGTTGGTCGGGCCGGAGTTTGCACAGCCGTGGACAGGCGCGGCATTCCAGCCGTCCGTCCTCCAGGCGCCCCCACCAGCGGGCCGGATGGTGTTCAGGATTGATGTGCGTGGCCATGGGAATTAGTCAGCTTCGGTGAAATGATCCACTTGAAAGCGTTGCAGAGTGACGGGCTCGTCCGGGGCAATCCCTCCCTTTCTTCTGGCGATGAGCAATTGTTGCTCCGTCGTTTTAATGTCGTTGATGCCCGGCAGCAGCAGGCCGCGCCGTCCGTCCCTGGTGGAAACAATCACCCCGTAACGCCGTGGATCCAGGGACGCCGCCGAGGCCACCGCCTCCGCCGGGTGCAGGACGCTGACCTCAAAGCGCAGTCCGGCGAGTTCCCCGGTGGTCACCGGAGTGAAACGGCCGTCCTGCAGCGCCGCCAGCCGCGCGCTGCGCCAGGTTTCCGCCGGCACATCCGGACACGCCGGATCAATCGTTCCCACGCAACCCCGCAAGGCGCCGTCCGTTTCTCGAATCGTGACAAAAACACCGTGCCGGGTGGCCGGATGGGGGCCGGGCGGTGCGGGGGGAGGCTCCGGGCGGCCGTCCAACGCCGCCACGACCGAGCGGCGCGCCAGTGCGGGAAGCCCCCTGCCTTCGCAGTCGGCCTCGGAGGCCGGCATCATTTCCGCCTTGGGCGGTGAAGGTTCAGCCCACAGAACGGCTACGCCATAGCCCACGCCAAAAGGAGCCTCATAATTGAGGACGCCATGACCGGAGTTTTCCCAGTGTGCCGCCGAAGCCGCCAGCAGGGTGGCATCCACCGCATCCTCCGCTGCCAACGCTCGCAACTCGGCCGGAATCTCCCCCAGCCGGCGGTAATCACCGGCTTGCAGCAGGTGGATGAACGCATCGTCGAATTGATGCGCCTGCGGATGAAAGCCGCACGGGGCGCCGGTCGTCAGACGATGGCTCAGGTCGCCACTGGCAATCACGGCGATGCGACGCGTCAGTTTGTGCGCGGCGGCGGCAATCGTCTGCCCCAAGGCAATCAGCCCGTCCCGGTCCGAAGTTTCCAGGCCGACGACGACCGTGGACCCCTTCCAGCCCGCCTCCATGAGAAACCAAAGCGGCACCAGGGCCCCGTGATCCAGCGCGTGATGGCGGATGGTCCGCGTTTCCAAACCCCGCGTGGCCGCCGCTGCTGCGATGGCCTCGGCCAGTGCCTCATCCAGCGGCAGGCTGACCTCCACCTGTGGCGCCTCGAACCTGGCGAAGGAGCCTTGCAGCGGATCATCCATCCAAAGCCCAAAGGCGGGCGGCTGTCGCGGCGAGTGCGGCGAAATCAGCACCACGGTTTCCGGGCGGTGACGGGTCACGCAGGCTGCCGCCCTGCGCATGGCCTGGCGGCTGTCGGCGGCGGCATCACCCCTTTCGCCCCCCACGCCCGGCACCAGGATTGGCGCATGTGGCATCAGCACGGCGCAGATCACGCCCGGGCCGTGAAGTGTTTCCTCCGCATGGGTGTGTTCGTAATCTGTCATCGCCGGATATGAAGGGCTTCCCTGACAACCTCTGCCATCTTTGGAAAAAGTCAATCCCTCGCCGGCAGCCTGGTGCGCCCTCCGGCCTCGCGGCCGGCTTCCATTTTTCCCCGTGATAATTTTCTTTGCTGTCCGGTCCGGCCTGTTATGCTCGCCCCACATCAACCGGAAAACCTCTGATGGAATCTGACGGCATGGCCAGCAAGCAGAAATCACTTAAAATTAACAAATTCGTCCGCGGCAAAAAGACCGGGGTGAAAGTTTCGGTGAAATCGGCGGCCCGCTCAGCCGCCTCCCGGCGCGCGGCGGATGAACTTGTGGCCATGTGCGACAACACCCCGTTCATTGTGCTCTTGCTGGATGCCCGTCAGCGCATTCGCAAAATCAACAAGGTGGCCGAAGCCCTGTCTCCAGCCTCGTTGAACGCTCAGCGGCCCGGCGGGGTTTTTCGCTGCCTGCATTCGTTGGAACACCCGCAGGGTTGTGGGTTCGGTCCGCATTGTGCGGACTGCATCATTCGCCGCACCATTCTCGACACTCTCAAAACCGGTCGCAGTCATCACCAGGTGGAGGGCCGTCTGGAAACCTCACTGCCCGGCCGGGAATCCGGCATGGATGTTCTTCTCTGCACCACCCGGCTCAAGGTGGGCGGGCAATTCCGCGTGCTGGTCCTGATTCAGGACCTTACTGGTCGCAAACGCGTCGAGGAGGATCTGCGGCGCAGCGAAGAGCGTTACCGGAACCAGCACGCCCTGCTGCGAACCCTGGTGGATCTGGCCCCGGATTTCATTTTCGTCAAGGATCCGGAAAGCCGTTATCTGGTGGTCAACGAATCCCTGGCCAAGGCGTTGGGCCGCCTCCCGGCGGAAGTCCTCAATCACACGGATGCGGATTTGCTGCCGGTCGAACTTGCGGCCAGGTTGCGGGCGGGGGAATTGCGCGCCCTCGGGGCGGAGGCCGGTTGTGCGTCGGAGGAACGGATCACCTTTCCCGATGGTCAGGCGCGCGTGCTGGCGTCCAACATGGTCGCCTTTCGTGATCAGCAGGGACAGGTTGGCGGATTGGTTGGCATCAGCCACGACATAACCGAGCGCAAGCTGGCCGAGGAACGCATCGCCCGGCTCAGCCGCGTGCAGGCGATTCTGGCGGGCATCGGCCGGGCCATTGTCCATGTTTCCGAACCTCAGAAACTCATGGATGAGATCTGCCAGGTGTCCGTGAAAACCGGAGGTTTTGGTCTGGCCTGGGTTGGCATGGCCATGCCGGATGGAGTCGTTCAGCCCGTGGCGCAGGCCGGCGCAACCGCCTATCTCGACGGCATCCGCGTGGTGGTGGGCGATGAGCCGCAGGGCCGCGGGCCGGCGGGCACCGCCATCCGTGAAAACCGGCCGGTGGTCATTGGCGACATTGACCGGAACGAATGCATGGCGCCCTGGCATGCCCGCGCCCTGCGGTTCGGGTTGCGCTATGCCGCGTCGTTGCCCCTCCGCATTGCGGGCAAAACCGTCGGCGCCTTTACGGTCTATGCCTCGCGGGCCGGTTTTTTTGATGAAGGTGAGCTCGGCCTGCTGGGCCGCGTGAGCGACGACGTTTCCCATGCGCTGACGGCGATTTCGGATGCCATCGCCCGCCGGCAGGCGGAGGAAGCCCTGCGCCGCAGTGAGCACAATCTCTCCACTTTTTTCAGTCAGGCGCCCATCGGGCTGGTCTGGCTGGCCGCCAGCGGCACCATCCTGCGCGCCAACCAGGCGCAATTGGATTTGCTCGGCTACGCCGAGGGCGAATATGTGGGGCGCAATTTTAACGAGTTTCACAGCGAGACGGGCGGCTGTCTCGAGCTGTTAAAACAACTCGCCGCCAGACAGACGGTGCGCAACCTGCGCATGACCGCCTGCTGCAAAAACGGACTGATCCGGTATTTGCTGTTGGACGCCAATCCTGTCTGGGCCGGGGATGAGCTCCTGTATTCCTCCGTCTTTCTGCGCGACATCACCGACCGGGTTGAACTCGAACAGGAAATTCTGGATGCCCGCCAGGGGGAACACCGCCGCATTGCCCACGATCTGCATGACGGACTCGGACAGCTCCTGGTGGGCGTGGCCTACCTGACCAGCAACCTGCGGCAGGATCTGGCCGACAAATCCCTCCCGGAAGCCCGGCCGGCCGGCCGCATCCTGGAGGTTGTCAACGAAGCCATTGCCCAGACGCGCCAACTGGCCCGGGGACTGCATCCCGTCGAGCCCGAGCCGAATGGCTTGATGGCGGCCCTCAAAACTTTGGCCCTCCGCACCAAGAAACTCTTCCAAATCCGCTGCCAGTTCACCTGCCGCTCGCCCGTCCTGATCCAGGACAACTCCGTTGCCACCCAGCTTTTCTGGATCGCCCAGGAGGCGGTCACCAATGCCATCAGGCATGGCCAGCCCCGGCGCATCAGTCTGAGCCTGGCCGGCACGCCGGAAGGACTGCGGCTCACCATCAAAGACGACGGGGTGGGGCTTCCTGCCCGTCCCCACAAGAAGCCCGGCATGGGGTTGCGCATCATGCGTTACCGCGCCGGGATGATCAACGGTTCCCTGGCCGTCCAAAAGGCCGGCGGCGGCGGCGTCGCCATTGTCTGTTCCGTTCACCTGTCAGAGGACCACAGCCCCAACCCGCTCCGGAAATCCGTTCGCCCAAAGGATTAACATGGCAAAAATCAACGACTCCAAACCGGCGGCGCCCCGCAGGCAGGTTCTCATCGTGGAGGACCATCCCATGATGCGGGAGGGCCTCCGCGGGGTGATCAACCGCGAACCCGGCCTCCAGGTGTGCGGTGAAGTCGAAAACGCCCATCAGGCCATGGAGGCCGTTCGAAAACTGGCCCCGGACCTGGTGCTGCTGGACATCACCCTGCCCGGAAAAAGCGGCTTGGAACTCGTCAAGGATCTCCGGACGGAACATCCCGGCGTGAGGGTGCTGGCCCTCTCCATGCATGATGAAGCCCTCTACGCCGAGCGGATGCTGCGCGCCGGCGCCGCCGGCTACATCACCAAACAGCAGCCGCCCGGCGAATTGGTCCGGGCCATCCATCTGGTGTTGGACAACCATGTTTATGTCAGCGAGGAGGCTTCCGAAAGCCTGCTGCGGCGGCTCTCCGGCCAGCCGCAGAAAAACCCGTCCCCCATGGCCGTGCTCACGGACCGCGAATTTGAGATCTTTCAATTGTTTGGGGAGGGCAAGTCCCCCCAGGACATTGCCGCGCAGCTCCATCTCAGCCCGAAAACCGTCGCCGTCCACAACGCCAACATCCGGCGCAAACTCAATCTCAAGACCAACGCCCGGCTGATCCGGTTCGCCGTCCAATCCGAGACCATGAAGCCCGCGGCCCCGGCCTAGGTGAAAGCTTTAGGCCGGCTAGGATAACCGCCCGCGCACGCCGGGGGGTTCCGCCAATTGTTCAAGGGTGTATAAGGGTGCAAAATCAGCGGCATGAATCTGGTCTTGAAAAGTCCCAACGAGGCCCCCCGGCGGGAGGGCAAGGATGTCAACGTGCTGATTCTGGGCGAGAATTCCGCCAACACCCAGCAGGCCTGCGGCCTCCTGGCCCAGGTCGGCCTCAACCACCAGGCCGAAGGCCGCCTGATCTGCAGTTGGTGGAATTTTGAAGTCCTCGCCATCACCCCGTTGCGGAGACTGGCCGTCGCCGAAGCGGTGGCCGCCGACCTGGTGGTCATTGCCGCGGATCATGCGCCGGCGCTGCCCCCGCGCGTGGTTGACTGGTTCCACCAATGGCTGGGTCTAAGGGAGGATCACCCCCGGGCGCTGGTGGCTCTGCTGGATTCCGGCGGGGCTTGGAACGGGAGCATGCCGGGAGTGCTGACCCAGCTCAGGAAACTCGCCGAGGCGGGACAATTGGACTTTTATGCCACCCACGCCCGGGTTGGATTGGATCAGGGCGAAACCAGCCGGGTTAACGAAGCCGCCCGGGAACTGGTGCGCGACCACGGGTTGCTCCAGTTTCTGAATGAATGAAATGCCTGTAAGGGGCAGGCTGCGCCGGGGCACCCGGTGACAGCCGGGCAATTCCGCCAACCCGAAGGGTTGCCAGACAGTAGCCGGAGGTCGGAGCGAAGCGCAGACCTCCGGTCTTCGTGCCAACCCGGTCGGCACCCCGGAGGGCGTGCCAGATCCGCCCAGCCTTGAGGTAATAAACGTCCGCCCCACGCACCGCCCGCCGATTGGGGAAATGGCGATCCAGCCGGCTGGAAAATCTGTGGTGCGTTCGCACAGGATGCCGGTCAGGTGCAGACTCCGCCTGGGCACCCGGGCCTCACCGCGTCGGCTGCCCTGGGTCAAAAACCCTCATTTGCCTCCCATCCCCTTGGTGGCCAAGGGTTTACCCCCGGAAAACTTTTTTTAAATATTTTGAGGCATACCCTGCGGATGTTCCACCCCCTCTGCTACGCTATCGGTTATGAAGATGCTGCCATCTTTGGTTGAGGCCGGGCTGGTCGGAACTTCCGCCCTTCGCCGTCCCCACTGCCCTTCAGCCGGGGCAACACGACAAAACACGGATAAAACCGCAAAAGAACGATTAATTTTTCCTGAATGGCCGGCCGGAGCGTGCCGGGCCGGAAGACCCCGAAAAAGCCAGGCTTGAAAAACGTTTCGTTTTGTTCCATTGATAATGGCGGGATACGAAAACTGGGGAAACAAAGTCATGCAACGCGATGAATTTAATGCACTGGTCGGCCGCTTGGAAGAGCGGGCCCGGCGGAATCCAGGCCGTTATGAATGGTACGTCGCCGGGCTGGTGGCGCTGGCATACGGTTATTTGGCGGGGGTGCTGGTGCTGACCACGGGCATCACGCTGGCGGTGATTGCGCTGGCGGTGGCGGCCCCCAATGTGCTCACCATCAAGCTGGCGCTGATTGTGGGTCTGCTGGCCGGGGGGATTTCGCTGGCCATCATCAAGGGCCTGTGGGTGAAACTGACGCCGCCGCAGGGGATTGAACTCACCGCGCGGGACGCGCCGGAATTGTTTGCCCTGATCGGGGATTTGCAGCGGCGCCTGCGGTCCGCGCCGTTTCACAAAGTGCTGCTGGTGGCGGATTACAACGCGGCGGTGGTGCAATTGCCCCGGCTGGGGGTGTTTGGCTGGCAGCAAAATTATCTGCTGATCGGGCTGCCGCTGATGCTCGGGCTGGATGCGGATGAGTTCAGGGCGGTGCTGGCGCATGAGTTTGGCCATCTGTCAAAAAATCATTCCCGGTTCAACGCGTGGATTTACCGGGTGCGGCGGACGTGGGATCAGGTGTTTCAACAAATGTTTCAGCGCCGCCGCTCGGACCTGGGTCTGCTGCGGAAATTTTTGCAATGGTACTGGCCCAAGTTCAATGCCAGCGCGTTTGTGCTTTCGCGGATTGATGAGTACGTGGCCGACCGTTGTTCTGCGGATCTGGCCGGGGCGGGACCGGCGGCCAGCGCGCTGTTGCGCGTGCGGGTTCACCGGCCGCTGGTGCTGGAAAAATTCTGGCCGGAACTGTTCGCCCTCGCCAAGGAACAGGCCGCGCCGCCGGCGAACCCGTTTTCCGAACTGGCGGCGCGCTTCGCTTCGGCCGGCGATCCGGGGGAGACGGCCAAATGGCTGCGGGCGGGGTTGTTGGAACCAACCAGCAATGCGGACACGCATCCGTGTCTGCGCGAACGTCTGGAGGCCATCGGCCAGTTGCCGGCCGGGCTGGAGGAAGGCCGGTTTCCCACGGAACTGCCGCCGCACTCCGGGACGTCGGCGGCCGGGGTTTTTCTGGGGGCCAGACTGGGTGAATGGTCCGAAAAACTGGGCCGGGAGTGGTCCCGGCAGATTGAGAAGAAATGGGGTCAGCGTCATCGGGAGGTGCAGGAGCTCAAAAAGCAGCTTGCCGAAGCGGATGCCAAAATCGCCGGCGAAGCGAGCGTGGAGAATTTGTGGAACCGCGCCCAACTGCTGCTCAAACTGGATGGTGATTTGAGCGCGCTGGCGACGGTGGCGGAAATTCTCCAACGCGAGCCGGATCATGCAGGCGCGAATTTTGTGCAGGGGCGGCATTTGCTGGCACAGGGGGAGGCCGCCGGGGTGCCGCTGGTGGAGCGGGCGATAGAATCCGATCCCAGCCTGGGCGTGGGCGGGATGGATTTGCTGCATCAATATTACCGTCGGCGGGGGGAAAAGGAAAAACTCCGCGAACTGGAGGCACTCAGCGACCAGTATCAGGGCATCCTCGGCCAGGCGCGACTGGAACGAACAACGCTCAAACCGGGGGATGTTTTTCTGCCGCATGAGCTGAAGCCGGGCGAACTGGCGGAGGCCATCCAAGTGCTGGCGGCGGAGCCGGCCATTCGGCGGGCGTGCCTGGCGCGCAAACAGGTCAAATACCTGACCGCACAGCGATTGTTTGTTTTGCGGTTGGACGTCAAAAAGACGTTTTGGTCCTCCGGTCGGGCGGCGGCCATCCAGCGGATCGTGCAAAACGTGGTGAAAAGCATCCAACTGCCCGGGGCGACGCTGGTGTTTGTGGCGGAGGGAAATTATGCGGCGCCGGGGCGGGCCGTGCTTGAGGTGCCGGGCAGCACGATTTACACTCGGAACCCATGAGCGAAGAAATCTTTGATGTGGTCAATGAGCGCGACGAGGTGATCGGCCGGGCGCCGCGCCGGGAGGTTCATGCGCGGGGACTGTGGCACCGGGCGGTTCACATTTTGGTGTTCAATGCGTGCGGGGAGGTGTTTCTGCAAAAACGGTCGCTGAAAAAAGACACGGCGGCGGGGTTGTGGGATTCGTCGTCGTCGGGGCACGTGGACGCGGGGGAGGATTATGACGCGTGCGCGGTGCGGGAGTTGCGGGAGGAAATCGGTCTGGTGGTGGCGCGGCCGCCGGAGCGGCGGTTTAAAGTGGAGGCGGGCCCGGAGACCGGCTGGGAGTTCTGCTGGATTTACCGGTGCGCGGCCGAGGGGCCGTTCCAATTGCATCCGGATGAAATCGAAACGGGGGCGTGGTTTGCGCCGGAGAAGGTGACGGGCTGGGTGAGGGAGCGACCTCAGGATTTTGCGAGTGCGTTTGTGCTGATCTGGAAGCGGCTGGCCCGGGAAGCGATGAAATAAGAATTCGTCCGGAACGGTCGTTCCTCATCTGCGGGACTGGCGGCGGGAGTTTAGGAGTTGAAAGAGGTTTCCCGAGTCTTGGCGGCGGAGGGCGATCCGTAATGAAACCCCTGTTCGTCCTCGAAAGCCTCGGGGACCCAGCTTTGAACTTGTTTCCGCATCCAGGAGGAGAGGCTGGATTTAAGGGACTGAACGTGTCCCGGCGGGTGCTTTTCAGTTTCACCGTTCCGGAGTCCGGCCAGACATTTCCATTTCATAGGATTTCCAATGGGTGACTGTGTTTGCGCCATCATTCAAGTTTGATCACACCAAGACCGGACGTTGGATTTCTACGCGCCAACGCCGCGGACAAGCAATGGAATTTCTGAACTGGACTTTACTGGACTTTGATCCAGAAGCTCTCCCTATGTTGGCATTAACTATGCCGAAATTGTTTGCGGTGAGGGTGGGCTGAGCGGGGGGCGGTTGGGATCGGAAAATGATTGCTCAACAACCGGCTGAAAGGTTGCTTTCCAAGCGGCTCAAGCACCCGGAAGGCCAGTGCCACGCCGGGTGTTATTTGCCTTCGCAAATGGAGCAGAACTCCTTGATGGCTTTCTCGATGGCTTCACGGGTTTCGCCGGTGCGTTTCTGAATGCGGCCTAAAAGCTCCTCTTGCCGGCCTTCGGCAAATTGGAGGTCATGATCCGTGAGCCGGGCCCACTTTTGTTTTAGCTGGCCCTTGATAATGTTCCAGTCGCCTTTGATTTCAAGTGTGCTCATATTGATTCTTTCGTTTTTGTTGTTTATGCCGCCGCCAGCAGGGCGGGAAAGTGATGGCGTGGTCATTTGCCGGCCAGACTTTTCCACAAGACATGACCCGCCATCAAAATGAACGCCGCGAGGACAACTGCCACAAAGCAAACCGCCACCTCCATTTCGACCAGCCATGATTTAGTATCCATGGTTAAGAGTATCGCCCGGCCAGCGGGCGCACGCCATGGGGTGAAACCCGCCCGCAAGTCAAACCGGGGTCGAACTGTCCCCGCCGCGCCTTCGCACCGACCGGTGAAGAGATCGGCCGAAAACGGGTCGGCCGGACTGATCGCCTGTGTCCAAATGGGGGCATTTCAACCGGGACACACCGGACCTTGTCGGTCCGGCGCAGTTGGATGCTGCGTCATCACCGCGGGCTTGGAGCCAGGCCGACGACCGTCGGGCCAGTTTGCTTTTTGCCCGTTTCCTGTTGGTGGCGGACGCGATTTCATTTCCTGAGCGGCCCATCAAAACCGGAAAAGCAGATCCTTCGGGCGGGGGCAATAGAATAATCGGTTGACTGCGCTTTGACTGCACGCCTCATCAAACCCCTGAAAATAATTGGAGCGGGTGAAAGGAATCGAACCCTAACCCCGTTTTTTGAAAACGCTAAAACCATTGCAAATAAAGGGTTTCTTAAATTGGCGCTTTGTTCATTTTCAGTCATTTTAGGTCGGTTTGGAGGGTTTTATCGTTACTACTTTTTCCCGTCGTCGGCCCATTGTCACAGGTCGCCCTTGATTTTGGGATTTGAAGGCCCAGTCCACGGTTTTTTACCCAGCAACGAGCATGGTCCAGCATCATATTGGCCACCACTGCGGAATGTGAAAAAGCAGCGCCACCAGTACAACGTGACGGAGAACGAGATCGGCAGTCTGGAACATCACGCCCTGAAGGCCGCCAGCGAACACGCCGACCACTTTCTTCTCGAACGCCCATCCAACTCAAACAACTGGACGGCCTCATGGGCCGGCCCCCGCTCAGGGTCGCCCCGCTACGATGCCGAACTCTTTGGTCATTGGTGGCATGAAGGCCCGGAATTCCTCAATTTTCTTGCCCGCAAGGTCATTAACGAACAAAAAGACCTGTCCCTCATCACCCTGGCCGAAAGTCTGGCCGCCATGATACCAGCCGGGTGGTCATCCCAGCGTCAACGGTTGGAGAGAGGAAAGTTATTGGCGTGGACTGGCGTGATTGGCGGTGAACTCACGGCGCGCGTTGGCATCGGGCCATGGATTTTTGAGCTTGTGTATCCTGGCTGGGAAAGATAGTGAACCCTTAACACACATTGAACCCACGAGTTTTTGTTCGTAGCCGGTTTTCGATTATGCGAATGATGATTTTAGTTTGTTGGTTGACGGGGGCGTCGCTGGCCTTTCTTGGCGTCGGCGGCGTTTCGGCGGCGTCCACCAATCCGGCGTGGTCGGTCCGCGTCTGGCAATCGGATTCCGGCTTGCCAAACAACATCGTCACCGGGCTGGCACAAACCCGGGATGGTTATTTGTGGGTGGCCAATCCCACGCGGTTGGCGCGCTTTGACGGTGTGCAGTTTGAAGAGTTCTCCTCTGGAAATCTGCTTGACGGATACAGGCAGGTGATCACGACTTTGGCGGTCGGTCGGGAGGGCGGGTTGTGGGTGGCGACAGATCGCGGGGTGGTGGCCGGTCTGGAGTCGGGCTTGGCGCGGGTGTTCACCAACAACGTGCCCGCGTTGTTTGTGGAATCGCTGGTGGAGGACGACGAAGGCACGCTTTGGATCAAAAACAGCGGCGGGGACAACATTTGCCGGATTGTAAACGGACGGGTCACACAACTGCCCATGGCGGGCAGTTACCGGTCGGTGACGACGGATGACCGGGGCCGCCTTTGGTTTGTCAAAAACGGTGGAGTGGGACTGTTTCGCAACGGGCGGTTTGAAACGCTGGTTCAACTCGGGAAATCAGGCTCCGCACGGCTGACCGGGGCAAAGGACGGGGGCGTGTGGATTTGCCTCGGTTCCGAACTCTTCAGATATGCCGAGGGTTCCCCGCCCGTCTCGTGCGGCAATTTCCCCGTCCAATCCGCCGACACGGCACCCGCAGTGATGATCGAAGACCACAGCGGTGCGGTGTGGATCGGCACGTCTGACAGCGGCCTGTTTCGCTATGACGGCAAGGCTTTTGAGAATATTCCCGTCTCACACCTCCAAATTCTGAGCCTGCTGGAGGACCGGGAGGGTAACCTGTGGGTGGGCACCGGGGGCGGGGGTCTGGACCAGGTGCAGCCGCGGGGGGTTGAGTTGGAAGGCCTGGAAAGCGGTCTCCCGTTTCAGTCGGTGGAATCCGTTTGCCAGGATGCCAGTGGCAATGTCTGGGCCGTGACCCAAAATGGCCTGCTGATTTGCCGGACCAACGGCGTTTGGCAAACGATTTCCACCAACGCCAACTGGCCCGGCGGCCGGGTCGCCTGCGTCACGGCGGACCGGTCGGGAGCCGTTTGGATTGGAACCCGGGGGCAAAAACTTTATTGCTGGCGCAACGGACAGTACACCTCGTTTCAGGCCGTGGATGGGTTGACGGGGCGGAATTTTCACGCCTTGCTGGCCGGGGCCAACGGGGATTTGTGGATGGCGGGAAATGGTTCGGATGGCCTTCAGCGGCTGCACGCCGGACGGTTGGAAACCCTCCGGCTCCCCCCCGAAGTGCAGGTCATCCGCTGTCTGGCCGAAGATGCCGCCAGCAACCTTTGGCTGGGCACCTCCAAAGGCAGCTTGTGGCGGGTGCATGACAATGTGGTTACGGACGAAACCCCCAACACGACCCGGCGGCCCCTGCCCATTCGCACGGTGCAGACGACGCCGGATGGTTCGGTGTGGGTTGGTTATGCCGGTGGCGGGCTGGGTTGGATCAACAAAAATGGGCGCTACACCAGGATCACCAGCGGCCAGGGTTTGTATGACGACCATGTTTCGCAAATCATCTCCGATGAGCGGGGCTGGCTCTGGCTCGGGAGCGACCACGGCATTTTTAAAATCCGGCAAGCCGAATTGGAAGCGCTGGCCGGGAACCGCATTGACCGGGTGATTTCCGTGCATTACGGGGTGGGGGAGGGGTTGGCGGGTTTGCAGGCGAATTTTGGCGAGTGCCCGGGCGTGCTGCGGGATCGCGACGGCCGTCTCTGGATGCCGATGCGGACGGCGCTGGCGGTTATCAATCCCGCCTCGTTGCGTGAGGACTCCGAGCCGCCACCGGTGCGGCTGACCGAGGTCATTGTGGATGACCGGATCGCGGCGCGTTACGGCGGTGCGGTGCCGGTCGAAAAAATGACCGACATTCGGACGGCGCTGCGGCTGCCTCCGGACCACCGCCACTTGGAATTCATCTTTACCGCCCTGAGTTTCAATGCCCCGGAGAATCTGCGGTTTCAGTATCAACTGCTGGGCTTTGACAACGACTGGGTGAATGCCGGCACGGAGCGGCGGGCCAGTTATTCGCGGCTGGCGTCGGGAAAATATCAGTTCCGGGTCCGGGCCTGTAATGACAATGGAATTTGGAGCGACCCGGACACCGGGCCGGCCCTGGTGGTGACGCCATTTTTTTGGCAGACTTGGTGGTTTTGGCTGCTGGGATTACTGGGATTCACGTCGGCCGTGACGGCGCTGGTGCGTTTCCTTTCGAACCGCCAATTGCGGCTGAAAATCCTGGCGCTGGAACGGCAGGCGGCGCTGGACCGCGAGCGCACCCGCATTGCGCGCGACATTCACGATGACATTGGGAATCTGTTGACGCAGGCGACGCTGATCAGCGGCCTGACCCTGCGCGACCGGGCCGAACCGGAAAAAACGGGCGAACATGCGCGTCGGATTTCCTCCACGATTGGGCAGGTGACGAGTTCGCTGGATGAAATTGTCTGGGCGGTGAATCCGCGCAACGACACCCTGCCGCAGTTGATCGACTACATCGGCCAGTTTGCGGTGGAATTCCTGCAGACGGCGGGACTGGCGTGCCGGGTGGATTTGCCGGATCATCCGGCGCACCGGGGGGCGTCCACCGACCTCCGCCACAATTTATTTCTGGTGGTCAAGGAGGCGCTCAATAACATTGTGCGGCACTCCGGTGCGAGCGAAGTCTGGTTGTGCATTACGGTGACGGAACAGGTTTTGGGACTGACCATTCAGGACAACGGCCGGAGCTTTGATGCGGCCGCAGTCAACGGGTCCGGCAACGGACTGCGCAACATGCGGCAGCGCACGGAAGAACTGGGCGGCAGTTTTCAAGTGGAAAACAACCCGGAGGGTGGCACGCGAATTTCATTGAGCGTCCCCTTTTCGCAGAAAAATTAAACGATTACACATGCCCATCACCATCTCCCTCGTGGAAGACGACCGCAAGACGCGCATCAACCTGATGGCGTTGTTGGGTGACAATGCCGCGTTGCGCTTTCTCACCGCCTACGACAGCGGTGAAGAAGCCGTGCGTGGCATTCCGGTGGAAAAGCCGCAGGTGGCCCTGGTGGATATTAACCTGCCGGGCATGAGCGGCATCGAATGCACCGCCGCGCTCAAATTGCAGATGCCGGAATTGCAGGTGCTGATGCTGACCGCATATGAGGATAGTGACAAGATTTTCAATTCACTGCGCGCCGGAGCCAGCGGTTATCTGCTCAAACGAATGGTGCCGACCGAACTCATTCAGGCGATTGAGCAGGTGCTGCTCGGCGGCTCGCCGATGTCCATGCGGGTCGCCCGCCGGGTCGTGGATCATTTTCACCAGATCCGTCAGTCGGCTTCCGACGTGGAAAAGCTGAGCAAACGCGAACAGGAAGTGCTCACCCTCCTGGCCAAGGGCTATCGTTACCGTCAAATCAGTGAATCGCTCGGCCTCAGCCTCGGTTCCGTGCGCACCTATCTCCAGCGCATCTACGAAAAGCTGCAGGTGCAGACCCGGACCGAAGCCACGGTCAAATTCCTGCGCCGGGACTGAGGGTTTTTGGCAGCGGATTGTCCGGTTGGCGGAGGCGACCCAATCCGGCACCTTGAACAAACATCCGACATGCGCGACCGGACATCTCCGGTTAACTTTAAAGCATGAATCCCATGCGACGCCGTCAAGGCTTTACCCTGATTGAATTACTGGTCGTCATTGCCATCATCGCCATCCTCGCCGCCATGTTGTTGCCCGCCCTTGCCTCCGCCAAGCGCAAGGCGCAACAGGCCAAGTGTACGAGCAATGTCAAACAACTGACCTTGTGCAACATCATGTACAGCAATGACAACGGGCATTCCGTGCCCGATGCCGCGCCCGACGGCAGCACCGGCTCCTGGTTCATCAACCTCGCCAGTTACTATACCAGGGCCACGAATTTGTTTCTGTGCCCCATCTGCACCGTGCCGCAGGACTTGGCCAACAACCAGGATGGAACCGCCATCAAGCCTTTCTGCAAGACCGATTACGCCGGCAATGGCGCCGCTTATCTTTCCAGCTACACCATGAACGGCTGGTTTTATTATGACCAGGCGGGGGATGGCGCCGGCACCACTTATCCTGGGATTGGTGGTTATTATGTCAAGGAATCCATGGTTCAATATCCCAGCAGCTCACCGATGTATTCTGATGGCATGTGGGCGGACTGCTGGCCGATGGAAAACGATGCCCCGTGTAGTGACTTGTTTACCGGTGCCGAGGCGGGGATCGGCGAGGAAATGGCCCGCGTGTGCCTTGCCCGCCATGGTAATTGCAACCCGGCCAATCAGGGGAACAAATGGACGACTGCCACCCAAATACCGGTGGGGGCGATCAGCCTTGGGTTCGCTGAAGGCCATGTGGAAACCTCCAAACTGCCCAATCTTTGGAATTACACCTGGCATCGCAACTGGGGGCAGGCGCCGAATCCGGTCGTTAAAATCGGAACCCCATTCGCACCATGAACGGCTGCCTTTGGATATGCACAAGAACCCACAAAAATCCCGCGAAATGATTTAACCAACCAAAACTCATGAAAAACTCAACCGTCCAAACACGAAACCCGTTCCCCTGGGCTGCCGCTCTGGCCGCCTCCTGGTGCCTTGTCAGTGCCGCCACCGCGTCCGCCGCCACGGACACCTGGACCGGCAATGTTAATCCCAACGGCAACTGGAGCAACGGCGGCAACTGGCTGTCCGGCAATCCGCCCTTGCCAGCCGACTCGCTCGTCTTCACCAATCAATCCGGGGTGGCGGCCACGCCGACCAACGATTTTGCCGCCGGCACGATCTTCGATGGCATCACCTTTGGCGCTTCAGCGGCGGGTTCGACGCTCACCTTGGTTGGCAATCCCATCCTGCTGTCCGGGAACGCCAACGGCGTCACGGTTGGCATCACCAATCTCACCGCTCTGTCGGAAACGGTCAGCAACAACCTGAACTTGGATTGGGGTTATTACATGTTTTACAGTCCGGTCACTGGGAGCAGTTTGAACCTTAACGGTGGCATTACCACCAGCTTGGGTGCCGTGGCCAACTTTGGCACGAACAATGTGGTTGGCGCGAATAATGTGAATTCCACCACCTATGTGCAGGATGGCACCGGCTTGATCGCCGGCCTTGGGGGCGCCGGGTTGGTTGGCGACACCGGGCTGGGCACCGCTTCGGGCGGTGGCTTTTCCGCCTTGGCGACGATCAGCAATGGGGTGGTGGTTGCCTATAATTCTTATCCCGCCAACCAGATCTATGGGCCGGCAGGCACGCCGATCGGGGTGGATGACACCACCCTGCTGACCCCCGGTTTTGCCATCACGAACTCCACGCTTTCCGCCGGATTCGCCTTCACCAACTCCACGCTGAATACCGGCTTTGCTTTCACAAATTCCACACTGGCCCTCGGCTTTGCCAATGCCTCGGTCGTGACTTCGGTGGTGGTGAACAGCAATGCGCCTGCCATTATTGGGGGCATGGTGTTCTCCGGCACTGGTGTCCCGGCGGGCGTCACCGTCTCCAGCGTGGCCGGCAGCACGGTCAATGTGTCCAGTTTTACCTCCACCGCCGCCAGCGGCACCGGGGTTTATAATTTTGCCACCGTGGTCTCCTCCGTGGTGGTGAACAGCAATGCGCTTGCCATTGTGGACGGCATGGTGTTCACCGGCACCGGTGTCCCCACGGGCGTCACCGTCTCCAGCGTGGCCGGCAACACGGTCAATTTGTCCACTTTCACCTCCACCGCCGCCAGCAGCACCAGCGTTTATGATTTTGCCGCCGTGGTCACCTCGGTGTTGGTGAACAGCAATGCGAACGTGATCGTTGCGGGCGATGCGTTCACCGGCACGGGGGTTCCGGCCGGCGTCACCGTCACGGGGGTTTCCGGCAACACCATCAGTGTCAGCAATTTCACCGCCACGGCGGCCAGCAGCACGGCCACCTATACTTTCAGCGCGGTGGTGGATTCACTCGTGGTGTCCAATGCCACCGGCATACAACTGGGCGCAGTCCTGGGTGGCACCGGGGTCCCGGTCGGCGGCGTCATGGTCACCAACATCTCCGGCAACACGGTGATGTTTAGTAATTTTATCGCCTCGGCGACCAGCAGCGGCTTTTATACTTTTGCCTCCACGGCCGCCGATCCCGCCAATATTGAAATTACAACCACCGCCACTGCCGACAATTTCACCCTGGCGGGCGGCACCAGCACGACCTACGGCGCCAACCAGACCTTTATCAACACGGCGCTGCTCAACCTTACCAGCAATACAAAAGTAACGGCTTTGGATATTCCCGGCAGCAACGGCACCCTGGTTTTGGGATCAACCAATGCCGGCACCGGAATGTATGTGGGCGGCATTTATGCGCCTGGCGGCCAGGGTAATCAGATAATCACCATCGGCAGTGGAGCTTCAACTTTCCTCACCGCCGGACCGATGTCGGGCAATCCGGTGCCCGGTGAGATCATTTTTGGCATTAACGGTTCCACCACTGGCAACCAGGGGGAGATGAATTGTGTGATCAAGGACAACTTGAGCGGCGGCAAGGTGAGCGTCGTTTATACCGGTGGCGGCACATTGTATGTTAATACTGCCGGCAGCACCTACTCCGGCGGCACCTATATGGTTCGCGGCCGGGTGCAGGCCAACCAGATCACCGCCTTCGGCACCGGGCCGGTCTATATTGCCGGGGGAGATGCGAACATCTCCCTGCAGAACGTTCCTGCCGGTACGGTCACCAACAACTTTTTCCTGTCCCCGGCCTCCTCCACCGCCCCGGACACAACCCCCAATGAAGGAGCGCTGCGCTGCACCGGCGAAGCCCCCGGAGGCATCTTGAGCGGCACGATCACCCTGATGGGCAATCCCGTGACCCTGCCGCTGGCCGCCAGTCCGACCGGCAACCCGGCGGTGGCCAACCGTATCAGCGACAGCACGGCCACCATCACCAACATTTTCAGCGGTCAGATCACCGGCACCGGCACCCTGGAGTTTTATGCCGCAGCCAATAATGACGGTTTTGTCTTCAGCAATCGCACGGCCAATGCGAACAACTGGACCGGCGGTCTGATCATTAGTTCGGTCAACAACGACACATGCTGGGTGCGGTTGGGCAACAACAATCAACTTGCGGGCAACAATGTGGAAACCTACCAGGCCGGCACCGGTTTCGCCCGGTTGGATCTGAACAGTTTCAACGACACGATCGGTGCCTTGATGACCCCCAGCGGCAGCACCAGCGCCAACAATTGGGTGGGCAACTTCGGGGTGAACGGGCCTTCCACCTTGACGCTCGGTGCCGGCAATGGCACGGCTGCTTTCGCCGGCGTGCTGGCCGATAACGGCAGCCCCAATATCCTCACCGTGGTCAAGATTGGCAGTGGCACGCAGACACTGAGCGGTTCGAGCACTTACTCCGGCAACACGCTCGTGGCCGGAGGCACGCTGGCGTTGACGGGCGGCGGAACTCTGGCCAACACCCCGCAAATCACCGTCAGTAACGCAATCTTTGATGTCTCCGCCGCCAGTAGCTTCACCAGTACCGCCAACTTGGTGTTAACCAACGGCACGTTTAATATCGGCAACATTCTGGCCACGGTGGGCAGTCTGGCGCTCAGCAACTCCACTTTGAACATTCCGCTCAACCAAACTCAAGCGGTTATCACCATTTCGGGCGCCCTGACCACGGGCGGCACGACAAACGTTATTGACGTCGCCTCTGTCCCCGGTTTTGCCACCTATCCGCAACAAGTGCCGCTGGTCAAATACAGCAGCGCGAGCCCCGGTTTGACGGTGGGCAACAACCAGCTTGCCACGCTCGGCGTCATTTTGCCGACGCTGGGCAATGTGCAGGGTTTTCTTACCAACAATGTCAACAATAGTTCGATTGATCTGGTGATCCTCAACGGGCCGGTGCCGGTGGTGCCGCTGACCTGGAACGGCAAGGTCTCCGGCGTGAACAATGGCACTTGGGATATTTTGCGCACACCGGCCTGGGTCGTCACCACCAACCCCGGCGAAGCTTACGATTATCAGGACACCAGTGTGGTCACGTTTGATGACACGGCGGCGGGCACGACCAGTGTCAACGTGTCAGCCAAGGTTTCGCCCGGCAGCGTGACCTTCAACAACACCAATTTGAATTACACCCTCAGCGGTGCCGGCAGCATCAGCGGCCCGACGGCTTTGAACATGATTGGCGGCGGTACGGTGGTTCTGGCGCAAACCGGCGGCGATAATTACGGTGGCGGCATCATCGTCAACAACCCCAGCGGCACGCTGGTCATAGACAATAACAGCGGCGGCGTCAGCGGTGGGGTCACCATCACCGCCGGCACGGTCCAGGTGGGCAACCATGACGCGAATGGCGTCCTGCCAGCCGGGACCATTACGGACAATGGCGCGTTGGTCTTCAACCGCACCGACACCGCGCTCACCGTGCCTGTCGTCATTGCCGGCACCGGCGGCGTTACCAATAACGGCACCGGCACGGTGACCATCAGCGCCATTGCCACCTACACCGGCCCGACGGTCGTCAATGCCGGCACGCTGGCCTTCACCACTCCCAACGCCAATCCCAGCGGCATTTCCACGAGCAGCGCCCTGATCATCAACGCTGGCGCCACCGTCATGGGCACCCTTGACAACGACATCGGTCTTACCGCCGCCACGTTGCCGGTGTTCATCAATGCCGGGGGCACGCTGACGGGCGCCGCCACCGCCGATGGCGGCGGAGGCACCAGCGCCCACATTGGCAGCATGTTGACGATCAACGGTGGCTTGCTGACGGATGGCGGCTCACAAACGCCTAGTCTCGCCTATGGCTCCTGGGATCTGGATGGCGGGGTCACGGTTCCCGGCGGACCCATCACCTCCACCATCGGCTGCCTGAACGTCGTTCCCAGCCAGGCTGGCGGGACGTATTTCCACATCACCAATGGAATCACGCCCAGTGGCATTGATCTGCTGGTGGGCGGCACCTTCATCAACGGCACCACCCACCACGATACCGGCGTCATCAAGGACGGCCCGGGGGTCATGGCGTTGGATGGCAACAATGCCTACATCGCCGGAACGATCATCAACAACGGCACGCTGCAATTGGGGCTGCCCAGCGACTCCGCCGCCCTGAACACGCCGTTGGGCGGGGGGACGGTGACTCTGAACACCGGCGGCATTCTGGAGCTGGCCAGCAGCCAGGGGGTCACCGTTACCAATGCCATCAGTGACGATCAAACCGGCGTGGTGATGGTGAACAGTGGCACCAACTTTTTCGGGGGCGTCAACACCTATGACGGCCAGACGTTCGTCAATGCGGGCGCGCTCATCCTGACGAACATGGGTTCCATCAATGCCAGCACGAACGTCCTGGTGCAAAATGCAACGTTCGATGTCTCGTCCATGTTCCTGCCGGGATACGATGCCACCGCCGCCGCCGCCACGCTGACCCTGAGCAACGGCAAGTTGGTATTGGGCACTAATGTCCTGGCCGGTCTTAACACGCTGGCCCTCAGCAACGCAACCCTGTCAGTCGTTGGGAATGTGAGCGCACTTTCAACGACCGGTTCCGGACTTCTGGCACCCAGCATCACGGTGAACAGCTTGATCACCGGTGGTGCGACGAATGTGATCAACGTCACCTCGGTGCCGGGCTTTTTGAACTACCCCACCAATCTCACGCTCATCCAATACACCACCGCCCCCAACCTGGTTCTGCCGGGCCTGATCTTGACCACCAACGGCCGTCCCGTTTGCTATCTCACGAATATCGCCGCCAGCAGTCAGATCGTGCTGGTGATCATCACCAACTCAACGCCGGCGTTTTCACCGCTCACTTGGAACGGCCAGGTCAATGGCGTCAACAACGGCACCTGGAATTTCACCACCAGGAACTGGGTGGTGACCGGCACAACGATGCCATTGAATTTCACCAATTTTGAAGGCGTGACCTTTGATGACACGTTGCTGGGCACGCCCAACGTCAATCTGACCACGCTGCTTGGGCCGGGTGGCATCACCGTCAGCAATGCCAATGAAACCTATGTCATCAGAGGTTCCGGTGCCATCACCAATCTCGGTGGCATCACCAAGGTCAACACCGGCACGGCGATCTTTGCCGAAACCGGCGGCGACACCTTCTACGGCGGCGTTTCCGTGGGCTCCGGCACGCTTGTGCTCTCCAACTTGAATGTGAACATTGGCGGCGGCCTGACGGTCAACGGCGGCACGTTGGTTGACCAGCACAGCGGAGCCATCTCCGGCGGGGTGACTGTGAATAATGGCAATGACCTGCTGTTGTTGGACCAGCCCGGTGCCATCAACGGCAATCTGACCATCAACGGCGGCACCGTGCAGGTGGGCACCAACGATGCGAATGGCAACCTGCCCAGCGGCGCGATTTTGAACAATGACACCCTGGTATTTGACCGGAGTGACGCCGGGCTGAATGTGGCCAGCGTCATTGGCGGCGGCGGTCAGTTGATCAATGACGGTACGGGCACTGTGACCTTGAGCGCCATCGAAACCTACACTGGTCCGACCATTGTGAATGCCGGTACGCTGGTCCTGAACGCCGGCAACAATGCCGCCCCCAGCGGTATTTCCAGGAGCAGCAGCCTGACCATCAACACCAATGGCACCGTGGAGGTCGGGACTGACAATTCCCTGGCGGGGCATGGAGCCGGGGATGCGCTGGCGATCTTCATCAATGCCGGCGGCACGCTGACCGGCGCTCCCGGAGATGATAACGGCGACGGCGTCAGTTGCCATCTTGGAGGTTTGTTGACGCTCAATGGCGGCACCCTGGCCAACAGCGGCACCTCAATCAACGCCGCCCAAGGCTCCTGGGATCTGGATGGCGGCGTCGCCACCGGCGGTGGATCCTTCACGTCCACCATGAGCGCCCTGGACATGCTCGATTCTGAAAATGGCGGGACGCAGTTCAATGTCGTTCCCGGATCCCCATCCACCCCCAGCGGCATTGATTTGCTGGTCACCGGCTCCATTATTCATGGCACCGCGCAGGCCGACGGCGGCATAATTGTCAATGGCGGCGGGGTCATGGCTCTGGACAACAACAATACCTACACCAACGGAACGACCGTCAACGGCGGTACCCTCCAGTTGGGTGCGGCCAATGACACAGCGGCGCTGACCACACCGGCGGGCACCGGGCCAATCAGCCTTGACAATCAGGGTACCACTCTGAATTTGGCCGGCAACGTGGGAGTGACCGTCGGCAATGTCATCAGCGACGATGGCCAGAGCGACACCTTGGTGGTGTCCTCCAGCGGCATCAACTTCCTCACGGCGTCCAATCTGTACACCGGCAGTACCGTGGTGAGCAACGGCACGTTGGTGGTCAACGGGTCGCTGGCGGCGGCCAGCGTTGTGACGGTGAAAGCCCCGGGCATCCTGGGCGGTGGCGGCGCGGTGTACGGCCCCGTCACGACCGCCGGTTTCATCGCTCCAGGCACCGGCTTGGCCTGCGCCATGCTCACCTGTGCGAACAACGTGACCATCTCCGGCGGATGCACCATGAAGCTTGACCTCAGCAACGGGACAAACGATATGTTGTTCGTGGGGGGCACGCTAACGTATGGCGGCACGTTGAATGTGTCGGTATTGTCCGGCGCTCCGGTGCCGAACCAGACCTTCCAGTTGTTCAGCGCCACCAGCCCTATTGGTAACTTCACCACCTTCAATCTGCCACCGACAGAGGTCGGACAGAGTTGGATCTGGAATCCAACTGCCGGCACCTTGAAGTTCATCCAGACGATCAACCCTAATCCGACGAACCTCACGGCCTCGGTTTCCAACAATGTTCTTAGGTTGTCCTGGCCGGCGGATCACACTGGCTGGCTGTTGCAGATGCAGACCAATAGTCTGTCCGTCGGTTTGAACGCCAGCTCCAACGACTGGACCACTGTGCCCGGTTCCTCGGCGATGGATCACACCAACATCCCGATCAATCCGGCCCCGTCGGCCGTGTTTTACCGTCTGGTTTACCCCTAATGAGATGGTTTAGACAGCAACCGCTCCGAAGTCAGGGTTCGCAATATGGAAATGCGGGTCAAACAAGTTCAGTAAACTATGAAAGAAAATCAACCTCCGATGGGGGGAAGTGAAAAACTCTCCCGCCGCGACTTCATCCGCACGGGTGTGGCCGGCACCGTGGCCCTGCCGTTCTTTGGCGGGGTCTTGACTGATGCCTTCGGGCAAAGCGCCGGGGCCAGGTCCCCGGTTTTCCGGGTGGATGACTGCCCGGTTCACGACGGCCAAGTGCGCCATGTCGGCATGGACGCCCTGTTGCACCTGCTTTCGGTCAACGGCACCAAATTCTACCTGTCCGCCAAAAACGGCTCCTTGAGCGGTCCCCAGGGGCTGATCGCCGCCGACGATGTGGTGATTCTCAAGGTCAACACTCAGTGGAAATGCCGTGGCTGCACCAACACAGACATGCTGCGCGGCCTGATCCAGCGCATCCTGCAGCATCCGGACGGATTCAAGGGCGAAGTCGTGGTGTTCGAGAACGGCCAGAACCGTCCCGCCACTTTCGATGGCATCCACAATGATGTCAATAAATCCGAATATCATCCGTTCCCGGAACTCGAAGGCAAGGTGATGGTCAACGCCGAGCAGCAGGATTTGACAACGGTTGATTACCTGATCGGGACCGTGTTTGCCGGCAAACCGGTCAGTTCCGTCCTGATGGACCCGCACAACAACACCTGGCTGGCCGGCGACGACCACCAGACCAACGGCTACCGCCGGATCGGTGAGCCGGGTACTCCGTGTGTTTCCTATCCCTGTTTTACCACGGCCAAGGGCAACCGGATCGAACTCCAGGAAGGACGCTGGACCGGCTCGGGTTATGCTCAGAATCTCAAGCTCATCCATTGCGCCGTCCTCAAGGACCACAGCGGCGACATCGGCATGACCGGCGCGTTGAAGATCGTTTACGGCACGCTCTCCATGAAAGACGGGACCTCGGCTAGGCGCCACTATGCCGATCTCGGCTCGCAATGCGCCAAAATGTGGACCCAGGTGCGCATCCCTGACCTCAACATTCTGGACTGCATCTGGGTCAGTTATGGTTCCACCACCGTCAATGGCCATGCGGTCAGCGGCTGCGTCGGTTATCCGCCCAGCATCACCAGCCGCCAGAACATCCTGCTGGCCGGACCCGACCCGGTGGCCATTGATTATCATGCGAACAAGCACATTCTGCTGCCCCTCGGAGGCAACAACGCCAGGAACCATGACCCGGATAACAACCCCCGCCTGGTCAACGTTTATAAGCAGGCGCAGGACACCATCAACGCCGCTGGCGGCATTCACGGACTGAAGGTCCAGACCGGGGACGAAAACATCCACGTGATTGCCGCCACCGCGCTCAGCCAGTCCGCTGTGCGGGCGTGGGAGGCCTGCGGATAAAGGCAGCCTGTTCCCGCACATGGTCAGCAACTTGGTTTATGCCGTATTTGCAACTCAACAGGACAGTCAATTCTGGGCTCGATCAGCCCGGCTTCCCCAAAAAAATCATGAATTTAAAACTGCGTTCATTTTTTACGGCCCTTTCCGTGGTTGGCCTGGCAGCCGCCCTAACCGCCAGCCACCCTTCCGCCGCCAATGCTCAAACCGCCGTCAAGTCGGCCCCGGCGGCTCCGTTGATGACACTGCTGGGACGCTTCACCGCACCCGGCGTACCGGCCCTTGGCCCGGCCGAGATTGAGGTTGCTCCGCGTAAGGTGTCCACTAATACGGTTCCGGTCGGGCTGCCTGGCAAGGGACTGGCCCAGCACCCGATGCTTTACATCGGCGAGGGCGACAACAAAATGTTTCTGGTCAATGACGGCAAAGTCGTTTGGACTTATTCCACCGGGCCGGGGAACGAATATGATGACGTCTGGATGCTTTCCAATGGCAACATTCTCTTCACCCGGATGCAATATCTTGCCGAAGTGACGCCCGAGAAAAAGGTCGTGTGGCGTTATGACGCCCCTTCCGGGACGGAAATCCACGCCTGCCAGCCGATTGGTTTGGACAAAGTTCTATTCATTGAGAATGGTCTGCCGCCCCAGCTCATGGTCTTCAATCTCAAGACGGGAGTCGTCGAAACCCAGCACGAGCTTCCCGCTATCAAACCTCCCGATCCCAAGAAAGTCCACCCCCAGTTCCGCCGAGTCCGTTACACCGCGCAGGGAACCTACCTGGTTCCCTTCCTCAGCCTGGGCAAAGTGGTGGAATATGACAAGGATTTCAACGAGATCTGGAGTTATGCCATCAAGTCCCCCTGGGCCGCCATTCGCCTCAAGAATGGCAACACCCTGATCACCGATGAAGGGGACAAACTCACGATTGAAGTCAACCGCAAGGGTGAGACCGTCTGGTCCCTCAAACCCGATGATCTGCCGGAGCCGTATCGGTTTATCAACACTCAGTCCTGCACCCGTCTGGCCAGCGGCAACACCATCATCTGCTCGCGTGGTGGCAACGGCAGGGGACCTCAACTGGTCGAAGTCACGCCGGATAAAAAAGTGGTTTGGGTGCTGTGGGATTTTGAAACCCTCGGACCCGCCTCCGCCGTCCAGATCCTGGACGACCCCGGCGTCCCGGAAAATCCAGGGGAATCGGAACACTGATTGGACAATGGGGCGCGGCACCGGAAAAAGTGGCGGAAACAAAGATCCTGTTGTAAATGTCCGCCTGCTTTTTTTGCAATATGTAACTGGCGGTATAAAACCTCATAAAAATGAAATTTATCAGCAAAATGGCTGGCAATGGAGGCTGTTTATATGTCTCCAATGAACGATCATGGTCCGCACCATGGCCCCGCCATTCGTTGGCAGCCTTGCCTTCGGCAATGCCTTTGGGACGACGATCCCGGTCGTCGTGCAAAATGGCGAGGCATTTGCTGATAAAAACGCAAAAAAAATCTCCGCGTGCGGTGTTCATCTCCAACGAGCCGCTCTTTGTGTGAAAAAACATCCTTTCTGCTTTCTAAGTCGTCAAACTTTTGTCGCCTGCCTGCTGTCATTCGCCGCCGCCGGCAACATCATGGCGGCCGAAACTGCCCCGGGAAATTATTTCAACGTCCGCAATTATGGCGCGGTGGGCGATGGCACAAATCTCGACAGTCCGGCGATTGACCGGGCGGTGGCCGCCGCCGCCGCCTGCGGCGGTGGAACGGTTTTGGTTCCCGCCGGGACTTATTTGAGTGGTTCGATCCACCTCCGGAGCAACATTCACCTGGTGATTGATTCCGGCGCGACAATTCTCGGCGCTCCACAAACCATGGAGGCCTATGATTTAACCGAGCCGTGGACGAATAATCCTTATCAGGACGGCGGCCATTGCTATTTCCACAACAGTCTGATTTGGGGCGAAAATCTTACCAACGTTTTCATCACCGGCAACGGGACGATCAACGGCGGCGGACTCGTTCGCAGTGACGGCATTCTGGATCGCATGGTGGGTTTCAATCACCCGGACCGGCCCGTCACCAACCAGGCACCACCGGTGCGCCTCGGCAACAAGGCCATCGCGTTGAAACTCTGCCGGAATGTGCTGATCCGCGATCTCACCATTTTTCACGGCGGGCATTTTGCCATCCTGGTCACGGGTTGCGACAATTTGACCGTGGACAACGTGACGATGGATACCGACCGCGATGGCATTGACATTGATTGCTGCCGCAACACGATGGTTTCCAACTGCCGCATCAATTCGCCCAACGACGACGGCCTTTGCCCCAAGAGCACCTGCGCGCTGGGCGAATTGCGTCCGACGGAAAACCTCACGATCATCAACTGCCAGGTCTCCGGTTTCGAGGAAGGGACGCTGATAGACGGCACCATGAAACCGAGTAAAAACCACAATGGCCGCATCAAATTTGGCACCGAATCCAGCGGCGGCTTTCGAAATTGCAGTGTGGCGAATTGCACGTTCCGCAGTTGCCGCGGGCTGGCACTGGAAGAGGTGGACGGCGGCATCATGGACAACATCACCATCAACAATCTCACGATGATGGCCGTGCCCGACTACGCCATTTACATCACCACCGGCAAACGCAATCGCACCCCGAATCTTGCGGGCATCAGCCGGGGGCGGAACATTTTGATTTCGAACGTCATCGCCGACGGCGTCGGCAAAATGAGCGGCATTCAAATCGTGGGGTTGCCTGGGCAGCCCGTGGAAGGCGTCCGTTTGGAAAACATCCGGCTCACCTGCAATGGTGGCGGGACGATGGCGGACGCGGCCATTGTGCCGAAGGAACTCGGCGCCGGTTATCCTGAACCGCGCAAGCTGGGCACGTTGCCGGCCTACGGGGTTTTTGCCCGCCATGTAAAAGGATTGGAACTGGCGAACATCACCGTCAATTTTATCACGAACGATCTTCGTCCGGCTGCCTCCTTTGCAGACATTCAGGGATTGGAAATTGACAACTTCAAGCCCCGGGTTGCCCAAGGAGTGAAAGCCGCTTTGTTTGCCGACTCGGCCGGCCGGGTCACTATCCGCAACTCGCCTGCGCTCCAGGATTCTGTTAAGGAAGCGGTGAAAAGGCGTTAAACGTCTGTGCCAAAGCTTTTAGTATTAAATTATTATGGCCAAACAATTTGTTCTTGCCCTCCTGCTTTTCACCGGCGGGCTGCCCTGGTCCGTCCGGTCGGTGGAAACTTCAGACCCGTTCACCCCGCCGGATTTTCCCGTTCCGCAGTTTCCCGCGCTGACGTGCAGCGTGAAGGATTTTGGCGCGGTGGGCAACGGGGTGGCCAACGACACGGCCGCCATTAACCAGGCCATTGGGACATGCCGTGCGGATGGTGGCGGCACGGTGTTTTTCCCGGCGGGACGGTACGCGGCCGGTTCGATTCACCTGCAAAGCAATGTGCGTTTGCTGCTAGACACGAACGCCGTGATTTTTGGCCAGGCGGGCGCGTTTGAAGCGCCGGAGCCGAATCCATTCAGCAAATACCAGGATGGCGGCCACAGCCACTTTCACGATGCGCTGATGTGGGGCGAGCATTTGGAGAATGTCGCCATCGTCGGGGGGGAAATCAACGGCGGTTCCATCGGCCACGGGGATCCGAAACCCGGCAACGGCGACAAGCTGATTGCCATCGAAGTGGGCAGAAATCTGGATTTTGAAAATCTCACGCATGAGAAGGGCGGTCATTTTGTTTATCTGCTCGATGATTGTGAAAACGTGACCCTGGCCGGGGTGGTCATCAAGGAATCGCGCGATGCGGTGGATTTGATGGGCTGCCGCAACGTGCGGATTCACGACTGCAATTTCACCGGCTGTGGCGACGACACCATCGGCGTGAAAAGTGACTATGCGCTGGGCCGCAAAATCAACAGCGCGAACATCTACGTCTGGGATTCCTATTTCGAATCCGGGTGCAACGGGCTGCAATTCGGCTCGGAAACGGCGGGGGACTTTCACAACATTAATTTCTGGAACATACGCATCGGGCGCGCGATGAAGGCGGGCATCGGCATCACCAGCGGTGACGGAGCGATCATTGACGGGGTGACTTACAGCAACATCGTTGTCAAAGGCGCGGCGTGTCCGATCTATTTTCTGATCTGGGACCGGCTTCGCACCGGGGAGCCGGGGGCCAAAGTCGGCACCATCAAGAATGTTCATGTCATGGACGTGACGGTCACGGATTGCGCCGCCGGGCGGCAGGGGGCGGTGGCGGCCAGTGTCATTTCCGGATGGAAAAATTCCAGCTTTGAAAACATCACGCTGGAAAATGTCAAAATCAATTATCCCGGCGGCGAAACAAATGCCTCGGCGGCGGACCTCGTGCCGCCGTATCCAAAAGATTACTCCCCTAAAAGTCTTGGCCCGCGCCCGGCGCTGGGCCTTTACGTCCGCCATGTCAAAGGATTGACCTTGAAAAACGTCTCGATTACCTGTGACCAGCCGGATGCGCTCCCGCCATTGGTGGTGTCGGATGCCGACGGCCTGACCTTGGACACCGTCAACCTGCAAAAATCCACGGCCGGGGAGACGATGCACTTGGAAAATGTCCGGCACCTGACGGTGCAACATTCACCCGGCCTGCCCGACCGGAAAACGAATCTCATTACCGATGCCAAGGAGTAGCCTGCGGGAAACAGTATTTATACGTCACCATGTTTAAATCCTTCAAATCGGCCGCCCTCGGCGGTTTTATTATCATTTGGCCGGCCCTGGCCGCCCTGGCCCAAATCGGCGGCAGCGGGTGGATCCCCAAAACGGTGGAATTCAAGATTCATTCACCATATCTCACCAATGAAAGCAGCCGTTACTGGTTCACCAACGGGGTGTATCACTGCCTGACCTATCGCAACGACTCGCCGTTGAGGGCGGGCAACACCACCTTGCCCCGGACCGAACAGCGTTTCACGCCGGATTACACCAACGGGGAGATTCAGTACCAGGCCATGCTGATGGCGCCTTCCAATGAAACCAGCTATTGCATCTTCCAAATTCACACGGGCGACGCCCAATCGCCCGGGTTTGGGGCCACGACGTTCATGCTGTTCTGGTTTGCCAACGACGGCGGTTCCGTCCGCGATTACAGTGGCAGTGAGCTGGCCGGTCATCTGGGCAACCAGTGGTTTCAATTAAACGTGGATCACAATGTGACGGCCCATACGATCCAGGTCTGGATCAACCAAAAGCCGGTCTGGACCCAAAGGGACAACCACGCCGGGGATTTTTATATGAAGGACGGGGTTTACATGCAGCACCACAACCCCACCTTCCAAATGGACACCTGCATTTCCAATATCCTGATGTGGACCCGGTCACCTCAAGACGGAAAAATGCAATAAGTTAATATGATAAAATCGCCAAATTATGAACGCTCCGACGCGCGACGGATATTGAACATTTGTTCAGGCAAATCTGTGAAACCTGGAAAATAGAGTTTCCGTCCTCCCTGATATGAAAAAACGTTTCTGGCCGCTGGCGGCGCTCGCCATTTTTCTTTCGGCCGTCAGCTTCTGCAGCGGCTTGACGACCACGCCGGGGGAAAATGAGCCGCGCAGTTTCAAGGAATGCCTGTCACCTGCGGTGAAACACGGCGGCTTTGCCATGGACGGCTATATTCTCTGGTGCTCCTCGGTGATCAAGGTGGGGGACACCTACCACATGTTCGCTTCGCGTTGGCCGGCCGAGTATGGCCTGGGCGGCTGGACGAAGTACTCCGAGTGCGTCCGGGCGACTTCCACCAACCTGTTCGGCCCCTATGCTTTTCAAGAGGTCGTTCTGCAAAAGCGGACGAACAA
Source organism: uncultured Bifidobacteriaceae bacterium (assembly GCA_964618545.1). Lineage (GTDB taxonomy): Bacteria > Verrucomicrobiota > Verrucomicrobiia > Limisphaerales > UBA11358 > UBA11358. Next base: position 3,099 of record CAZUBG010000009.1, on the reverse strand, counting down.
TTGGGACAATTCCCGGATTCACAATGTGAAGATTGTCCAGGCGGGCACCCGGTTTGTGCTGTATTACATCAACTCGGCCAATCAGACGGGCTACGCCGTCGCCGAATCCGTCACGGGCCCGTGGACGCGCCGGGACCAGCCGGTGATGAAGGCGAGCAATCCGGCCATTCTCGTGAAACCGGATGGGAGCATCTATGTTTTCTGCCGTTTGCGGGACCGTGCGCAGGTGAACCGCGGCATTGCCTTCACCGCCCCGAGCTACGCCGGACCCTACACCGTGGTGGCGAACGGGGACAATTTGCTGCCGGCAAATTGCGAGCTGGAAGACCCGACCATCTGGTGGGCGAACAACCAGTACAACGTGCTGCTTAACGACTGGAAAGGCAAGGCGACGGGGCTCGGCAAGGGCGGGGCGCAGTATTTTTCCAAGGACGGCGTGCATTATCAATTCATGACGCGCGAGCCGGTCTTCACCAAGACTGTGCCCTATGATGATGGCACGAGCGAAACCTTCAGCCGGCGCGAGCGGCCGTTTGTCTATGTGAATGAAAAAGGTGAAGTCACCGCCCTGTTCACGGCGTGTCTGCCCAATAAGGGGCCGGCGCGGGTGGTGGTTCAGCCGGTGAAAAACTATTATCCCGGGAATGTAAAATGAAAGGTTGCTGCGCCTTTTTTTGCGGTCGGCTCGGCGCTGAATTCCTGTCAGGCCCGCGCCGGGGTCGCGATTGAAACCAGTTCGCCCGCGAGCCCGACCAACGGCTGGAAACAGGTGCCCTTCCAGTTTGAAATCCAGCCTCCTTACGATTTGAAAACAGGTGGCCGTTGCGATTTTGACCCCGCCCAAAACATCCGCCATTTCTGGATTTTGTGTCCCGATAAACCGCACGCGCCGCAGCCGAACCGGACGACCGCCCGGACCGATATTCGTTTGGAAACCTTTAGTGCCGGGGAACCCATGTTTGATGCCGATGTGAAGGTAATGAAACCATGCAGAACAAGAAAATTAAACAGGGCCTGGCCGGTGCCGGACGAATTTATTGCCACGTTTGGGAAGGTCCGGCTGGTTCGCGAGGCCGATGATCGAACGAGTCACCGAGGTTGCCACTGCGCGACATGCGCAAAATACGTTGCTCCAGAGCTGCTCGCAATTTCCGATACCAACATACGGACATTCAAGTGCCGCCGGTTGCGCTCAGGCACCTGATAGTAAACCCGCACGGTGGCAAAGCCTCAAGAGGGACATCTTGCTTCCTCGACGTTGATAATGGGTAAACGGGGGTTTCAAAGATCTGGCCATGGGAGCGCCTGCCCACGTCGGGACTGCCGACTGGCCGGCGCGGTGTGGATACAGCCATGCGGCCGCTTCGTGGCCAGCGTATGACAAAGTTATTATGATACCCATAAACATTGAGGCAAACGTCATTTGCAGCCAATCTGGATGCCAGCCAGCCACCGTCAAGGTTGCCGTTCAAGCCGCGAGACTTGGCAATTCATTGCTTTCCCATCGCTGGCCTCCCCGTCCTATCCGCCCACGGATACCCATTACAAACGTCGGGGAACCGACACCTTTGAGCGAGCCGCGGCGCAGGCGTGTCCTCCACGTGAATCACGACTTTCCGTTCCTTGTCTTGGTGGGCCCCGCGAGTAGCTCGCCACGCATCGCCCAACGCCAAAAATTGCTGAAACACTTTTTCCGGAATCATCAAGTCACCACCTGAACAACCCCCATGCGCACCCGCTACAACCCCTTTTTGCCGATTACGCGCCTCGAAAGAGCAATAAAAGACCGGCTTGTGACAAAAAAAGCTTGCTTTCAGTTGGAATACAGATCAATACTCAGTAATCTTATGCTTAACCCTCGACCGCGATCAAGCTTCAAGCGTTGCTGTGCCGCAAGAGGGTTTCAGGCATTGGCCGGTCAAACTTTTCAAATAGCCGGCAGATTCATGATGCCCGCGGAGTTCCCATCGTCTACCCGACTCCCTGCCATCCCTTACTACCAAGATAAATTGAGAATGGCAAATAAAGGAAACCTTACCACCGCCAGGGACGCTAAGATCCGGGTGCCAATCCCGCCAACGGGCACCCTGAGGAGGCAGGAAACATGCCGGGCACTCCTCGAATCCGCAGCCGTTTCACCCGGGCCGATATTGAATAGAGTCTTCCGTCTGAGCCGTGGTCCGGTTCCGCTTCCGGGCCCGGAATTTATGCAGATTGCAATGATCGCTTTCGGCCGCCAAATAAAATGATGACATGAACCTTCAGGATGGGCAATACACGGAAGATGTTCGTATAAAACAGGGGCTTACAGGTCGCGCAAGGCGACGCCCAGATGTGCCGGGGGTAAGGTGTGTGCCGGACAGTGGTCAATTCCCCGTGTCTACATCCAGCCGGAGCGAGCAAACATGGGGTTGGACCCATGAACTACTTTGAAACCAACCTAATCAAGTACGAAGATGCGATTCGGTTGCATTTTGACGATACAGGCGGGACAGCATGGTTGACGCTGCAAAACTACGGCTTCGTGTTGGGCGGACGTTGTGATGCAGTGGAAACAATTATCATTGGGCAGGCTCACATGGGCTACTTTCAACCTGAATATATTCCGACTTCCGTGGGCTACATCAACCCCAACGCCGATTGGCGGAGTATCAGTATCTCCAAGCTGCTGGATGCAATCGATGTCATCAGGTTTCAGCTTGTGATCATTGACATCTGCAAAAAGCGACAAGACAAAGTCGTGTTCCGTGAAAATGCGGACGACAACCCCGACTGCAAAAGTGACATGACACTGTCCCGCGCCGGGCTCGTCGAAAGAATCATGGAAGCGCTTCGGAGGCTGAAATGGTTGGATGAATCCTCGAATGAACTGAAAAACCCCTTTAATACCAGAACTGAAATATCGTCAAGGCTGCGCGGAATTCTGGAGGGCCGCGACGTTCAGATAATTCGCGATGTCTTCATAAATTTGCATCGTCAGCAAAATTTATGGGTGAATGCATCGGGTTCATGAAGGCGGCCTAACGTGTGATACAAGGCAATTCCCATCGCTTCAAAGGTGCGAAAGCCGTACGCGCGTCTGGTCACCACTCGGATTTT
>CAZUBG010000008.1:0-60941 GCA_964618545.1 uncultured Bifidobacteriaceae bacterium | reverse complement strand
GTTTTCAGGCCTGGATTTGCAGGGTGAGGGCTGCGGGTCGCAGACCCGCGCTCCGTGGTTGGCCGGGCCAACTCGCCGGTTGCATTCTGGGGGTCCGGCCATAAACTTTCCGAATGTTTACAAATATCTGTTCCGCCGCCGTTATTGGCACGGCCGTCCCTCCGTTGGCGTGGAATGCCAAGGGCGGCGGCTCCGCTGCGTTCAGCGTTCCAGTATTCCCCGCAGTCTCCCGCCCAGCGAACAGATTCTGATGCAAAAGCTGATCGTCATTCTGGGAACCAACGCCTCGGGCAAGAGCGAGTTGGGCATTCGGCTGGCCAAACATCTCGGCGGCGAAGTCGTCTCCGCCGACTCGCGCCAGGTTTACCGGGGCCTGGACCTGGGCAGCGGAAAGGTCACCGCCGCCCAGGCCGGCACGGTCAAACACCACCTGATTGATGTGGCCGACCTGACCGAATACTATTCCCTGGCCCAGTATCAGCGGGCCGCTTACCACGCCATTGACTCCATTGCCGGAGCCGGCCGAAGACCGCTCCTCGTCGGCGGAACCGGTTTGTACCTCAGCGCCATCGTGGAAGGTTATGAACTGGTGGAGGTTCCCCCCAACGACCCGCTGCGCGCGGAACTCGAGGGCCTGCCCCTGCCGCAGTTGGCCGAGCGGCTGGAGCAGTCCGACCCGGCGGCCGCCCGCCGCATTGACAAAAGCAACCGGCGCCGGCTCATCCGGGCCCTCGAAATTGCCGGCGGCGGAGGCACGCACACGGCCGCCCACCAGCGCTCCCCGCGCTACGACTGCCTGCAACTGGGGCTGACCTGGCCGCGCGAAATCCTCGAACAAAGAATCGAGCAGCGCCTCCGGGACCGGCTGGCCGGCGGCATGATCGAAGAAGTCGCCGGGCTGCGCGCGCGGGGCGTGCCCGACCTCCGGCTGGAAAAACTGGGGCTGGAGTACCGGTACATCACGCGCTTTCTCCGGGGCGAGCTGGCCACCCCCGAGGACCTGCGCCGCGAACTCGTGATCGCCATCCGCCAGTTTGCCAAGGGCCAGATCACCTGGTTCAAACGCGACGCCCGGATTCACTGGCTCGACCCCTTCGGCGATCCTTTTCAAGAAGCCTGCGACCGCATTCAAAAATGGGGGGAAGGCTGAGCGGGGGCGAAGTCCGCGGCAAAAATCCCCGTCGTTTCCTGGCGGGCACTGCGTTCCGGGGGGGCAGAATCTTCCGAACCCCTTGGGGTGCAGACAGTTGCCCCCGGTTAGGGTAGGTCAAGAAACAACCTTTACAACCTGACTGGTTCTTTTGCCGGCGGGCGGCGTGGCTCGCTCGTCACAGAGCCCTTTGGCCAGGCTCCCCGCTCGCGCCGGGCCAGCCGCCCAAATTGCGGTGTCAGCTTGCAAAGTCAATTTCTTGACGGACCCTTAAATTTTTTTTGATTATTTTGAGGGTTACCCTGCGGAAGTCCCACCCCCTGTGCCAGACTGGAGGCAGGAAGAGGAAGTGGTCTTTGTCGGTGGCCGGCGGGGCCCTCCAGGAGGGGCGCGGGCGGCCAGAGCGGCCGGCGGAACCCGGATCACCGCGTTGGTCCGCGGCCCGCTGCGGTTCAAACCGGGGCCAAACGGCAAAACACGATCAAGCACGACAAGCACCGGATAAAAAAACCGGGTGGGGACGCCGGTTGAACCGGCCTCCCCACCCGCCCATTTTCCGACCGGGGAAACCCAACCCCGGGGAAATCACCGGCTTACGGATGGCGCAAGCGGACGAACACGGCCGGATTGGTGGCGGTGAGGGGCAGCGAGAAGGTGTCGGTGGCGGAGGTTCCCGCCAAATCCACCCAGTTGGTGCCGAGGCCGGAACCCAGCGTGTTGGTCTGCGCCTGGAGAATCCAGCCAATGTAACTGGACGGCCAGCTCACGTTCAGGCTGCCATTGCTCACGCTGAAGGTGAGGTTGGTGGGCGTGCTGGGAATGGTGTTGACCACGATGCTCAACACCCCGGTGGCCGGATTGAAGTGGTAGGCCAAACCGGTTCCCGGCGAACCGGCAATGCCGGTGAAGTTGCCGGAATGCGAACCCGAGACGCTGAACAACTGGAAGGAGTCGGTGGTCGTCAGCACATTGTCATCGGAGGTGGCGTTGGTCACGGTGAGGAGGCCGCCGTAGATCACGTTGCCGTTAACATCCAGTTGATCCTGCGTCAGGGAGTCCCCCGTCTTGCTGATGCGCAGGGTGACATTGCCCTGCAGGGTCAGGTTGTTGTTGATGGTGAAGGAACTGCCGACGGAACCGGCATCCCCGGCGCCGAGATCACCCGACGGGGCGACGACCACGGGACCGCTAACGCTGCCCACGCCGGCCAGCAGGCCGTTGGTGACAAGGGTGGCGCCGGTGTAGGTATTGGCGTTATCCAGATAAACCTGCCCGGCCCCCTTCTTGACGAGACCGCCGGTGAAACTGTCGCCGGACTGCAGGGCCTCGCTGGCGATGTTGATGGCGAAGCCATTGTCATCCAGGATCAGGCCGTTGCTCATCACCATGCTGGAGACCAGCAGGAAGTCGGTGCTGTTGGTGACGGCCTGCAGGGTGCCGCCATCGAAATAGGCGACGGAGGTGGCCGGCGAGCCGTTGGGTTCCAAAACGGTGGCCTGCAACAGACCGCCGTTCAGATCCAGGGTGCCGCTGGCCCCGGTGCCGTCGCCGAGCCACAGCGCGCCGCTGTTCAGCACCTGGCCGCCGTTGACGATCAGGGTGCCGGTGGCGGTGTTCGCGCCGACGTCGAAGGTGTTGGCCCCGGCTTTGATGACGGTGCCGCTGTTGACCACGAGCGTCCCGTTGGCGGTCGTATCGTTGTAACCGACCCGCAGCCAGTTATTGGAGACAACCACGGTGCCGCCCGCCACATACACCGTGCTGGTGCTGCCGGGGTTGTAAGCGACCCAGAACTCGTCGGAGGCCAGCCCCAGGAAGCCGCCGTTGGTGATAATCGTGGCGCCGTTGTTAAACTGATTCTGGGAAACGGCATTAAAGTAGTCCCCGTTGTTCAGGTAGTTGGTGCCGCCGACCACCCAGGTGCCGGTGCCATTCTTGGTCAGCGAAAGACCGCCGCCCTTGTTGTCGCCGATGGAACCGTTCCACGTTCCGCCGGCGCTGCCGCCGAAGGAGAGGATGGAATTAATGCCGCCCGTGTAGTTGATGTGTCCGGAACCGGTGAATTCGTTCACGGTGGTGACGACGTTGGCCAGTTGAGCGGACAATTGCAGGGTGCCATTGGGCCCGATGACCAGGCTGGCCGTGGGCGAGAGGGGGGCGCCGGTTCCGGTATTCCCGACTTCCAAAACCCCGTTGCTGATGATGGTATTCCCCAAATAGGTCTCATTGGTCAGATTCAAGATGGTCGTGCCGGGGCCAAGAAGTTCCAGGCCGCCCGGACCGGAAATGCCGCCGACGCCACTGAAGGTGTAGGTTTTGGCGTTGTTGCTGATGACCAGGCTGGCGGGGGCGACATTGGTGTTGACGGTGACCGCGCCGCTGCCGGTGTCAGTAAACATGACGGCATCGCCCGGGCTGATGATCTGATGATAGGAAGTTGGGACGGCGTTCACCAGCCAGTTGGTGGTGGCGTTGATGTCCCAGAGATTCGGGTTGACGGTGTTGGTGCCGGTCCAGACCAAGCCGGGGCCGGTGCTGGTGACGACCGCATAGAGGGTGGAGGCGGTGGCGTTGTTGGAAATGTAACCGAGGCCGCCCTGGGGCAGGGCGAGGTTGGTGCAATTACCGGAACCGGCGATGGTCCCCGTGTATTTGATCAGCGCCAGGGTGCCGACGTTGGCGGCGGCCAGGTTGATGGTGTTGGTGCCGGTGAGGGTGAGCGTCCCGCAATTCACCATGGGGACGTTCGGATTGTTGGCGGCGGTCATCGTCAGCGCCAGGGCGCCGCCCGGGCCGGAGGCGGCCCCGTTAAAGGTCAGATTGCCGACGCTGGTGGCGGCGGTTCCCTGTTGAACGACGGAGAGGACGCCGTTGTTGTTGATGGTCACGCCGCCCTGCAGGGTGGTGGCGGGGGTCAGTTCCAGCGTGCCGGCATTGACGACGACCGCGCCCGGATAAGTGCTGGTGCTGTTCAGGAACAGGGTGCCGGCATTGTTGGTGATGGGGCCGGTGAAGGTGTTCACCGCCGTCAGGTTCAACGTTCCGGAGCCTTTCTTGGTCAGCCCCCCGGCAGCGCTGCCGGCGAGCAGGGGCGTGGCGATGGTGACAATGTTGTTGGACGAATCAATGATGGCGCCGCCGGCCAGGATATTGGCCTGGATCGCGCCGGAGAACCAGGTGGCTCCCGGGGGGGCGAAATTCGCCTGCAGGGTGCCGCCATTGAAGTTGAAGACGGCGTTGGTGCCGGTGCTGGAGGCGACATTGTAGGTGGAGAGGACGCCGCCGGTCAGGTTGTTGGTGCCGAACGACCCGGCGATGCGCGCGAGGTTGATGCCGCCGATGGCATTGATCGTGCCGCCGCTCTGATTCAAGGTGCCGATGCCGGTCGAGCCGACCCGGATGCCGGCATTGGCGGTGAGCGTGCCGCCGCTCATGTTATAGACGCCCACAGCCGAAGCGGAGGTGCGCCCACCGATGCAAAAGGTGCCGACGGTGGTGCTGATTTCCGTGATGGTGCCGCCGCTCTGGTTGACCGTGCCGCTGGCGGTGGAGCCGCTGGCGTTGGCGGAACCGATATAAAAGGCGTTGACGGTCAGGGTGGAATTCCCGGTCATGTTCAGCGTACCGATGGAACTGTCCAAGTCGCCCAAGTTAAAATCGGAGGTGGTGAGGAGCGAGCCGGTGCCCTGGAGGGTGAGGGTGGCGGCGTCGGTGGTGTTTTGCCCGACATCGTTATAGTTGCCATTGGTGAAGGCGCCGCCGGTGTCAATGACGGTGAAACCACCGTGGAGGAACAGGTTGCCGGTGAAGGTTTCGTTGGCGGCCAGGATGAGGGTGCCGTTGTCATTCTTGTTGAAGCTGGCGCCCGCGCCGCTGATGACGCCGCCCAGACGAACGGTATTATTGGTGGAAACGCCGACATAGGAAATCACAGGCATGCTGAAGGGCCGGACATTGTTGGTGCTGCTGCCGTTGTACTGCAGGGTGGTGCCGTTGAGGATCACCGGGCCGGCGGGGCTTCCCAGCGCGGAGTCATTGGTGATAACCAGCTCCGTGTCGGAGATGTTGACGCCGCCGGTAAAGCTGTTGCTGGTGAGCAGGGTCAGTGAACCGGTATTGGAAATGGCCAGCGAGGTGACCCCGGTGATTCCCCCCGAGCCGGAAATGCTGTACGGCAGGGTGCTGTTCACCACGACCGGGAAGGCGTAAAACACCGAATTCAAGACGACATTGGTGGGCTGCGGGCCAACGAGGCTGTTCGTCAGTGTGTCATCAAAGGTCACGGCATCGCCGGCAACGACGCCGTTGTTGGTATATTGCCGGAATACGGTTATACCTCCGGAAAGGGTGTTGGTCCAGTTGGGAGTGGAAAGATCCCAAGCAGTGCCGTTGAGCCCATTCCAAGCCAGCACATTGGGGATGGAAAGGATATGGAGATCAATCGAATGGTTGGCGGTGTTGTTCACCAGCGTGGCGGCCACCCCGGGCGGCGGGGACAACTGGAAATTCGCGAGGCTGGCGAGCGCCGTGCCCGTGTATTTGATCAGGGTGATGGTGCCGGGTTGCAAGCCCGTGGCGGTAAGAGCAATGACAATGGCGGTTCCCGGGGCGGAAATGCCGCCGGTGCAATTGACGGCCGGGTAGGTGGGATTGGCCGTGACCGTGCCATAACCGAAAATATTGGTGGAATTGCCCAACACCAAATTATTGACCGGCAACGAATTGCCGGAGGAAACATCCACCTGCAACACGGCGCCGTTGTTGACGGTGAAATTGCCGGGAGTGCCAGGCAGGTTTCCGGCCGTGTTCAAGCTCAGGGTTCCACCGGTCACCAGCGTGGTTCCGCTGTAAGAATAACCGCCGGAGAACGTTTCGGTGCCGGCCCCCGTCTTGGTCACCGAGAGGGCGCCGGAGGAATTCTGAATTGATCCGGTGAACGTCCCGCTGTCCCCGTTGGCACCGATGGTCAAGGTTGGCGTGCCGCCAGCCTCGGTGTCCACGGTTCCGGACCCGCTCAAGCCGTTGATCGTCAGGCTGAACGTGTTCAAATCCAGGGTGGCATTGTTGGTGAGATCGCCCAGACCGGCGGTGGCCGGAGCCGCAAGGGCGTTGGCGACGCCGAGTTGGAAGGTGCCGGAAGAAATGAGCGTGCCGCCGCCATAAGTGGCCGGGGTACTCAGCTTAAGCGTGCCGGTACCGGCCAAGGTCAGGGGAAAGTTATTGCCACCGTCCGCGATGGGTTCGGCAATCACGGTTGAACTTTCAGCGGAGATGGTGGCGCTGCCGGCGAGCATAAACCCGCCGTTGGCGTTGTTAAACGTCAATCCTGCATTGTCTTCAAACACGCATCCGGCGCCGATGGTAATTTGAGCCGGGTTGGACACCGCCGGGTTGCCCAAGGGGCTGCTCCCCGAGTTCAGGATGACGGTGCAGGAGTTGGTGATGTAGAATTCTCCGGTGAAGGCGGCGAGGCTGCCCGTATAAGTGATGGTGCGGGTCTGGCCGCTGAGATTGGTCAAAATGGCGGAGCCGGCCAGCGGATAGCCGACAATCGTGGAGCCCTGGTCGGACAAGATGGTGGAATTTCCGGCGATGGTCCAGAGGTTGCCGGTAAAGGTGGGGGGCGTCACAGCCCCCGACCCTCCGTTATTGAGCACACCACCAACCGCGTTGGTGAGGTTATTGATGGTAATGGTATCACCCCCGCCACCCTTGTAGAGCAGGTTTCTCTCGGGAGAGCCCTGCCCGGAGGGGGCCTGCAGAGTCAGCGAATGGCCGGCAAAGGTAACGCCGGCGGAGCCTGTTGGCGTGCGGGCGAAATAAATGGAGGTATAGTAATCATTAGCCGGACTGGGTGGATTGCCATCGCTCCACTTGCCGGCACTGTTCAGCGAAGTGGTGCCGCCGGCATCACTGGCGGTCAGGGTGATGATGGCGGCGGGGGCCATCATGGGCAGTCCGAGCAAAAGCAGGATGACTGGAATTTTGCAGTATGGTTGTGTTTTCATAGTTGGTTGAATGGTGAGTCCAATATCTACCACGGCGGGGCCGCCACGTCCATCACCCGAACGGGTGAAAAAGCGGGCATTGCGGGCGGCGGAGACCTGACTTATCATCGGCGCATCACCTTAACCATGCCAGCGTATTTACAGGCCATCAAAACGGCAGGATTGCTGCTGGGACTGGCCGGCATCGCAATGGAACTGGGGGCGCAAGCGGCACCGGCGGCTGAGGTGCTGACCAACGTGAGCCAAATCCGGGCTTTGTCCCCGAGCCAAGCCGCGCGGGCGCTGCCGGTGAGGCTGACGGGGGTGATGATGGGCAATGCCGCCCCCGACGGGCAGGCGGTGATCGTGGCGGATCAGACGGCTGGAATCTACATACTGGCGGCGCGGGACAGCCTAACCAATTTTCACCGGGGGGATTTGCTGGACATCCAGGGGGTGACGGATCCCGCCGAATTCGCCCCCATTGTCAAGACGGGAACGGTCCAGAAGGTGGGGACACAGGCCATTCCCAAAGCGCATCCGGTCACTTATCAACAATTGACCACGGGCGCGTTGGACGCCCAATGGGTGGAAATCAAGGGGGTGATCCGGCAGTGTTTTGACCCGGCACCGGGATCGGACATTCAGAGGATCATTGTCGCGGTGGACGGGGGGCTGGTGCCGGTGAGAATTTCCGTGCCGAAGAATTCATGGATTCATCAAGTGGACGCGGAGGTCCGGATTGAGGCGATCTGCCTGTACCAGTTCAATCACAAGCGGCAGGCGTTAAGCCCGGTGTTGCAAATTCCGCCGGGCGTGCCGCTGTGGATCGAAAAGGAACCTCCGGCGGATCCTTATGCCGTTCCGGTGCGATCCTCCGCCAGCCTTTGGCAGTTTTCACCGGAAATCCCGCAGGGCCACCGGGTGCATCTGCGCGGGGTGGTGACCTTTGCCCAGCCGGGTTCGCTGGTGTGGATTCGCGATGAATCCTCCGGGTTCAGAATTCAAACCAGCCAGCAGGACAACCTGCTGGCGGGCAATGAAATTGACGTGCTGGGTTTTCCGGGATCGAGTTCGTCCGCCCCGCTGCTGGAGGATGCGGTCTTCCGGAAAATCAGCGAGACCACGCCGCCGCCGCCCGTCGCACTGAGCAATTTTTCAGAGGCGTATGATCATCAAGACGATCTGGTCACGCTGGCGGCAAAATTAATCGAAATTCAGACGGTGCAGAATGAAGTGGCGCTGACCCTGGAGAAGGACGGGAAGACCTTCAAGGGAATTTTTAAATTCCCGCCCGCGGCGCCGGTTTACCCGGACTGGCAGGTGGGCAGCCAGGTTCGCATCATGGGCATTTGTTCGCTGGTTTATGATGAAAGCAGGCCGCAGGCCGGAGTGTGGACGCCGCAGTCATTTCAAATTCTGCTGCGTACGCCAGGAGATTTGGAGATTCTCCAACCGCCGCCCTGGTGGACCCCCCGGCACATCATTTATCTGCTGGGGGGGGTGGCCCTGGCGTCGTTGCTGGCGACCGCCTGGGTGGTCTGGCTGTCGCGCGAACAAAAACGGCGGAGGACGATGGCGGAGCGCGAATTCGCCGCCATTTTGTCGGAACGCAACCGTCTGGCGCGGGAAATCCACGACACACTGGCGCAGGGATTGGGGGCGATTTCCATGCAATTGGAACTGGCGAAGAGCCGCCTTCCGACCGAGGCCAACGGCACCGGCCAGCATTTGGAACTCGCCCACCAGTTGGTGCGCAGCAATCTGGCCGACGCGCGCAACACCATTTGGAACATGCGTTCCCAAGTGCTCGAAACCGGCAACCTGGCCTCGGCCCTGACGGATATTTTGCAACAATTGTCCGGCAACACGGGGGTGGAGGGACGGATGCGGGTGAATGGCCGGCTGCGGCGGCTGCCGCCGGTCACGGAAAACAATCTGCTGCGCATCGGACAGGAGGCCATCACCAATGCCGTGAAACACGCGCAGGCCAAACTCATCCAAGTGGAGTTGCACTTTGAAGACAAGGCGGTGCGCCTGGTGGTCCGCGATGACGGGCGGGGATTTGATCCGGCGCAGCCACCGCCCGGGGAAAGCGGTTTTGGGTTGATGGGCATGCGCGAACGGGGCGAGGAACTGCAGGCGCAACTGATCGTGAACAGCGCCAGCGGTGGGGGAACGGAAGTCACGCTGGTGGTTCCGGTGGCGGACTAAAGCAATTATGAAGAAGAAAAATCCCATTCGATTGGTGGTGGTGGACGATCATCCGGCCTTTCGGATGGGGCTGACGGCGCTGATTGACGGCGAGCCGGACATGCTCGTGGTGGCCGAAAGCGGCGACGGCCGGGCGGCAGTGGAAATATTCCGGCGGGAAAAGCCGGATATCGTACTGATGGATTTGCGGCTGCCCGGCTTCAGCGGGGTTGAGGCGATCATCGCCCTGCGCAAGGAATTTCCCGCCTGCCGGGTGATTGTGGTGACCACCTATGATGCGGACGAGGATGTGTACCGGGCGATCCAATCCGGCGCCAAATCGTATTTGCTCAAGGACATGTCCAAGGAGGAAATGGTGCAAACCATCCGCGCCGTGCATGCCGGCCACGAACCATTGCCGGCCGTGGTGGCCAGCCGCCTGGCCAACCGGTCACAACGGGAAGAATTGAACCGGCGGGAAATGGAGGCCCTGCAGCTCCTGGTCCGGGGCCGCAGCAACAAGGAAATCGCCTCCGCCCTGTTTATTTCCGAAGACACCGTCAAATCTCATCTTAAAAACCTGTTCCACAAACTCGGGGTGCAGGATCGCACGGAAGCGGCGATCACCGCCATCCGCCTGGGGATTGTGCAACTCGAATAGCCGGTCGAAGACGCGACCAGCACACGCCGCACCACCCGGCCTTGAAGGAAAGGCCTTCAGCCGACGATTCGGCTTGAAACAAAGAAAATGCCGTGCGGCGCGCACGGCATTTTATAAAAAAGGACTGCAGGGATGATGGTTGTTCCCGCCCAACCGTTTACCGGCCGGCGGACGGACGACTCCGACGATACCGCCCCAGCAACACGGTCAGGCCAACCCCGGCCAAAGCGAGAACCGAGGGTTCAGGAACCAGCGTCACGGTCGGATTGCCAAAAGATATCACGTCCGAAGTGGAAGCCGAGGCAAACGTTGAACCACCGCCAAGAAAACCAACGGAGTCAAAATTAAGGCTGCCCTCCGTCGTGAGGGTGGTGTTAACATAGCTGCCAGTATAAATATAAGGATTGGAATTAATCCCGGTAACGCTCCAATTGATCGTTTCGCTCGTTGAGGAAGAAAGCGTCACGCTAAGAGAGAAATCGTAGGTGCCGGCCGCCAGCGGACCAGTGAAAGCGGTATCGCCACTGGAGACCGTGGTCGCGCCGGTGCCGGAAGCAAAGACACCCGTATTGGGGTTGTTGCGCTCGTAGAGTCCCGGTTGACCGGCGGCATTGGGCAAGCCAATATCGTAACCCAGCCAGCCAGTATCATTGGCGCTGCTCCCGGCGTAAAGCAGACCAAACCGAAACTGCAGATTGCTGTTGTTCACATTTCCCGCCAAAGAAAACTGCCCGCTGTACGTGATGTTATCGCCAATATTCACCAGGGACAAGGTGGCCCCAAGCGAGGAGTAGCCATAAAGACTGCCCGTGGCCGAACCATTGTCGGTGTAGGTCGGGCTGGTCGAAGTGGCGCCAGAAACGGTAAAATTGGCATTGGGGCTGTAGGGATCAACCACCCAATTGTCGGGGGTGTAGGTCTGAGCGCTGAGGGACGAACCCAGGGTCACCAGACCCAGAGCGGCTCCGGCCGCGCTGATTGTTCCGGCTGTTCCGCCAAAACATTTTTTCGTCATAAATTTCATGGTTTTCATGTCTCCAAAAAAGATTTTTTAAAAACGTATCAGAAAAAACAAACCGGGGCCATCACCCAAGCGGGTGAAAATACGGGCCGCGCCGACGGAATCCCCGTTTCATAACGCGCATTATGCTGTAACCCCGGCGAAATGTCAACCGTCTGGCCAACAGTTAGGATTCGTTGCTCAAATGGAGCAGCATTCTCACAAACCACAACCAAGCACCAACTTATGAAAAAAACCTTCTCCCTGCTGGCCATGGCAGCCGCCATCCTGGTCAGTGCTTTGCCGCTGATGGCCCAACAAAAACGCGTCAGCCCGCACGAAACCATCAGCGCGGTAGTGGACCGCAACCGGGTGACGATCATCTATGGCCGCCCCTATACCAAGGATCCCAAAACAGGTGAAGTCCGCAAGATCTGGGGCGGGCTGGTTCCTTACGGCAAAGTCTGGCGGACGGGAGCCGATGAGGCCACTGAACTCATCACTCAGAAGCCGCTGGTGGTCGGCGGCACCCCCATTCCGGCCGGGGCCTATTCCCTGTTCACCCTGCCGGCGGAAGACGGCTCGGCCAAGTTGATCATCAGCAAGGACTTGGGGGCCTGGGGCCTCCAGTACAATGAAAAAGGGGACCTGGCCAGAGTGGATTTGAAGAAAACCGCGCTGGACGCCCCGGTGGATCAATTCACCATCGCCATCGCGAAGGCTCCGGACGGCGGCGGGGTTCTCAAATTGTCCTGGGAAACCACGGAATATTCCGCACCTTTTACGGTGCAGAAATAAGCACACCGGATTTCCAACGTGAGTCTGCCGATGATTCCCTGTCTTCCGGGGGATAGATTCAAGGCGGGGACAAACCCTGTTTGTCCCGCTCACTTCTCCTTCATTTCCATGCCTGTTTAACCTGCCCTTTAAGCCGCACGCATGAACCCACCGAACCGCCTCTCGAAACCCAGCGGCCTCCTGCGGCTTTGGGCGATGGGGCTCGTCGCCAGCCTGGGCATCCTAGCCGGGATGAGGATGGGCGCGGCGGTAGAACCCATGTCCGGCCCGGAAATCCTGCAGCAACTTAACAGTTTCCAGGAAATGGGCAGTGTATTGATGGTGGGCGCACACCCGGATGATGAACACACCATTTTGATCGCCTACCTGGCCCGGGGGAAAAACTATCGCACCGCCTATCTTTCGGTAACGCGCGGCGACGGCGGGCAAAACGTGCTCGGGCCGGAATTTGGCGAGGAACTGGGCGTGGCCCGGACCCAGGAGCTATTGGCCGCCCGCCGCCTGGATGGCGGACGCCAGTTTTTCACCCGGGCCATTGATTTTGGATTCTCCAAGGACTATCTCGAAACCCTCAATATTTGGGACCGACGGCAAGTGGTGGCGGACATGGTCCGGGTCATCCGCACGTTCCGCCCGGACGTACTGGTCACCTGCTTTTCCCTGCAACCGGGCAACACCCATGGCCATCACACGGCCTCCGCCGTGCTGGCACTGGAAGCGTTCCGGCTGGCGGGCAAAGCGACGGCCTTTCCCGAACAGCTTGACACGCTGCGGCCCTGGCAGCCCAAACGCATTGTCTGGAACGGCGGCAACCGCGGAACTGATCCTGGCGCGCTCCACATGGAAATTGAGGGCAAGGATCCGGTCACCGGCCTGTCCTTTGGTGAATTGGCCGGCCGCAGCCGGGCGATGCACAAAACCCAGGGCTTCGGCAATTTCGGCGGCGGTGGCGGTGGCCGCAACAGCACCCAATCCTTCCAACTCCTGGACGGTGAACCGGCCACCCAGGACCTCATGGACGGCATCGTCACCACATGGAACCGGGTGCCCGGCGGGGCTGAAATCGGGGTCATGGCCGGGAAGATTATCACCAACTTTAATATTCAATCCCCCGTCGCCAGCGTCCCGGCGCTGCTGAAATTGCACCGCACGCTGGCCGACCTGAAATCCACCGATCCGCTGGTGGTTGAAAAACGGGCATTGTTGGACCGGATTATACAATCATGCCTTGGATTATCGGCAGCCACGGTCATCCCCCAGGCCGAAGCCGTCCCCGGCGAAACCCTGCACCTGCACCACACGGTCACGGCGACCTCCGACATGCCAGTGCGCTGGCTGGGCGCGCGTTATCCCACCCCGATCGGTGATTCAAGAATCACCGCAACAGTCAACCTGACCCCCAACCAAACCGCCAGCCGCGACGAGGCGATCACTTTGCCGGCCGACACCCCGCTCAGCCAGCCGTACTGGCTCCGTTCCGAAGGCACCCCCGGCATGTTTCACGTGGACGATCCCGCGTTGATCGGCCGGCCGGAAAATCCGCCGGTGCTGCCCCTCGAACAAGTTTTTGAAGTGGGGGGAGAGACCCTGTCCATCCCCGATGAACCCGTGCAAGTCACCAGCGATTTTCGGCCCGAAAACGTGCGGCGCTTGCAGGTCATCCCGCCCGCCTCGCTTCATTTCAGCACCCCGGTGGAACTGTTCAAATCCGGCGAAACCCGCCCGGTGGAGGTGGTGGTCACGGCAAATCGTGCGGGAGCCGCCGGCACGCTGAAAATTGAAACCCCGGCCAACTGGAAAGTGGAACCGGACCAGCAGGATTTCGCCCTCGCGGCGGCGGGCGACCGCCAAACCGTAAAATTCACCGTCACCGCCCCGGCGGAAGACACGGTGGGCAAGCTGGTGGCTGCCGCCACCATCGGCGGGGTGCGTTATGCGAATGACCGGGTGGAAATCGCCTACCGGCACATCCCCTTCCAATTGCTCCAGCCGGTGGCGAGTCTGAAGGCGGTCAGTTTGGACCTCAAAATTCGCGGCCATGCGGTCGGTTATCTGCCCGGGGCGGGCGACAGCGTGGCTGACAACCTGAAACAAATGGGCTATGCCGTCACGATCCTCACTGACGCGGATCTGACGCCGGAAAAGCTGCGCGATCTGGATGCGGTGGTGATCGGCGTGCGCGCCTTCAATGTGCGGACGAATCTGACGCCGCAATTGCCGGCGCTGTTCGACTACGTCAAATCCGGCGGCACGGTGGTGGCGCAATACAACCGTCCGGACGGCCTGAAAGCCGCGCCGCTCGCGCCCTACGATCTGAAGTTGTCCGGCCAACGGGTGACGGATGAGACTGCCGCCATGACCCTGCTGGCGCCGGAGCATCCAGTGCTGAACACGCCCAATAAAATCACGGCGGCGGATTTCGCCGGCTGGGTGCAAGAGCGCGGCATCTACTTCCCCACCCAATGGGATGAACACTTCACCCCCATCCTGGCCTGTCACGATCCCGGCGAGGATCCGCTGAAAGGCGCGCTGCTGGCGGCCAAATATGGCAATGGATATTATGTCTATACCGGCCTGGTGTTTTTCCGGCAACTGCCCGCCGGGGTGCCGGGCGCCTACCGCCTGTTTGCCAACCTCGTATCCCTGGGAAAATAACAAGAGGAACAAGTGAAAAGCCCGAACCCGACCACGGAAAGGCACGATTGCACGACCCAACCATCCGCCCCCAGTGACGAGCAGACCGGCCTGCCGGGCCTGCCGACCTGGCCCCGCGTTTACCTGTTGGTGGCCGGCTCCTTCCTTCTGTGGGTGGCGTTGCTGTGGGGGTTGTCCAGAATGTTTGCATGAACCGGCTGGATCTTCTCATCCTCATCGGGTCCATGGTGGGCATCGCCGTTTACGGTGTCTGGCGCACACGCGGCCAGCGCGACCTGAGCGCCTACCTGAAAGGCGACCAAACCGCGGGCTGGGCGACGATTGGCATTTCCGTGATGGCCACCCAGGCCAGCGCCATCACTTTTATTTCCACCCCCGGCCAGGGCTTTCAGGACGGCCTGGGCTTTGTGCAAAACTACTTCGGACTGCCGCTGGCGCTGATCCTCATCGCCGCCGTCTTCCTGCCCATGTACCGGCGGTTGAATGTTTACACCGCCTACGAATTTCTCGGCCGGCGCTTTGACACCAAAACCCGCCTGCTCGGGGCCGCGCTGTTCCTGTTGCAACGCGGACTGGCGGCGGGCATCACGATTTATGCGCCGGCGATCATTCTGTCCACCATGCTGGGCTGGCGGCTGGACCTGACCATCGTCCTGAGCGGCCTGCTGGTGATAATATATACGGTGATCGGCGGCTGCGAAGCGGTGAGTCTCACGCAAAAATACCAGATGGCCGTCATCTTTGGCGGCATGGTGACGGCGCTGGTCCTCCTGCTGGCCCGTCTGCCGGCCAGCCTCACCGATGCGCTGACCGTGGCGGGCGGCTTTGACAAATTGCACGCGGTGGATTTCTCGCCGGACTTGAACCAGCGTTATACCTTCTGGTCCGGCCTGCTGGGCGGCCTGTTTCTGGCGCTGTCGTATTTTGGCACGGATCAATCGCAGGTGCAGCGCTACATTTCCGGCGCGTCCCTGCGCGAAAGCCGGCTGGGGTTGATGTTCAACGCCGTGCTGAAAATCCCCATGCAGTTTTTCATTTTGCTGCTGGGCGTCCTGCTGTTCGTGTTTTATCAATTTGAGCCGGCCCCGCTCTTTTTCAACGAAACCGCCTGGCATCGGGCCGTCACGCAGGATCACGGGACCGCCACGGCGGTCTTGGAACAAAAATTCGCCGGTCTTCAGGTGGAAAAGAAACAGCAGATTCAAGCCTGGCTGGCCGCCCGGCACAGCGGTGATGCCGTGGCCGAGCAACAGGCCCGCGCGCTGGCGCTGACCACCGGCGAACGCGCCGAAGCCGTGCGGTTCGAAGCCAAAACCAACCTGTTGGCCGCCAATCCCGGCCTGAAAAACAGCGACGCCGATTACGTTTTCATTACCTTTATTCTGAAGCAGCTTCCGCACGGGCTGATCGGTCTGCTGGTCGCGGCGTTTTTTGCCGCCGCCTTGTCCTCCAAGGCCGCCGAACTCAACGCCCTCGGCTCCACCACCACGATTGATTTTTACCGGCACATCATCAAACGCGACGCGACGGACGCGCATTACGTCAAGGCGACCAAATGGTTCACGCTGCTCTGGGGGTTGGTGGCGCTGGCCTTTGCATTGTTCTGCCATCTGGCGGAGAACCTCATCCAGGCCGTCAACATCGTCGGCTCGATTTTTTACGGCGTGGTGCTGGCCCTGTTTCTCGTGGCCTTTTTCATCAAGCAGGTGCGCGGCACGGCGGTCTTCTGGGCCGCACTGGCCGCACAAAGTCTGGTTTTCATCCTCTATTTTTCCCTGAGCATCAGCTATCTGTGGTATAATTTTATTGGTTGCGCCGCGTGCGTCCTGTTCAGCCTGATCCTCCAGGCGGGGTGCGGAGACGAGGGCACGACGGAAGGCGGCCCCAGCCCGATACCACCTTCCGAACCGACAGGATCCCTGACGGAGCGCGGGGCTGTGACCCGCAGCACATTGCCTGCCGGACCCAGTCTGCGGGCAGCTTCAAACTTTCCCTTGCCATGGGCGTGCTGCGGCTCACAGAGCCGCGCTCCGTCCCAGCCAACCCGCCCCATCCTGACATGAGCGCCACCCCCATCATCTGTTTTGGCCAGCAACCCTGCGGGTTTTTCCCGCGCCGTTTCCTCGTGGCCAAGATCCGCACCGCCCGCCGGCTGCAGGCGGAAATCGGCGGTGAAATTGTCTTTTTCTTTCACGACAGCGATCACGACCCGCGGGAAACCCAGACCATCCTGCGGCATCGCAAGACCCACGAACCGGCCACGCTTAACTTCGCGTTTGCAAACAAACTCCAGCGCAAATTTTCGCCGCTGTTTCTCAAGCGCATTCCCGACGGCTGGCAAAGCAAAACCGAATTGCAACTGCCCAACTACGTTGAACGCAACGCGATTGATTGCTTCCGGCAAATCACCGCCACGACGGTGGCCGACTTCTGTCTGGACATGTATCGCGCCATGGGGTTGCTGGAGGGCATCCGCGTGGCGCGGTCGGGCGAGGCGGCGTTTCGCCGGGCGGCGTGTGACATCACGGATTTTTTCGCCGATGTCCCGCATCAGGGTGAAATCGTGCGCGCCCGCTTCCGGGAGAACCGGCTGGTCCTGCACGAGGGGGGCAGCGTCTATGTGCCGCTGCCCGAAACCAGCATCACCCGGGAACAAATCAGCCCTGCGCGCGACAGCCGCCTGCGCTGGATGCAATCCGTTCTGCACTGCACACATTACATTGCCGGGGTGGGCGAAACCGCCTATCTTCAGCCGTCAGAAGCTCCGGAAATCACATTTATAAGCCGCGAACCCATTGAAAATTCCCATGAAGCCTTCACTGAAATCCCCGCTTAAACCCGCCCCGCTGCTGGCGTTTGGCGCGCACCCTGACGACTTGGAATTCGGGTGCGGCGGCATTATTGCCGTCGAAGCCCGCGCTGGACGCCCCGCCCATCTGGTGGTTTGTTCGCGTGGCGAATCCGCCACCAACGGCACTCCCGCCGAACGCACGACGGAAGCCGAAAAATCGGCCGCCCTCCTGGGAGCCGCGCTGGAGTGGCTGGAACTGGATGGCGACGCCCATTTGGAAATCCGCACGCCGCACGCCATCAAGCTGGCGGGCGTGATCCGGCGCCTGCAACCGGGCATCGTGCTGGCCCCCAGCCTGATGGAAAACCAGCACCCGGACCACGCGCGCCTGGGCCGGCTGGTGCGGGATGCCGCCCGGCTCGCCCGGTATGGCGGACTGGCGGAGCTCCGCGACCTGCCGTCCCACGCCATTGACCAGTTGTTTTATTACGCCATCACGCCGGAGGCTGAACCGCCCGACGTCACACCGGTGCTGGTAAACCTCTCGGTCCCGGGAATTCTGAACACCTGGACAGCGGCGATGCAGTCCCATTCCTCCCAGATGGGCGTGCGCAAATATGTGGAGTTGCAGCTCACCCGGGCCAGAATCCTGGGTTTGCGCGCCGGCGTGGAGTATGCCCAGGCGTTGTATCCCAATGATCCACTGGTACTCGATTCGCTGGCGCAAACCGGCGGAAGTTCGCGAAGATTTTGATTTAACAACATGAACGCTGACGATTTTGGAGTGCGATCCCGCAGCGCCGGGGCGCCGCATTGGGACGAGGCGATCCCGCATTGCGGAACCTCGTCCAAACGCGCCGAAATGTCTGCACACTCCCAAAACTGGCGGCTCCACCCCCCGTGTTTAAATGGCTGATCATCCTCCCTTAAGAATCGGCATCACCTGTTATCCCACCGTGGGCGGGAGCGGCATTCTCGCCACCGCCCTGGGCGAGGAACTGGCCCGGCGCGGACACGAGGTGCATTTCATCAGCTATGAACGGCCCTTCCGCCTGTCCGCCAGTCTGCCGCGCCTGCATTATCATCCCGTCGCCATCAACGACTACGCCCTGTTCAAATACCCCGACTACACTCTGCCCTTGTCCGTACGGATGGCCGAGGTGAGCCGCGATTTTCACCTGGATGTATTGCATGTCCACTATGCGGTGCCCCATGCCACGGCGGCGATTCTGGCGCGGGACATGCTCCCGCCGGAACAGCAGCCACGCGTGGTGACCACCCTGCACGGCACGGACACCACCCTCCTGGGCTTCGACCCGGGCTATGGGCCCGCCATTCACCATGCCCTCACGCGTTCGGATGCCGTCACCACGGTGTCCGCCTTCTTGAAAGCGGAAACGCAGCGGGTGCTGGGCTTCACCGGGCCGCTGGACGTCATCCACAATTTTTTCACGCCGCGTCCGCCGCGGCGGTCGCGGGAGGAAATGCAGAGGGAACTGGGTCTGCGGGATGACCTGGTGATTTTTCACGCCTCGAATCTGCGCCCGCTCAAACGGATTGATGTCCTGCTGGAAACGCTGGCCCGCCTCCGGCCGCGCCCGGCTTTCAAAGTGGTGCTGCTGGCCGGCGGCGACTTCGCCCATTATGCCGCCGACGTGCTTCGCCTGGGTTTGGAGAACACCATTCTCCTTCGTGAGAATGTGAGTGACATCGAAGACTACCTCCAAGTAGCCGATCTGGGATTGTTCACCTCGGACACCGAGAGCTTCTGCCTCAGCATTCTCGAAGGCATGTCTTTTGGCTGTCCCAGCGTGGCCACCCGCGTGGGCGGGATTCCCGAGGTGATGGAGGACGGCCGGAGCGGCTTGCTGGCCCCCGCCGGCGACGCCCGCGCGCTGGCCGCCGCCGTCCAGGATTTGCTGGACCATCCCGCCCGGCGCCTGGAACTGGGCCGGGCCGCCCAACAACGCGCCCGCGAACGATTCTCCGCCAACGCCATCGTGCCACAGTACGAGGCATTGTACCGGCGGGTGTGCGGGGATTGAGCCGCCCCTTCACGGCCAGGTTGAAGTAAACGTATAATCCCCTGACGACACTGCATAGACCGCCACCGTCCCCTCCATCCTGATGAACTTAACCCTGTTCGCCTGCTCCGCAGCCAGGGCCCCTTCGCGGACGGAAGCCGCGGCCCGGGCCGGCACATAAACGGTGCCGCTGGTACCGGCGGGAATGGCCACATGCAGCGTCAAATTCTGGCCGTCCCGCCGCCATTCGCTGACAATCCGGCCCTGAACCGAATCATAAGCGGCCTTCACCCAGGCAAGGTCGCCAACCAGGGCCGGCTTGATGACAATCTTTTTAAAGGCGGGCGCGTTTTCATCCCGCTGAATCCCGGCCAGGTCATGATAAAACCACTCAATGATTTGCCCCGACATAAAATGATCCTGCGAAGACCAACCCGTGATCCGGCCATCCCATGCCTCAGTGAGACTCGTGCAACCTTTTTTGATCTGCATGCCGTAACCCGGTTTGTCCGTCTGGTTATTCATCTCAAAAATCAAATCCGAACGACCGGCATCCGCCAGGGCCCGCAAAAGATACCGGTACGCCACTTCTCCGGTCGTGAATGAATTGCCGTGCTTTTTCAGATCCTCCACGATGCCGTTGAAAACCGATGCCCGGTGCTCCGGATCGACGATCTGCATCACATAAGGAATGGCATTGCCCGCTTGTGAACCGGTGGAATACTGCCCGGTTTCCGGCTTGAAGAACGTATGATTAAACGACGCCCGGATGGCCTCGGCCTCCCGGGTAAATTCAACTGCGTCCTCCGTTTTGCCGAGCAACCCGGCCACTTTGGCCATCACCTCCGCATCATGAAAATAAAAACAGGTGTCCGTATTCTCGATGGGCGTCAACTGCGGGAGCCAAGGGGCTTTGGGGCCAACGTCAAACCAGTCCCCCAACCCGCCGCCCAGGATATTGCCGTGCGCCTTCTTCTTCAGATAATTAAAATACTGCTTCATCGGCTCGTAATACTGATTTAAAACCTCCTCATCCCCGTAAAACTCATACTGTTGCCAGGCCACCAAAATCAGTGAACTGCCCCATTCCGGTGAATCCCGAAACGCGCCGCCCAGGCGCGTGTATTCCGGAACAAAATCCGGCACCAGGCCGTCCGGTGCCTGGTCATCCGTCATATCGCGCATGATTTTGTTGAACAGCGCCCCCATGTCAAAATCGTAGCGCAGGGCCGGACCGTTTAAATGATCCTCCTCCAGCCAGCCCAGGCGTTCCCGATGGGGACAATCGGTCAGCACCGTGTTCATATTGTTGCGTTGCGCCCAGCGGACCAGACGGTAGATCTTGTTAAACAAGTCGTTGGAACACGCGAACTCTCCCGCCACCGGCGACGCGGACCTGACCGCGCAAGCTTCCAGAGACTTAACCACCGGCAACGCGCCCTCCGGTGCGGCCGGCATCAGTTCGACCTGGAGATAACGGGAGCCGTGCCAGAAAAATTTTGGCAGGAAAGCCTCCTCGCCCGTCCCGGCCAGGGTGTACTGCCACCAGGCCGGCCGCGTGCCGTTTTGGGTGCAGGTGTTGCGATTCAACGTGCCATCGCCATTGACCACCTCCGAGGGAGTCATGCGAACGCTTGAACCGGCCGGCCCGCTCACCACCAGGTTGGGCATTATCGTCGCATTTTGGCCGAAGTCATAGACAATCACCCCGGGCTTGATTTCCTTGACCGCCACCGGTTTGAAGACTTCCTCGATGCGCACAGGCGGGGCCGCACTGCTCGCCCCCACCAGCCGCCCGCCCGGCCCGGGCAGCACGGCGGCCGGGGACCAGACCGCCGTGTTGGTCGCCCGATCCAGACGGGCATCATAATCCTCCCCCGCGTAGATGTGCGCGAACGTGGTCGCTCCGGGCGCGACCCGCCACTTTTCATCCGTCACCAGTTGCTCAATCCTGCCGCTGGCATATTCAAAGCGCACCAGGGCAATGCCCTGGCGCGGCCCGAACGAATCCGTGAATTTGGCGTAGCGCCCCGGTGCGGCCGGCACATTATAAAAACCGTTCCCGAGCAACAGTTCCAATTGATGCGACCCGCCCGCCTTTAATGGCTCGGTGAGATCGTAAGTGCTGTAACAGCAGGTGCGGCGATAATCCGTATAGCCCGGAGTGAACAGATCATCGCCCACCTTGTGTCCATCCAGATCAATTTCCTGCTGTCCCAGACCACAGACAAAGATCACCGCCCGCTTTAATCCCGGTTTGATTTCAAACTCCCGCCGGAGCCGCGTAGTGCCGTTCGGGCTGAAAACCGCCGGGGCGGCGGCGTTGGTGGCGTCGTCCCGCCGGAGCCCGCCCGTCAAACCCGTCCGGCTCCAGCCGGACTCCTCCAGACTGTCCCTGGCCGTCACCGGCCGGTTCGCCGCCACATTGTTTTCCGAAGAGAAGACCTCAATCCCCCGCAGGGCAAAACCAAACTTGCCCGGCTTCACCTCCGCCAGTTTGGTAGCCGTCATCCGCACATAACGCGCCGAATTGACACAGTCAAACGAGATGGACCTGGCCCCGGGGTTTGGCAGATCCCGGGACTGACGGGCCACCACCGAAAATGTTTGGAATTCGGGATCGTCCGAGGTTTCCACCGTAAATTGAACGGGAAATCCGTAACCTTCCTGCCCCGCATAAGGCATGGGGCGAAAGCGGATTCCTGAAAGACGCTGCTTTTTTTCAAGATCCACTTGAACCCATTTCACCTCATCCGGCCGGGTGGCGATGGCCGAGTGATATCCAATGGACGCATTGGCCGACGGCTCGCCAATCCACCGGGCTCCCTGCCAATCAGCGTCCGTCAGCAGACCCATGGTCCATTGCGCCGGGGGGCTCCAGTCCGAACGTTGGCCCGCCTGATTCCACACCCTGACTTTCCAAAAAACCTGCTGTCCCGCCAGCAGCCGCTTGCCTGCATAGACGATTTGCAGGCTGCGGTCCGACTTCACCCGCCCACTGTTCCACAGGTTGCCCTGGTTCCCGTCCAGTCTTCCCGGCGTGGACGCCACCAGCACCTGATACGCGCTTTGCGCCGCCCCGCGCTCCGCCGACTGGACCATCCAGCTCAGTCGCGGCTGCGGCTGGTCCACGCCCAGCGGATTCGCCACCCGTTCGCAACGCAATTGCGCCGGAGTAATGGCCTGGCGGTTGCCGGCCAGACAGGTGCCGGCAAGGAACACCATCCAAAGGACGCGCCAAAAGGATTGATTCATGGTGGTTATCAGGTTTTCGTTGCCCGAACCCTATCCGCCGCCCGGCCGCCCTGTCAATCTCAGGAACCGCAACCCATGATATTGTATATTATACCGCGAAATCACTGCGCGGGCAGGCGGACGGTGAAGGTGGTGCCGGTGCCGGGTTCGCTGGCGACATCAATGCTCCCGCCGTGCGCGGTGAGGATCGCCTTGCAGATGGACAGGCCCAGGCCGTTGCCACCGGTCGTCCGGGATTTGTCCGAGCGGTAAAAGCGTTCAAAAATCCGGGGCAGGTCTTCGGCGGCAATGCCCGCGCCGGTATCCCGAACGGCCAGCACGGCGGTCTGATTTTCCAATCGCGTGGTGACCCGCACCTCGCCGTTGGGGCGGTTGTATTGAATGGCGTTGGTCAGCAGATTGGTCAGCACCCGGGCCAGCCGTTCGGAGTCGCCCGCACATTGAGCCGGGTTCGTTTCCAGCAGCAGAGTGATCCCCCGCTCTTCCGCCAGCGGCCGGACTTGTTCGGCCCCCTCGCGGGCGAGGGCGGCCAGATCAAGTTTCAGATGTTTGATGGGTTCCTGGCCGGCATCCAGGCGCGCGAGGGCGAGCAGCGATTCGATGAGCCGCCGCATGCGCTGGGCGGCGCGCTGGCACGTTTCGATGGTCTGTCGGTATTCGGCCGAATTGCGTTCCCGGCTCAGGCTCAGTTGGGTCTGGGTGAGCATGACGGTGACGGGCGTGCGCAGTTCGTGGGCGGCGTCGGAGGTGAATTGTTTTTGCTGGGCAAAAGCGGCTTCGAGCCGGGCAAAGGTGGAGTTCAGAACGGCGGCGAGCTTGCCAAGTTCACTCTCGGTTTCCGCCAGGCTGATGCGCCGGGAAAGGTCGCCGTCGGAAATTTTGGCCGCCGTGGCGCTGATGTCCTCAATGGGCCGGATGGCGCGCCCGGCCAGCCACCAGCCGCCGGTGAGCCCCAGCAGGAGGATCACCCCGCCCGCCAGCACCAGTTTTAACGCCACCACCCGCAGTTCCTTTAATTCCGGCGCCACGGTGCAGCCCACGTGAATGGAGACGCCCGGCGGCGTGCGTAATTCCAATTCCACCCGGTCACCCTGGATTTGCGCCATTTGGGGATGGCGGTCCCGGTCCTCCCGGGGGGGATTGGCCGCCGAGGGTTGAACGGGGGGCGGTGAGCCGGGGGAGATCAAAGCCTGGGGTGGCGCATTGGTCGAGCGCCGCAGTTCGCGTCCATCGCGGGCATAAATGATGAAATAGAAATTATTCGGGTCGCCGGCATCAAACAACCCGGCGGTTTCGGGTGGCAGTCGCAGGTCTTGCGGGGGGGCGGTCATGGTGTCGGGCGCCCCGTCCTCCGGGAGTTGCCCGGGCGGCGGCCGGTCGAAGGGGAGATTCGCGGAATCAGGACCGTCACGCTCCGGAGCGCCGCGTTCCGGACCGCGCGGACGGGGGTGCAGGGCATGCGCCAAAAAACCGGCGCGCCGTTCCAATTCCGCATTGATCCGCCCGAGCAGGTGGCCCCGCTCCAATTGCCAGGCGGTAAAGCCGAATCCGGTGAGGATGACCACCAGGATCAACCCGTACCAGAGCTGCAACCGAACGCGGATGGAGTTAAAAATCATGGCGTTGATTCAATGCAATAGCCGTGACCACGCCGGGTGCTGATGAAGTCGTGGCCGAGTTTTTTGCGAATATTGGAGACATGCACATCGAGCAAATTGGACAGGGTGTCATCGTCATCGCCAAAGAGATGTTCGTACAGGATGGCGCGGGTGACGACTTCGCCCCGGTGAACGGCGAGGTATTCCACCAGCGCATATTCGCGCGCGGTGATGTCCACCGGCCGGGCGTCGAGGGCGACTGTGCGGGCGGCGGTGTCAATGACCACCCGGCCCAGTTCGATGCGGTTGGTGCTGCGGTGGACGTTCCGGCGGATGAGGACACGGAGCCGGGCAAACAGTTCAGGCAAATCGAAGGGTTTGACCACATAATCATCCGCCCCGGTGTCCAAACCCCGCACGCGATCCCGGGATTGGTCCCGGGCGGTGAGCATCAGCACGGGTGTTTGCTTGGTTTTGCGCAGGTTTTTCAGTACCTCCCAGCCGTCCATTTCCGGCAGCATGACGTCCAGAATAATGACGTCATAATCCACGGATTCTGCGTGGAACAGGCCGTCCTCGCCATCGGCGGCGGTGTCCACGGCGTAGCCCTCCTCGCGCAAAGCCTGAGCCAGGCTGGCGAGCAAATCCGGTTCGTCTTCGATTACGAGCAGTCTCATGGGCGGCGGACAGGGGCTTCTTCCGGCGATGGGCTCAGGCCCACCAAGAGCCGGGGGAAGCATCGCAGAAGGAACCTTAAGAGAGGATTAAGACGGCGTCCACAAATACCCGCTGGCACAACTTGCGAGACTGAGCCAAGGTTGATCAACCTGCGGCGGCCCCGTCTTCCACCCACGGCAGGCCCGCCACCCCTTTGAGGTACGCGAACACCAACTTGGGCAGATCGTGGCTGTAGCCGCCTTCCAGCAGGCTGAACATGGGCACGTTCAGGGCGTGCAGCGACTGGCCCAGCCAGTGAAAATCCTCAACCTTCAGCGTGGCCCCGCCCACTGGATCGCGTGAGTAAGCGTCAAAACCGGCGGACACGGCAATCAACTCGGGCCGGAAAATCCGCAAATCGTCCAGCGCCCGGCGCAGGGTGGCGCGGTAAATGTCGTGCGGGGCGTGCAGGGGGACGGGATAGTTGAAACAATTGCGTCCGACGTTTTCCGCGCCGGTGCCGGGGTAATCGGGATACTGGTGGACGGAGAAAAATTCAATGCCGGGCTGGTTGAGCAGAATATCCTCGGTGCCGTTTCCGTGATGCACGTCAAAATCAAACACCGCGACGCGGTTGGAGCCGGTGGCCGTGGCGGCGAGGGCGGCGATGGCGATGTTGTTCAAATAACAAAAGCCCATGGATTTTTCCCGCAGGGCGTGATGGCCCGGCGGACGCAAAAGACTGAACACGGTTTCGCCGGCGCGGGCCGCCTGCAGCGCGTCCAGCGCGGCGGAGACGGAGACGCGGGCGCGGGCGCCGATGTTTTCAAACCAGGGCGTTTCCTCGTCGAAATCGCCGGTCTGCTCCAGACGCGCCACCACCGCCGGGGTGTGGGCGCGCAGAATGTCCGCCTCGAGGTCCCCGGTGCCCGGCGCGACCCAGGTGATGGGCAGCTCGGTTTGGGCGCGCAGGCGGTCCCGGGTGCGGGTGATGCGCGACGGACGTTCCGGATGCCCCGGCCTGGCGTAACCGGTGCAGGCTTCATCGTAAATTATTTTCATTGCGACGGGAAGAGGGTTAGCAAAGAATTGGCCGCGGATAAATTATGAAAATCAAATTTTTTTTGGGAGTGTTAACCCTGACGGCGCTGATCCTTCCGGCGAAGGCCTGGGATTACGACGGTCACCATGCGATCAACGAACTGGCGCTGGCTTCCCTGCCGGCGGACTTTGGCGGTTTTGAACTCACGCCGGCGCTGAAAAACCGGATCGCCTTTCTTGGCGGGGAGCCGGATCGCTGGCGGAACATCTCTGATTTGGAGCTGAAAAACTACAACGGCCCGGATCATTACTTTGACTTGGAGGACATCGAATTGTGCGGGCTGACGCCGGAAACGCTGCCGCCGTTGCGTTACGATTTCATGGCGGTGCTGGCGCGGGCGCGGGCGGCCCATCCGGAGGCGTTTCCCAAGATTGACCCGGACAAGGATTCCGATCACACGCGGGAACTGGACGGTTTTTTGCCGTGGGCCATCACGGAGTATTATGAAAAATTGAAATCCGGCTTCGCCACGCTGAAGGCGTTGAAGCAGTCCGGCGGCACGCCGGAGGAAGTGGCCAACGCCCAGGCCGACATTGTTTATGTGATGGGCGTCATGGGCCATTATGTGGGGGATGCGTCGCAACCCTTGCACACGTCGCGGCATTACAACGGCTGGGTGGGAGCCAACCCCAACGGCTACACGACGCGAACCACCATTCACAGTTGGATTGACGGCGGCTATTTTCGCAAAACCGGCGGCATCAAGGCCGAACCGCTGCTGGACAAAATCCATCCGGCCGAGCGCGTGCCCAACGCGGGCAAAGAGGGCGGCATGTTCAAGCAGGTGGTCGCCTATCTGGTGGATGGCAATAAATTGGTCGAGCCGCTCTATGCGTTGGACAAAAACGGCCAGCTCAGCGGCGAGAGCGGCAAGGGGCTGGAAGGCCGGCCGTTTTTGGACGGACAAATTGTCAAGGCCGGCCAGATGCTGGGGAACATTTGGTACACGGCCTGGTTGGAAGCGCCGGAGGACACCTATCTGGAACGCCAATTGCGGGAACGCACCGCCCAGGCGACGGGTCAGAAATGACGCGCCCGACGGCCATGCGAATCGCCGCCGCGCTGGGGTTTCTGGCGGTGGCGCTGGGGGCGTTTGGCGCGCATGGCCTCAAGCCCGTGCTCGCCCAGAACGGCACCACGGCCATTTGGGAGAAGGCCGTGTTTTACCATTTCATTCACACGGTCATGCTGTTTCTGCTCGCCCAAAAACAACCGCTCGCGAAAGGGCCGTTTGGGTTTTTCCTGGCCGGCATCCTCATTTTTTCCGGCTCCCTCTATCTGCTGGCGGTGACGAATATTCTCTGGCTGGGCGCGATCACACCGTTCGGCGGGTTGAGCCTGCTGGCGGGTTGGGCGGCGCTGTTTTGCCGGGCGGGAAAGGAATGAGAAGGGGGGAACAGGCGCACTTGGGGAAAACCGGTCCATACCGGTGTTTCAAGGCAAGGATTGGATTTTCACACAAAATTTGCTGTAATCCAATTGTCTTTCAGCAGAAAAACTGCTAAAATCCAACCCAAACTTGAAAAGAAGCGCGGAAATTCTCTTGTCCGAGTGGCGGGATCGGCCCGGTCGCAAGCCGTTGGTCTTGCGGGGGGCGCGACAGGTGGGCAAAACTTATCTGGTGGAACACTGGGGGGCCGGGCAATTTGAGTCGGTGGTTAAAGTGGATTTGGAACGGGAGCGGGATTGGCACAGTCTTTTATCCCAGTCAGATCCGAAACGGTTGCTGTCCGAATTATCGGTGGTCCGGGGACGGAAGATCATCCCCGGCAAAACCCTGCTGTTTTTGGATGAGATTCAAGCCTGTCCGCCGGCGCTGGCATTGTTGCGTTATTTTCATGAATTAATGCCGCAATTGCATGTGATTGCGGCGGGCTCACTGCTTGATTTTGCGCTGCGGGAATTCAAGTATTCCATGCCGGTGGGAAGGATTGAGTTTCTGCACCTGCATCCGATGTCCTTCGAGGAATTCATCACCGCGACGGAAGACGGGACGCTGGCGGATTACCTCAAAACATGGAGCCTGGCACAGCCGCCTTCGGAGGCGGTGGCCCACAAATTATTGGAGGCCGTCCGGCGCTACATTTTTGTGGGAGGCATGCCCGAGGCCGTGCGGGCTTATGCGGAACGGCGGGATTTACTGGAGGTCCAGCGCATTCAAACCGGACTGGTGGAAACCATGCAGGCGGATTTCGGGAAATACGGCCCCCGGCGGCTGCATGAACTGATGCGCCAGACCTACCGGCACATCGCGGAAAATGTCGGGCGGAAGCTCAAGTATGTGAACATCAGCCGGGAGGAGCGGTCAGCCGAAGTGCGGCGCGCGCTGGAGTTGCTCACGTTCAGCCGGCTGGTGCATCCCGTGGTCCACACGGCGGCCAACGGACTGCCGCTGGGAGCCGAACGGGATGAACGGCATTTCAAGACGCTGTTTCTGGACGTCGGGCTGATGAACCGTTTGTGCGGACTGGATTTGGCGGCCACCCAGGAATTGTTCACGGTCAACGAGGGGGCGCTGGCGGAGCAGTTCGTCGGGCAGCAGTTGCTTTGTTCCGCGCCGGGTTTTGCCGAACCGCAGTTGTTCTATTGGGCGCGGGAGTCCCGCAATGCGAATGCGGAAGTGGACTATGTGATCAGCCGGCCACCGGACATCCTGCCGGTGGAAGTGAAGGCCGGCAAAACGGGCACCCTGCGCTCCATGTTTCAATTTTTGCAGGAGAAGGGACGAACCCGGGCGGTGCGGTTTTACGCGGGAACCCCCGCACTGGACCGGGTGAACTTACCCGGCGACAACGGGACGATGGTGGAACTGCTCTCGCTGCCCCTGTTCGCGGTGGGACAGTTGGACCGGTTGCTGGGGGAGGCTTTTTCACGAAATTCTTAATCCCCCTCGGTCTTCGTCCCAGAGTTTCCTCATCGCCTCGTCGGAAATGACTTTGCGGCCGAATACCTTCCGAAGGCGCGCGGTGATGTCCGGCATTTTGACGCGAGTGGGTTTTCGGGGCCTGGCGGGCAGCAAGCGGGCGACGATTTTGCGGCGCCGGGTGATGGCCACTTCATCGCCGTCGGCCACCCATTCCAATATCCGGCTGAATCCTCGCCGCACCTCACTGATTGACGCCGTCCTCATATGCCATAAAAAACACCACCCCTGAACACCACCCCTGGCGCCAGGTCAACCCCGTTTATTTTCAATCCAAGGTGTTCACTGCGGCGGCACCGGGCCGGCCGGGGAGCCTTCCCAGGCGGTGGCGGCGGGGAGGCGTTCGCCCTTGGCCACCAAGGTCAGCGGGCCGAGCCGGGCGCCGTCGCCCACCTGCGTATCGTAGAGGATCGTACTGCGGGTGCCCACGGTCACGCGCGCGCCGATGACCACGCGGCCGATTTTCATGACGCGGTCCTCGAACAAATGCGTCTGCGGGCCGGACCAGGCGTTCAACTCCGCCTCGTCGCCAATGCTCACGCAGTCAAATTCCGTGAGGTCGGTGGTGTTCAGCCAGACTTTTTTGCCCACTTTCGCGCCCAGCAGGCGCAGGGCCCAGGGCAGCATGGGGGTGCCGCGCAGCAGATCCAGCAAATTGGGCACGGCGAGGGATTCGTACAAATTCGTGATGGCCTCACTGGTCCAGACGAACGGGGTCCACATGGGCGCGGCATAGGGACGGTACCGGCCCAGCAGCAGCCATTTGAGGGCGACCACCAGGAGGAAGGAGGCCAGGCCGAACAGGCAGCCCGCCACGGACAGCGCGAGCGCCACTTTCAGGCCCCAGCCGTTGGCGGTGGCCAGGGGCATCACCTCCACAATGATCAGATACCCCGTGGCGATGATAAAGGCCAGCGGCAGGACGAGGCGCAGCCCTTCGAACAAACCGCGTCCCAACCGGCGGGCCGGCGAGGGCCGGAACGTGAGCGATTCGGGGAAACCCTGCAAACACTCGCGCGCCGGCAGGAGGATGGGCGGGGAGCCGATCCACGTCTGGCCGGATTTGAGTTGTTCGTTTTCCGGCGTCTTGGTTTGCACGCCAATCAGCACATCATCGGGCACCACCGTGCCGTCCTGCACATACGCGCCATTGCCAATGAAGGAACGGTTGCCAATGACGGTGGGCTGCAAAACCATCCAGCCGCCGCTCAATTCCTCGTCGCCCAGCATCACGCCGTCGGCGATGAAACTGTCATCCCCAAGTTGCAGCAGTTCGGGCACCATGCCCTCCGCAGTGGAAACCTCCGCCTGCCGGCCCACCCGGGCGCCCAGCAGCCGGAGCCAGCCGGGCGCATAGACGGAGGCGTACAGGCCGTGCAGCCCCCGCAGGCTCATGTCCAGGATGAGGGTCATGAATTTTTTGTGCCAATAGGAAAAACTGTAGACGGAAAACATTCCCGCCCGCTGCCGGGGCAGCAGCCGGCACAACCCGGCGGTGACCAGCATGGTCAGACCCACAAACAGCGCGCTGGCGGGGATCCCGAGCAGAAAAAACAGGCCAAAGGCGGTCAGCGGCCCGGGCTGGGTGTCAAAGACGTCCAGCGTGTGGGCATCCAGCCAGTCAATGAGCATGAACGCGGGAAAGGTCGGCAGGAAAAACAAAACCGACACCGCCATGGCCGTGATTGCAAAGCCCGCCGCCTGCCACCGGCGCCGCGACGGCGAAATGGATTCACGCGGCGGCAGGGAGTGGCTGGCCGGACCCGTCTCCCGCGCGGGCGCCCCCTCCCAAACCGTGCCGGCGGGGATTTGCCGGCCGGCGGCGAGCGCGGACTGGCCTTTCAGGCGGGCGTGATCTCCCACGGCGGTGTGGTCCTCCAGCACGGCGTACGAGTCCACCACGGCTTCGCGGCCCACCCGCACGGGGCCCACATGCAGCCGGCCGCCTGCCACCCGGGCGTTTTCCAAATTCACAAACGCGCCGATGCTCGCGCCCTCCTCCACCGTCAACAACTCCGGCACGCCCACCGAGACGGTGTCAATGATCACATGCCGGCCGATCCGCGCGCCGAGAGCGCGGAGATACACCGGCATCCAGGGCGTGGCCGCCAGCAGATAAACATCCGGCAGTTCCCCGAAGCGGCCGGCCAGCCACCAGCGAAAATAAGTCCAGCCCCACAACGGATAAACACCGGGCTCCAATTTTCCGGTGAGCAGCCGCTTCCCGGCAATGGCGATGCCGAAGTTGGCCAGTTGCGCCACGACAAATGTTCCGAGCGAATACAACACCGCCAACGGGATGCTGTCGCCGTCATCCCCGGTGAAATATTGATAAACGAAAAACGGCGCGAGCCAGTCCGCCATGTTCAACAGCACGAAAAAAGGAATGACCACCGCCTGAGCCACGCCGCACCAGAAATGCCGACCGGCCGAAATTTCGGCGCGCAACGGGAGCGGCACCGCCGTGTTTTGTTGCGCCGCCACGCGTTGCAGGGCGCGGGCAATGCCGCCCAGCCGCCGTTCCCGGTAAATTTCCTGCACGCCCAGGCCGGCGTAACGGGCCTCGGTGCGCAACAGCGACACCAGCCGGGCGGCCAGCAGGGAGTGCCCGCCCAGGTCGTCAAAGAAATCGGCCTCCGGCTTGAGGGACGGGGCGGGAAATAATTTTTCCAGCGCGGCGTACAGCGCAGCCTCCTCCGGCGTTTCCGGTTTGGCGGCCGGTTCGGGCGCGACGGTTTGCAGGGGAAGTTCGCGCAACAGGTGGCCGTTGATTTTGCCGGAGGCGAGGCGGGGCAGCGTGGCAACCACTTCAAAATGCGCGGGAACCATGTACGCAGGCAGCCGCGCCGCCAGCGCCTGGCGCAGTTGCGCCGGTTCGATTTTGTGGCTTGGCGCAGGGATGATGAAGCCGACGATCTGCTCAGTTTCGCCCATGAGCCGTACGACGACCGCCGCCGTCGCCACACCGGGCTGTGCAGTCAGGACGGTGGTGATTTCATCCAGTTCCACCCGGAAACCACGAATCTTCACCTGGTTATCCGCCCGGCCCAGGCAATGCACCGGACCGCCGGGTTCCATCCGGGCCAGGTCGCCGGTGCGATACATCAGCGCCTCGCCGGAGTTCACGGCCAGGGGATTGGGCACAAACCGCTCGGCGGTCAATTCCGGGCGGTTCAAATAGCCGATGGCCAGGCCGGGTCCGAAAATGCACAACTCACCGGTTTCACCAACGGGCAGCGGACGGCCTGATTCATCCACCACCAGCAGACCGTAATTGGGGAGCGGATAACCGATGTTCACGGATTCACCGGGTTTTAATTCCGCAAGGCTCGCGGAAACGGAGGTTTCCGTGGGGCCATAAGTATTGAAGACGGTGCGACCGGGTCGGAGCAGGCGTTGAGCGAGGGCGTTGGGGCAGGCTTCGCCGCCCAGATTAATGAGCCGCACCCGGGGCAGCGGATCGGTGATCAAGCCCATCAGGGTCGGCACGACGTGCAGCACGGTGATTCCCTCGCGGTTGAGGGTTTGCGCCAGCAAATCCGGATCGTGTGTGAGAGTCGGCGGGGCCACCCAGAGGGTCGCGCCCACCAGCCAGGAAATCCAGATTTCCTCGAACGACATGTCAAAGGCGACGGAGAAGCCCTGATAAACACGGTCGGTTTCACGAACGCCCAGCACGGCGTTTTCGCTGCGCAGAAAATGGCAGATGCTGCGCTGGCTGATGGCGATGCCCTTGGGCTGGCCGGTGGAACCGGAGGTGAAGATAACGTAGGCCGGGTCGTCTGGCCGGGCGGCAATCGGGGAGATAAGAACCGGCGGCTCCGCGCGCAAATCTTCCACGGCCCACACAGGCAGGGAGAGACCGGTCAGACGCGGCAACCAATCGCGGGTGGTAACCAGACCGGCAGCACCGGCGGATTCCAAACAAGTTTTGACGCGTTCCAGTGGTGTCTCGGCATCGAAGGGCAGCCAGGCGGCGCCGCTCTTGGTGATGGCGGCCTGGGCGATCAGCAAATCCGCGCCCCGGGGCAGGAACAAACCGGCGATGCGGCCCGGGGCCAGACCGCGCGCCGCCAGGCGGGCGGCCAGGGCCGTGCTGTCGGTGTCCAGTTCCTGATAGGTGACGGTGCGCGTCCCCCAGATGAGGGCGGGATGTTGGGGGCGACGGCGGGCGGTGGCCGCCAGGATATCGGCCAGGCATTCCTTCCGCAGCAGGTCTGGCCGCTGCGGTCCGCGCAGCACCAACGACGGCGGAGTGGAGGGCGCCGACAGCGACTCGAACAGGTCAAATTGGATGGGTCGCCTTACGGGCGGGACGTTGGGCGGTGCGGACACAATGAATCTAAGATGTTGATGTTCAC
Source organism: uncultured Bifidobacteriaceae bacterium (assembly GCA_964618545.1). Classification (GTDB taxonomy): domain Bacteria; phylum Verrucomicrobiota; class Verrucomicrobiia; order Limisphaerales; family UBA11358; genus UBA11358. The sequence continues at coordinate 27,786 of CAZUBG010000008.1, read as the reverse complement.
TGGAATCAGACGCCGGTCAACGGGTGATTGTTACCATAATTGAGTGGAGGGTAGCAGGTCGGCAACTTCAGCGAAAGTCTCCAAAATGCGGCCAACGAGACGCACGACCCCGCCAACGCCGTGCCGCCAACTGCCAGTCGGCCATATCGCAGATTGGCAATTCGCAGACCTTTCGATCCGCCCCCCCCGCCGTCCGCCATGCCGATTGCCAATCGGCGATACAGCAGGTTGCCAACCTGCGCTACACCGGCGCAAGCGGCACGTCAGGTGCAGTCCTCGCCCGCGCTGAACCTCCGCATGTCCAAAGCCGGCTACAAGCCGGCGCTCCGGGGGGCACGGGGCCGGCTTCCGTCTGGAGGTTCAGTCGGGAGAGGGGGCAGGTCGGCGGGTGGAATTTGGTTTGACCGGGTTTGACCCGCCGGGGCCGGCGGGGGGGGGTGTTTGCGTTGTATCTGGTTCTGGCTGAATGGGTTGCGATTCAGAGGGGGTGGAAATGACGAGGGGATGATTGGTTTGACCAGGCTTGACCGGAGTGGGCTCAGGGGAAGGGCTTGGGGGACGCCGGGTCCGGGGACCCGGCCTACAGGACGAGAGCGTTTTTGCGATATTGGCTTGGCGCCTCACGGGACAGCTCCCTGCCGGAATAGGTTTTATTTTATTTATTTTGCTGAATAGCGTTAATTACCGTTAATTAGCCATAATTTTTGCGGCACTCTGCCGAAGGTGCCGCTACGCGGCCTGGCTGGCACCGGGAGGGTGGCCCGGCAACGGAACTTCATTCACGATATCAAAGAGCGGAGGGGGGCGCTGAAACCAGCCGCCATCGCGGAAGCGGTGGCGGACGAGCCAATCCTCCCCGGCCGGGAGCCGAAGCTTCCTGCTTTGATTTAAGTACACCGATTTTGGGGTTGAGTCAAATTGGGGCGGCACTTTTTAGCTGGCAAGGGTTTGTTCTTAAGGGTTGCTACTGAAAAACTCATTGGTTGCGCGGGTTACGCCGAAAGGCGGGGACCACCGCAGGGAGACGGGTCTTAACCTGCATGGATCGCAGAGAACGGAAAGACGTGGCATTTTTGACCACGGATTTCACGGATGGACACGGATGGGAAAAGACCAAAGCGGAGAGCGGGAAAGCGAAAACGGGAAACACGGAAAAAATTGAACAGAAGCACACGAAGGTAACGAAGAAAAACGGAGGGGGTAAACCGCGAAATACGCCAAATAGGCGAACAAGGATCGGAAATATATGAGGTTGGATCGAATTGAGGGACAGCGAATGGGGGTTCCACCGGCGTCCTGCCCAAACTGGGCGACCGACCGGCCACGCAGGGAAATCTGCACCTGAATCACCTTTATGGCTGCTTGAGCCGGTATAAGCAGGAACCGGCAGACATTGGCAAAGTCACCTGGTTTTGTCCGTTGGTCACGACCGGAGTGGCTGGCAAGTCACCCCAAGCCGTCCCCGCGAGATTGGAACTCTGCTGCAGGACGACATTGGTTGCTCCGGCGGACCAGGACAGAACGACGTTGTTGTTGGCCACCTGTATTTGCAATGCCGGCATTGCGACGGTGGAGGAGGTTGCCACGGGGGATTGTCCGGTGTAAAGCACACCGCCAGCCACCACCGCCACCAATTCCGCACCATTCGCCGAAGCGGCCACCGCGCGCCAATTGGCCGCGGGCACATTGGCCGCACTCCAGCCGGCTCCTGAATTGGTGGAGGAATAAATCAGGCCGCCATTGACCGCCGCCGTCAACTGGCTGCCATCCGCCGACATGGCCAAAGCGCTCCAATTGGCGGCGGGGGCGCCGGCCGCCCACCAGGTGGCGCCGGAGTTGGTGGAGAGGTAAATAAGGCCGCCATTGGCCGCCGCCGCCAAATGGGTGCCGTCCACGGACGAGGCGACGACCGACCAAGGCTGCCGAACGTTGGCGATGACCACGCTAAGATTGAGGACATTGGTGATGACAATTTCGCAAACATTGGTGGGGACCAGGGCGGGGGCGGACGCGCCGATGCTGAAAATATTGGTGAGACCGACATTGATCACCCCGTTGGAATTGACGGGACCGGTGACATCGGGGATGGCAAAGTTGGTGACGACCAGACTGGCGAAACTCAAATTGGAAAGGAGCAATTGGGCGCCGAGGGTGCCGGCCCCCAGCACCTCGGAACTGACGGGACTGAGCGCAAAGACGTTGCTGCCCTGGATGTCAACCCCCAGCGAGGCGCTGATGACATTGGTGCCGGTGGAATTCGTGCCGATGAAATCAACGCCCACAGCGTTGGTGACGCACAGCACATGGCTGGCAAAGGCCGCGTTATTGGAAATGGCCAGGCTGGGGATGGTGATGAACGGGCCAAAACCATTGGTGATAAAGGCATTGGTGTCGGGCCCATGCCTGAACAAATTGGTGTAGATGAGGGTGAAACCAAACGTGTCGCTGCTGATGACATTGGTGGCGCCCGGCGCGATGAGCTGCTCACTCCAAGTGGTCCCGGCGTTGGTTGACTGATAAACATAACTGGAAAACGCCGCCAACAAACGGGTGCCATCCGCCGAGGAGGCAACGCTTTGACAGAAGCCGAAAGGGGCGCTCATTTCGTTCCAAATCGCCCCGGCATTCGTCGTCTTGAAAGGCCAGCCGGTGCGGGAAAGGGCCACCAATGCGCTGCCATCAGCAGAGGAATAGACGGCCGACCAGTTTTGGACGGGCACATTGTTTGCCGCCCAGGCAGCCCCTGAGTTGGTGGAGGTGAAAATGCCCCCATTTTCCACGGTGGCCACCCAGCGGCTGCCATCCGCTGAGGCGGCGGCCGCCGACCAGAACTGGCTGGCGGCGCCATTGGTGGTCCACAGGGCCCCCCAATTGGTGGAGGTGTAAATTTGGCCGCCATTGGCCGTGGCCAACAATTCGCCGCCGTTCGCGGAGGAAGCGAGGGCCGACCAATTTGTGGCGGGGGCCCGGGCCACGGCCCAGAGCGCGCCAGAATTGGTGGAGAAGAAAATCGAACCCCCTCCGGGAGCCCCACCGCCATTGGCGGCGGCCACCAACCGGGTGCCATCCGGCGAAGAATAAACGGCTGACCAATGATTGCTGGGGGCACTGGTGGCTGCCCACTGAGCGCCCGCATCGGTTGAAAGGTATATCAGCCCCCCATTGACCGAGGCCATCAGTTGCCGGCCATCTGCGGATGAAGCAACGGCCGACCAATTCGTGACGGAGGCACTGGTGAGGGTCCAGGAGTCGCCGGAGTCGGTAGAAGTATAAATTCCGCCGCCCTGAACCACGGCCGCCAAATTGGCCCCATTGGTGGACGCCGCAATGCCAGACCAGTAGGCGGAAGGTGCGGGGGTCACGGCCCAAGTATCGCCCAAGTCAGTGGAACGGTAGATCTGACCATTGAGAACGACCGCCACCAAGTTGCTGCCATCAATCGAGCCAACCAAGGCCTGGTAGCCGGTATTTTGGGGCAGCGGGCTGGTGAACGTCGCCCCCGAATCTTTGGAGGTATAAATTCCACCCGGACTGGCGCCGGCCACCAACCGGGTGCCATCCGCCGAGGAGGCCAGACAGTTCCAAGCATCGCTTTGCGCTTTGGACTGCGTCCAGCTTAATCCCCAGTCCGCTGAGACATAAATTCCGCCGTTGTAGAAAGCCGCGACCAAATTGCCGCCATTGGTGGACGAAGCCAGCACCGACCAATGATTTGGATCGGGAGAACCGACTTCCTGCCAATTGGTTCCGCCGTCAGTGGAAATGTAAATCCCGCCGAGAAAAGAGTCGGCGGCGATTTTGCCGCCATCCGACGACATGGCAACCGAAGTCCAATTGTTGTTGAGGCTGGTGGCCGTCCAGGACTGGGCCAAGGCCTGTGCAGCCCCCGCCATGACCAAAGCCAAACCAATCACCATCGGCGCAACTGCGGAATATTGGGATTTAATCAAGCCATTAGCCATAATGTTATACTCAACAAACATCCATTTTTGCAGCTTCCACCGGATTAAACAATTTTCCTATTGTTAAATCTGTGTGACAAAGGAAAGCTTTCGCCGGCCACCCGGTGGATCGCCCGCCCCCTGTTATTGCAAACCACTTTGTTTTGCACTTGGGTGCCGGTTCTAAAAGTTGCCGGGGGGTGAACCCTCCGCCCGCCGCGAAAATCCAGCGTTAAAATGATGAGGCTGCGGGGAGCCGGTGGGCGAATGTTGCGCCTCGGCCACCGGACTACACTGCACCCTCAACGGGAAGCTTCACACCCCTGCCCTCTCCCGCAGGAGGGGGAACGGTTTGCCCGGTGGTTAACGGAATGGAGGGACGAGGTGTTCGAACGGTTACCCGCCAAAGCGCCGGAGGACTGACGCACGGGATTTGCTGGACGGACGGGGGCGGCCGCGGGCAGATTGCGGGGCATGTTTGAATTGAAGTCCTTTTCCCCGGCGGACAAGCCGGCGGCTTACGCTGATTTGGCCGGACAACTGGGCGCGCTGTTGCACGGGGAGCGCGATTGGGTGGCCAATGCCGCCAACACGGCGGCGCTGCTCTGGCACTCGCTGCCGGACCTGAATTGGGCGGGGTTTTACCGGCTGGTGGACGGGCCGTTGGTGCTGGGCCCGTTCCAAGGCAAACCCGCCTGCGTGCGGATTCGCATGGGCAAAGGGGTCTGCGGCACGGCGGCGGCACGGCGCGAGACGGTGCTGGTGCGGGACGTTCAGGCTTTCCCCGGTCACATCGCCTGTGACGCGGCGTCGCGTTCGGAAATTGTCGTGCCCCTGGTCAAGGACGGCCGGTTATGGGGGGTGCTGGATTTGGACAGTCCCACGCCCGGGCGTTTCGACGCGGCGGACCAGGCCGGGTTGGAGGCATTGGCGGCGGTGTTTCTGGCGGCGACGGAGCTATGATCTTACTTGGCGGCGTGGATGATGGCCGGGCCTTCGGCGACGGTGGCGGGAAGGCCGGTGAGGTCCAAGTCCCGGACGTTCACCAGCGTGAGGCCGTGCTGTGCGGTGATGTTACAGCGCTCGAATTTGACATCATGGATGGGGCTGGCGGGCAGTCCTCTGAGCATGCCGAGGGATTGGGCGGTGCCGGAGAAATCAATGAGTTGCACGTCATGCAGGTCGGTCAGGACCGGGGCGGGTGGCGCGATGGGCGGGACCATCCGCCATTTTAAGAGGAGCTCGAACGCCCGGCCAACGTGGTTGAGCCGGATGTCCCGAAAGACAACGTCCTCGATGACTCCGCCCCGGCTGGGTTGCGACTTAAACCGCGCGGCGGCGTCGGTGCCGTCGAACCGACACCGTTCCACGAGCACATGACGGATGGAGCCACTGACTTCGGAACCGATGGCGATGCCGGCGCCGGCACCGATGACGCAATCGCTGATGGTGATGTGTTCGGACGGCTGGTTGACGCGCCGGCCGTCGGAGTCCTTGCCGGATTTGATGGTGATGTTGTCGTCGAAGCAGGAGATGACGCAGTTGGAAATAATGACGTCACGACAGGAATCAACATCCATGCCGTCGGAACTGGGGATGTGCTCGATGGATCGGATGCTGAGGTGGTCGGCGACCACCTGCTGACAATACAGCAGGTGCAGGCACCAGACGGCCTGGCGCTGGCAGTGGAGGCCGGTGACGTACACGTTGCGGCAGTGGCTGAAGCAGATCAGGCGGGGCCGGCCGGGGGCGTTGGTGCCGGTGGCATTGGTGGAAACAGCCGCCGACTGGGTGGTGGAAAGGTCCGTCAATCCCACCGGGGCATTTGTTGAGGTCGGGCTGGAGCCGTCCGCGGCTGACAGGAGGAGGCGGCGCGCGGTGCGGTCGCGCTGCATCCACTCATCGCCGGAACCGTCAATGGTGCCTTCGCCGGAGACCAGCACATTGGTCATGGCATCAAAGTTGAGGAAGGCGGAGGTCCACAGGCGTTCGACGCCCTCCCAGCGGGTGTTGACCTGGGGATAGTCGGCGGGGTTGGCGGAGCCCTTGAGCACGGCGTCGCGCTCGAGGAGGAGGTTGACGCCAGGTTTGAAGAACAGAGCGCCGCTGACAAAAACGCCCGGGGGCACGACCACGGTGCCGCCCCACACCGCGCACCGGTCAATGGCGGTCTGGATGGCTTTGGTATTGAGGGTTTGACCGTCCGGCCGGGCCCCGAAATCGGTGATGAGGCAGCGCCGGTGCGTCCGCCAGGTTTGGAACAGCGAGCTGGCGGCGAGACAGGCCAACAGCAAGGCCAGCGTCAGCAGGAAAAACCGGCCGCGCAGGGCATTAAGCGACCACATTCAGGCTGCCCACGGTGGAACTGGTGGTGCTGCTGGTGGTGGGAGTCGCAGAAGAGGTGGACGAAGCGGACGAACTGCTTTCGGTGTGGTGGTGGTGATGGTGATGGGTTTTGTGGGCGTCTTTCGTTTCGCTGGCGTTGTTGGGCTGCGCGTTCTGGGCCGCGCTGGTTTGCTCGGAATCAGCGGAGGGCGCGGCGTTGGTGGCGCTGGAGGCGCTGGAACTCGTGACCGGATAGGCGTACTGGCTTGAAGACGAACCGGTGATGGCGGAAATGCTGCTCATAATTTTTATCTTTCAATAGCTTAACCCTGCAATCTTGACTTGCCATCCTTTTTATCGGCAAAAATGGGTTAAACTTGAGGATCAGGCGGGCCAGCCAAAGAGTTTCTTGGCTTTGATGACTTCGAAAATGGCGGGGGGTATGACTTGGCCGAGGGATTCATCACCGGCCTTGATTTTTTCGAGCACATCGCCGGAGTAAATGGCGAGGGCGGCGGGGTCGTAGCGGGGGATGGGTTCGAGGAACTTGTTTTCGACGAGATGGGCGAAGAGATGGCGCAGGGGCGGGGCGACCTGCAGGTTCTCGATGGTGGTGAGCCGTCCGGTCAGGCGGTCGCGCGAGGGGTAAACGTACATTTTCGCGCCGTTCTTGAACAACTGGCCGAGGGATTCCATGAGGCCGCCCGGGAGATCGGTGTAGAATTTTTCGTCGAAGACGTCGCGCAGGCGCACAATGCCAATGGGCAGGGCGATGGGTTTGTCGGTCTGGCGGGCGAGATAGGTGACGAGGCGGTGGTAGCGGAAGAAGTTGGAGATGAGCACGGGCTTGCCGAGTGCGCCGAGGGTGTCCACGCGGTCGAGGAAATCGCGGTGGTCAATGGCATTGCCGACCTGCAACTGGCGCAGGGTCATCTCAAACACATCCACGGGGGGGAAGCCTTCGAGGGCGGGGTTGGTGAGGAACTGGTCGCGGGCGCGTTCGAGCATGTCGAGCATGGGGTTGGTGAGGGGCCGGAAGCTGCCGCGTTCGAGCAGGACGGGTTTTTTCCAGAGGAGTTCGCCGGGGATGACGTTTTCACCGTCGGCGGTGAACATGGCGGCCTCGGTGAGCCATTGCTGGACGAGTTGCAGGGCCATCAGGCGGTTGTCCACGCCCGCGAAGGCGGGGCCGGAGAATTTGATCATGTCCACCTCCACCCGGCGGCTGGTCAGGCCGTCCATCAGGCAGCCGATCAATTCCGCCGGGTCGGCGTGATGGTAAAAGGCGGCGTGGGCGAGGTTGACGCCGATCATGCCGAGGGCTTCCTGCTGGTCCACATTCTCGGGGTCGAGCATGCGGACATGGATGATGATGGAGGAGGGGGATTCGCGCGGGCAGGTCTGGAATTTCACGCCCAGCCAGCCGGAACCTTCGTCGCGGCGGGTGGCGACGGTGTCGGCAAAGACGAAGAAGGTGGACCGGTCGCCGCGGGTTTTGTCCAGGCGCTGAAGGAGGAGGTTGAACTCGAGGTCGAGCATGGCCTGGAGGCGTTTGCGGCTGACGTACCGCTCGGCGGGGCCGTAAATGGCGTCGCTGACGGCCATGTCGTAGGCGGAAATGGTTTTGGCGACGGAGCCGGAGGCCTTGCCAACGTGGAAGAACCAGCGGGCGACCTCCTGTCCGGCGCCAATTTCGGCGAAGGTGCCGTATTTTTTGGCATCCAGGTTGATCTGCAACGCCTTGCCCGCCGTGTCGAGTTTATCCTTGCTCATAATCGAGTTGATCCTTGTTCCGGGGACGGAGCCCGCACCACAATACAGAAAAACGGCGGCGTGTCCAATCTGTTGCGTTTCTGGCTTTCCGCACGGGGTCAACATGTTATAATTCCCATCCTATGTATCGGACGCAGGATTTAAATGTCAACGAAATCGTCCGGCTGTCCTCGCCCCGGGAAATCAAGGGCGAGACGCCGGGAAACGAGGCGACGACGGCCACGGTGGCGCGGAGCCGGGAGCGGATCATCCGCATTTTGCAGCAGGAGGATCCGCGGCTGCTGGTGGTGATCGGGCCGTGTTCGATTCATGATGAGAAAAGCGCGCTGGAATATGCGGCGCGGCTGAACGGGTTGCGCGAGGAACTGGCGGATCAGATGGAAATCGTGATGCGGGTGTATTTTGAGAAACCGCGGACGACGATCGGCTGGAAGGGGCTGATCAACGACCCGCATTTGGACGGTTCGCAGGACATCGAGACGGGGCTGAAAATCGCCCGGCGGCTGCTGCTGCAAATCACGGAGCTGGGCCTGCCCTCGGCGACGGAATTTCTGGATCCCATCGTGCCGCAGTACATTGCGGACCTGATCAGTTGGGCGGCGATCGGGGCGCGGACGACGGAATCGCAGACGCACCGGGAGATGGCGAGCGGGTTGTCCATGCCGGTGGGGCTGAAAAACGGGACGGACGGGAGCCTGCAGGTGGCGATTGACGCGATGGGGGCGACCAGCCATGCGCACAGTTTTCTGGGGATTGACCAGGACGGGGCGACGGCGATCGTGCGGACGACGGGCAATCCGCATGCGCACGTGGTGTTGCGCGGGGGCCGGGCGCTGACGAATTACGACGCGAAGAGCATCCGGGCGGCGGAGGAGAAATTGATTTCGGAAAAAGTGGCGCCGATCCTGATGGTGGATTGCAGCCACGCAAATTCGGCGAAGCAGTTTGCGCGGCAGGAGGATGTCTGGCACAGCGTGATCGAACAACGGGTGGCGGGCACGCGTTCGCTCATCGGGATGATGGTGGAAAGCCACCTGCACGAGGGCAGCCAGCCGATGACCCGGAACCCGGCGGAGCTGCGCTACGGGGTGTCCATCACGGACTCATGCATCGGCTGGGAAACGACGGAACGGATGCTGCGCTGGGGCCACGCCGAACTGAAAAACGCCGGGGGGAAGCTGGGGAAAAGCAACCCTTGAGCCGCGTCGCGGCAGGGTGGCGGCGCCCCGCCGCACGAACCCGGCTCCTTGCCTTGAAAGATGCGGCCGGGAACGGTGAAGAAAAAAAATTCCGGTCATTTTCGTTACCTAGTAACGTGCCGGGGTTATGATTTGGGTTGACACGGCTGGCAAGACGTTGGGGTTGCAGCACTTAAGTCATGTCAAGGCATATTCTCTAGTTCGAGCATTTTCCGTTACTGAGAAACGCGACCATGAAAGTCGTGGTTTCTCACAACACGAAACCTTTCCCCGTCTTGTTCGCGTGATCCGCCTGTTTCGCGGTTAAAATCCCCCGTCCTTCTTCGTTTGCTGCTGTCCAAATTGCCCGGAAAAGGGGGCAACCCAGGTCGTTTTTGTGGTTTCATGGCTTTCCGTGGTCGGCGCACGGGGCGGTGGGGGGCGGGTCCGGGATGGGCTGCCATCCATTGGCGCCAAAGCTACTGCCCGACCAGGCGGTAAAACTGGCTGGTCGCCGTTGCCGTATAATCCGTAAAAATGTCCATCCCGCTGACGTTGGTGATGGTCGTCAACGCAGACCAATTCACCAGATCGGATGAAGTCTGAACCTGGAACACCGTTTGGGGCGCGCTTATCACCGTGAATTGGAATTGGCCGGGGGGCGTGAAGGCGGGCGACTCCAAAGACACCAGGTTGGTGAGGGTGAGCAGCGCGTCGCCGCCAAAAATCCGCCCGGCGTCATCCGACACCACGACAAAGTAATCCCCCATCGCCCCGGGGCCAAGATTGGTCACCGTCAACGTGCTCGTCATGGATCCGCTGAGGTCACCGCCGTCCGACAGCGGCACCCCGTCGAAATACCACTGGTAATAAATGTCCGGCGGCGTGCTGGAATTGGCGGAAACACTGAAGACCGCGACGCCATCCACGCCGAGGCTCGCCGGCACCGGCTCTGCGGTGACGGTCGGCGCCTGCATTTGCGGCTGATAATTGATCGTCCAGCCCTGGGTGTTTTGGAGTTGGTTGATCAACTTCAAGGTGTCCGATCCGGCGCTGACGTCCAGATTGTTCAGACTCACGTCCAGCGTGATCACGTCGTCCAGCAGCGCCAGGTTGGTCAGGGCATCCAGGCTGCCCAGCAGGTTGTTCTGCAAATTCAAGCCGGTCAGCTCGGGCAGGTTCGCGTTGGTCAGGAAGGCCAGTGAAAAAACATTGTTGTTGTTGGCCGAAAGAAAACCCAACTGCGCCAGTTGGCTCACGGCGGACAGGTCGTATACATTGTTGTTGTCCAGCCACAGGTTGACCAGGCTGGTCAGGCCGGCCAGCGGGGCGATGCTGATGAACTGGTTGCCCTGGGCGGAGAACTGTTGCAGATTGGTCAAACCGGCCAGCGGCGAGAGGTCCGCAAACCCATTCAAGTCCAGCGACAAGTCGGTCACGTTGTAGTAGCCGGACACAAAGGACACATTGGTGGCCTGGATGTTGTAGAGCAGGATCGTTTGGAGGTTGGTGAGGCCGCCCAGGAGCGCCAGGCTGGTCCAATCCGTCAGGGGATTTCCGCCGGCGTCCAAATAACCAAGGCTGGTCCGGGTGTCCACCGGCGCCAGGCTCCCAATCTGGTTGTTGTCAATGTTCATCTGATGCAGGTTGGTCAGGCTGGCCAGGGACGGCAGGTTGGTGATCTCGCAGTAGCCGCAATCCACGAAGCCCAGCGCCGGCAGGTTGGTCAGCGGCGAGAGGTCCCAGAGCGGATTGCTGCCGATCTGCAGGGAGTTCAGCATCGTCAGGGGCGCCAGCGCCGCAATGCTGGACAGGGAATTGTACGAGACATCCAGGCAGTTCACCCGGGGAACCTGAGTCAACGAGGGGAGATTGGTCAGCAGATTGGCGCGCAAGTTCAAATATTGGAGATTCGTCAGGACGGACAGCGTGCTGGCGTTCGTCAAATCGTCATTTTGCGCATTGAGGTTCGTCAAGCCGGTGAGACGGGCCAGGGGCGTCAAATTGCCCAGGGCATTGCCGGGGATGGTCAGGGTCCGGAGATTCGTCAATCCGGACACCACGCCAAAATTGGTCAGGCCGGTGCCGGTGAGATCCAGGATGGCGAGCTTCCCCAAATTTTTCAGGGGCGACAGGTCCGGAATGGGATCGTTGGAAAAGCTCAGAAAATACAAGTCCGGCAGATTGGAAACGAACGCGCTGTTGGTAATGCCGGTGTCACCCAGGTCCAGATTGGTCAGTTGGGTCAGGGACGCCAGGGGCGCGGCGGTGGCCAGGGGATTGAAGTTGATCACCAGATTGTTCAAACCCGTCAGCCCGGCGAGCGGGGACGCGTCCGCAATGGAATTGACGGCCAGGTTGAGCACCTGAAGTTTTGGGGCATTGGTCACGAAGGAAATGTCCGTGAGCAAGGCATTGTTGAAATAAAGCGCCACCAGGTTTGACAAGCCGGCCAAGCCGCTGAAATTGGTGATGGCATTGTTGTTCAGGGCGAGGAGGGTCAGATTATGCGCGCACCCCAGGCCGGTGGTGTCCACAATCCCCTGCCCCCCGGCGGACAGATTCGTCAAGGCCAGCATCTGGGCCTCGGTCACCGGCCCCGAACTGAGATTCAAGGCTTGGAGCACGGCATTTTCAAGATTGGCGTCGGGAAAGTTGACGGTTTGCGCCCGGGCCTGAATCGCCAGGAGGACCAGCATGGCCAGGCCGGCCAGACGACGCACGCCATTCGCAGGAGGGTTCATAATTGAGGATGGAGGTTGAGCCCTTGAAGGGACGTGTTAGTCCCGGGCCGGCGTGATTCAGTGCGAAAGGTCTCCCCGGACGGCTGCCAGCCGTCCTCGCCATTTGCCCCGGCCTTCAACATCATCCGAACCGGGCAAGTCAGAGTTGGCTCGGTTGCCATCTTCACTTAAGTTTAGCCTCCCTTCAAACATAGATCAAGCGAACTTAACCGGCACCCAAGTGGCTGGGATGGCGCGCCGCGCTGGTAAAGGGGTCAAACCCAGAGGATGGGTCGCCCCCTTCCCCGCTGATCCCCGGCCCCGGCCCGGAAAGGGCGCCCTATAACAGCCCGGGGCAAAGCGAGTCAGCGAGCGACGCCCATGGCCAAAATGATCGTGGCAGCCGACGTCAGGAGGCTCTGAATAATCCGCTTGGGCCGCCGATAACCGCCATCATCCCAGCACGAAGCCGCCCCCGCCCGCGCGAAGCGTCCCGTACTGCGCCAGCCCTCTGGCGCTTATGCGGGCAACCACTCGCCCACCCCAGTCATCCCTCCCCCCCAACCACCGGACGAACCATTCCCCTTCTCCTCGGGGGAGAAGGCCGTCTCGATACGACAACCTCGGGTGGATGGAATCATTGAATCGGGCCATCCACACATGGGTTGTACCGCCACAGGCAAACAACCGCCGCCCAAAAAACGCGCAATTTTGCTTGGCAACCGCCGGGAATCGGCGAAAATCACGATGTCAGAGAAATTAACAGACAGATGTAAAACAAACTTAAAAACACATTTTGCGTAGCTTTGGCTACTAGCAGCCTGTCGGACTTAGAAAATACGACGCTCACAAATGACATATGAGCGACTTTGATTTTCCGCGAAGGTGTTTTGATGGTCTAAAACGACCGTTTTTGGGGCAAAAACCCCTAAGTCCGACAGCCTGCTAGTGAAAACGCTATCAAAATCGAGGGCTGGACTCACGATAATGAAAAAAAACAAGGCTGGAAATATGATTGGAAATGCCAAGTTTCCGTCCCTGGCGGCGGATTGCAAATTTACGAGGATCAGTTTCCATTTCAAGCACCACAAGCAGGTTACACATTGGGTGATTTGATTGATATGCCTGTAGCTGATAATCTTCGCTGGGCATATGGTGTTAAGCGCAATTATTTCATACAGACGGCGACCGGTGAGTTTGGACGCATGGTTTTTGAAATGGTTGCTGGTGGGGACAACTTCTGCGAGATTGATTGTTATTTTAATCCTTCCGGCTCCCGAAATTTGGAGACCGCCCAGTAAGCTTATGAAAGCCTGCCAGAGTTGTTTTCGCATCAATAATGAAGAGGCGGAATGTTGTTGCGCCTGTGGGGCAAAATTCGCTGTTTACATCGAACAGCCAGCGCTTTTACCGCCATCCAGCGAAAAGAAAACTGATGCTCCAATTCAGATTTACCTCTGGCCTGCCATATTGCAATCGCTCATTTTACGGTCTCTTTATTGATGGGATTGTTTTGCTTTGCAGAAGCCTGGGGAACCGCATTAAGCGACTCCTACAATGGTGAACCAGGCAGGCTGGATGGCTTGCTGTATCTTTTGGAGGCCCCGGTCGCTTTGATTCAATGGATTGTCATCAGATGTCATCCTCAATCCCATACTGGATTGGGCTTGGCGGGTCTGTTCTTAATCGCTGTTGTTTGGAGTGCTGGATTCGGCTGGATTTCAGCGGTATTGTATAAGCATTTGCGTTAAGTGGAGCTCCACCGGGCCGTCCTCGTGCCCTCCGGCCGCAACCGCGCCGCCATGGCCACTTTGCCCCGGTCGCCTTTCGCCCGTCTGCCCAGGTCAAAAACAGGGAAAAAGAGCCCGTCCCGGTCGGATGGGAACGCAAAAAACCGGGCGGTTTTACTGATTTCAGCGTTGCGGCGCCCGGGACGGGCGCACGCCGGCGTTGGACCCCACGCCGGTGCCGTCCCCTGCCTGGTCAGGGCAAAAAAAGAGCGGAACTTCAAAAGAAGTTCCGTTCCTGGCTTCAGAGGAAAAGGGGCGTCGCCGGCAAAATGCGGGCGGAGGCCTTGAAAACTAGGCGCCGTTGTCGCCAATGGCTTCCACGGGGCAGCCTTCCTTGGCCTCTTTGCAGCGGGCCTGCTCGGAGTCGGAACCGGGTTGCTTGAAGACGAAGGAGTAACCGCCGTCATCGTTCCGCTTGAAATTGTCCGGTGCCGTTTCCCGGCACAGATCGCAATCAATGCATTGATTGTCAACGTAATATTTTCCAGCGATGTTCTCAGGATATTTGTTTGCAGCGTCAGCCATAAATTTAATGGTTAAAGTTAACACCAAAGATTTATCCACGGGGGCGGCAAAAGCAAGATTAATTTGCCCGGCCGCTGGGGCCGGAATCCCCCCTCTGAGCAAAAAATCTTTCCGCCCGCCAGGTGGTTTTTGCTTTTTTCCCCTGTTTCTCCCTGGCTCCCAGCCACTTGCCACCGTTCACCGCCCCCCCAAATATTTTCTTGTGGGACTTGCAATGTCCCATCCAACGGGGTGCGGTATTCGGCAGAGGAGGAAATGGGCCATGAATGCGGCAAGGCGGACAGGGGGAGGTCGTGAAGGCGAAGACGCCCGGCGGCGGAAGCCGGGGCGGCGTGATCGGGGCGGGAACGGCTCGTCACGGTGCCCCCGTTTGGGCTCCCCGGGCGCTCGTTTTTTGGACCGCGGAAGCCCCGGGAGTTTAAGCAACTTGAAGAAAATCAAGGGGGAAAACATTTCCGGCCTGGTTTTGTCCGGGAACGCCTTGCAAAAAACAATGCAAATTCAGCCCCCCAAAACGACAAATCACGGAAAGAACCCCCAAAGACGGGTTAAATTTTTTGTTGCGGGAATTGGCCGGCTTTGGCACATCGGACCGGAGACCGATTAATTTGCCAAATGGCGGCGGCAAGCAGTTAAGGCTTTTAATTTCCCGGGCAAATTGTATGTTTTGGCCATGATGCAACGAGGCACGGTGCGCAGAACCAAAATCATATCCACCCTGGGTCCGGCCACGGATTCCGCCGAGATGATCGGGAAGCTGATGGACGCGGGCGTGAATATTTTCCGGCTGAACATGTCGCACGCGCCGCATGACTGGGTGAGGCGGCTGGTGGGCACGATCCGGGAGGAATCCGCCAAACGCGCGCGCTTCACGGGGATTCTGATGGACACGCAGGGGCCGGCCATCCGCACCGGGGACATCGCCTCGCCGCTGGATTTGCAGCCCGGCCAGAAATTCACGCTGACGGTGCGCGGGGAACGCAACTCGGAGGAGCACTCGGTGGACGTGAATTATGAAAACTTCATCAATGACATCAGCGTGGGCGACGTGGTGCTGATTGACAACGGCACGATTCAAATGAAGGTGCTGAACAAGTCCGGCAACAAGGTGGAGTGCGAGGTGCTCACGGAGGGGAAACTGGGGAGCCGCCGGCACATCAACCTGCCGGGGGTCAAGGTCAGCCTGCCCGCACTCACGGCCAAGGACATCAAGGACGTCAAGCTGGGCCTGGAACTCAATGTGGATTTCATCGCGCTGTCGTTTGTGCGCGAGGCGCGGGATCTGCTTCAGTTGCGGGAGTTGTTTGAAGAAGGCAAGCCGGCGCCCTTCGTGATCGCCAAGATCGAGGATCAATCGGCGCTGGCCAACCTGGAGTCCATTGTGCGCGAGGCGGACGGCATCATGGTGGCGCGCGGGGACCTGGGGATTGAGATTCCCTACGAGGAACTGCCCATCGTGCAGCGGCGCATTGTCAAAATGTGCCTGCGGATCGGCCGCCCGGTGATCGTGGCGACGCACATGCTGGAGAGCATGATCGAATCGCCCATGCCCACGCGCGCCGAGGTGACGGACGTGGCCAACGCGGTGTTCGAGGAAACGGACGCCATCATGTTGAGCGGCGAGACGACGGTGGGCAAATACCCGGTCAAGTGCATCGAGGTGTTTGACCGCATCGCCACGCGCACGGAACGCAGCGGCAACGCGCTGTTTCATGATTCGGCGGAACTGACGGCGGCCCGGGAGAAGCTGGTGAAAAGCGCGGTGGTGATGGCCAATGAACTGAAAGCCACCGCCATTCTGGCCTTCACCCGCCACGGGCACATGGCCCGTTATGCCTCGTGGATGCGCCCGCGCAATTCGCCGATTTATGCGATGTGCGACAATGAGAAATCGGCCAATGAACTGACGTTGAGCTGGGGCGTGGTGCCGTTCGTGACGGAATTCGACTTCATTGAACCGCAGAACACAATTGAACAGGCCTTGAAACGGATGCTGGCCGAGGAACGATTGAAGCCGGGGGACACCGTCGTCATCATTGGAGCGATTTCGGTGGGGACGGAAATTGTGGATGCGGTGCAGATGCGGACGGTTTGATTGCAAACCGCCTTCCAGATTCAAAGCACGATTCCTACGGCGGCAACGGCGGTTCGACGGCGGATTCCACCAGTGCGGATTGGGAGGATTCCAACAACTGGCACGCCATTTCCCGCGTCACGGACGGGAAGCATTCCAGAAATTCCTCCAGGCAATAATTGTCCGCAAGATATTTGAACAGGAGACTGACGGGCACATGCGTGCCTTTGAAGACGGGAACCCCGCTGGAGATTTCGGGGTCAATCGTGATCAAATCACTGGTGTTCATAGCGGCAGTTATAATCCGTTTGGCCCGGCAGGGCAACCGTTGATCCCGAAGAATCAACGCTCTGAACGCGTCAGCTTCCCAACACCTTCGCTGCTTCGACCGCGAGATTCAGCACGGTGTTGGGGAAAATGCCGAGCCAGAAAATCCCGGCCAGGCAGATCCACAGGCATAATTTGGCCGGGCCGGAAATCCCGATGGGGGACAAATCGGCGGCTTCGCGGGAAAAGTAGATGGCCCGGATCACACCAAAGTAGTAGTAAAGTGAAATGACCACCCCCGCCAGCGCGGTGAAAGCGAGGCAGTAATAACCGGGATTGACGGGTCCCAATTCGATGACGGACTTCAACAGCAGAAACTTGCCGAAGAACCCGGCGAGCGGCGGGAGGCCGGCCAGTGAGGCCATGGCAATGGTCATGGTGGCGGCCAGCAGCGGCGAGCGCTGGTTTAATCCGGCCAAATCAGAGACATCCCCGGTGTTCGTCTGGCGGACGACGAGAGCGATGACGGCAAAAGCGGCGAGCACGGTGAACAGATAGCCGGCCAGATAATACAGGATGGCCGCTCCGCCGGCGGTGGAATCATGGATGGTGCCGGCCAGGGCCGCAACGCCCAGCAGCAGATAGCCCGCGTGGGAAATGCTGGAGTAACCGAGCAGTCGCTTGAGGTTGCGCTGCGGGATGGCGCAGAGGTTGCCATAAAGAATGGTGATGGCGGAGATGGTGATGAGCAGGTTCACCCAATGCAGGGCGACCGCTGGCAGAGCCACAAATAACACCCGCAACAGGAGGACGAAACCAGCGGCTTTGGAGCCCACCGCCAAAAACGCCGTGGTCGGGGTCGGCGCGCCCTGGTAAACATCGGGCGCCCAGATTTGGAACGGGAAGGCGGCGATTTTAAAGCCAAGGCCCACGACCACCAGCAACACGCCGAGCAGGAAGATTTTTTGGTCGGCATGCTGGGCGGCAACCGCAGCCAGTTCGTTGAAATTCAACTTGCCGGTGGTCCCCCAAATCAAGGCGATGCCAAACACCATGAAAGCGGAGGATAGCGCGCCAAGGATCAAATACTTCACGCCGGCCTCCAGTGAAGCAAGCTGGTTGCGTTGAAAACTGGTCAGGACATAGAAGGTGATGGTGATCAGCTCAATGGAGACAAAGAGCATGGTGAAATTATTGGCGGAAGCGGCGAACAACATGCCGGCAAGCGCAAAAACAACCAGGGAATAGTATTCCGAAATGCCGGCGGAGATGCGGTCGGAAAATTCCGCCGAAATGAACAGAACCAGAATGGCGGCGATGAGGAAAAAGCGTTTGAAGAACACAGCCAGTGCGTCCTCGACAAACATGCCGTGGAAGGCGGTGCCGGTCAGGCCGCAACTGCCAAAACCGCTGAAACTGGCCAGTAGCAAGGCACCCAGCGCGGCAATGGCGGCGTAGGCGAGAAACTGGCGGCGGTCGGCGGCCATAAACAGGTCAGCCAGCATCAGGACCAAACCGAGGCCCAAAACCGAAATTTCCAAACTCATCAGGGAGGCGTTCATCAATTTGAGGGTGCCGGTGGTGAATTAAGCGCGACGGGCATGACCCCGGCCGGGGTCGGCGCAATCATGCTGATGATGGGTTTCACATCCGGCTGAATTTTGTCCGTCAGTAATTTGGGGAAACAACCAAAGACCAACAGGCTGGCAAGCAGCAGCGCATAGGGCAGTTGACGCCAGAGATGGGAGGCGTCGGCCAGTTCATTCCATTGCTTTGGCAAGGGACCATGAAGGGCATTGCGCACGGCCCGGGTCATGTAAACCGCGCCTATCACCAAGGCGCCCCAGACGGCCGGCACGGTGACCACGCGCAGGGCGGGCTCGCTCCAGATGCCAAAGAAGACGGTGGCTTCACCCACGAAATTGGCGAACCCGGGCAGACCGCATCCGGCCATGGCGGCCATCAGCAGCGCGGTGCCAATGAAGGGCAGCCTGCGACAAAGCCCGCCCAATTCATGCATTTCCAGGGTGCCCGCCTTGTGAAAGATGTAACCGCTGAGGCCGAAGGTCAGGGCGGCGAGGAAGCCGTGGGCAATCATGATGAACACGGCCCCGGTGATGCCAATCAGATTGAGGCTGGCAATGCCGAGAAAAATGAAGCCCATGTGCGCCACGCTGGAATTACCAATGAGCAGGTTCAAATTGCGCTGGCGCATGGCGACGAAGCCAACATAAACAATATTGCCAATGGCCAGCCAGGCGATGACCATCACCCAGCTTTTTGCCGCGTCCGGCAACAGCGGCAGGGCGATGCGGATCAAACCGTACAGGCCGAATTTTTTCAACACGCCGGCATGCAGCATGGCGGTGGGCGAGGGAGCCGAGCCATAACCGAGGGGCGCCCAGGAGTGAAACGGCCAGAGCGACACCAGAATGCCAAAGCCAAAGAGCAGCAGCGGGAAGATGAAGTCCTGCGCCTTGACAGCTAGCGGATGATGATCGGCCTGGACGTGTTTGATGATGACCGGCAGATCAAAGGAGTTGGCCCCCGACTGGAGATACAGCGCAATCAGCCCGACGAGGGCGATGAGCGCGCCAATGCTCAGGTACAGTGTGATCTGGTAGGTGGCGTAATTTTTGCGTTCACCCCGGCCCCAAACGCCGATCATGATGAACGTGGGCACCAGCGCCAGCTCATGCAGAAAGTAAAAGAAGAACATGTCGAGCGAGGCAAACGCCCCGAGAATGCCACCGGTCATGACCAGCAGCAAAATGTAAAACTCCTTTTCGCGCTTTTGAATTTCCCAGGAACAGCAGGCGGCGGCAAACCCGACAATCGCCCCCATCAGGATCAGCCCGACATTCAAGCCGTCCACGCCGACATGGTAACTGATGCCCAGGGAATCCACCCAGGGGATTTGCTGTTCAAATTGAAAACCGCTGGTCCCGGGACGGAAGAGGCAGAACATGTCCACGGCCAGCGCCATGGAAAGGAACGTGGCGGCGAGGGCCACGAACCGGATGATGACGCGGTAATTCGCCGGCACAAAGACCAGCAACAAGGCCGCCAACAGCGGCCA
The DNA here is from genome assembly GCA_964618545.1 of uncultured Bifidobacteriaceae bacterium. Taxonomy (GTDB): domain Bacteria; phylum Verrucomicrobiota; class Verrucomicrobiia; order Limisphaerales; family UBA11358; genus UBA11358. The sequence goes on along the minus strand of CAZUBG010000008.1, from coordinate 8,111 downwards.
GCCCGAAATGTAAGTCAGTATGGACATTGCAAATTATTTTCCCAGCACCAGATAAAGCAACACGGCCACGCCCAGGGTGAACAGAAAGGCGTAGGTCTGGAGGTTGCCGGTCTGCACCAGACGCAGGGCGCGTCCCGATAAATCGGTGCCGCCCCGCACGAAACCAATGCACAGGCCCTCCACCAGCCAGCGGTCAATCCAATCCGCCACGGCCGCCAGGAAATCGTGGAGGCGGATGAGGGTGGCCTCGTACAATTCATCAAAGTAAAACCGGTTTTTCATGGCGGTGGCGAGACCGCCGAGTTTGGCCGGGAGCGGGTCCACGATGGCATCCTTATACAGGGCGCGGGCGACGAGGAAACCGATGATCACGGCGGCGATGCCAATACCGGCAGCCAGTGGAGAATGGACGAAGGGTTCAAAAATCCGCTGGCCGATTGAGGCGGATTCGCCGGCAACGCCAAACTGCGAGTTGTAAACCGAGTCAATCCCAATCACCCCTCCCACCAGCGCCAGGACGGCCAAAACCACCAACGGCAGGGTCATCACGGCGGGGGATTCGTGCGCGTGTTCGGCTGCGGGCGTCCTGGGCTTGCCCAGGAAGGCGACGTAGAACAAACGGAACATGTAGAACGTGGTGAGGCCGGCCACCGCCGCGCCGAGGGTGAACAGGCAGAAATCCTTCTGTTCCCATGCCTGGCCCAAAATACTGTCCTTGCTGTAGAAACCACTGAAGAACGGCACCCCGCTCAAGGCCAGCGTGCCGATCAAAAAGGTCCAGAAGGTGACGGGCATTTTCTTTTGGAGCGCTCCCATTTTCCAGATGTCCTGCTCTTCGTGAAGCGAATGAATCACCGAGCCGGCACCGAGGAACAGCAGCGCCTTGAAAAAGGCGTGGGTGGTCAAATGGAACATCGCCGGGGTCTGGCCCGCGAGGCCGACGGCCATGACCATGTAACCGAGTTGGGAGAGCGTGGAGTAGGCCAGGATGCGCTTAATGTCGTTTTGCTGCACGGCGATCAGCGCCGCCAGCAGTGCGGTGAAACCGCCGATGAAGGCGACCACATGCAGGGATTGCGCGTTGAGCAGAAAGAAAATCCGGCAGAGCATATAGACACCCGCCGCCACCATGGTGGCGGCGTGAATCAAGGCGGACACGGGGGTGGGGCCCTCCATCGCGTCCGGGAGCCAGACGTGCAGCGGGAATTGCGCGGATTTGCCGACCGCGCCACAGAAAATCAACAAACCGGCCAGGGTGGCACCCGTGCCCAGGGCCTGCGGATTGGCGGTCAACTGGCCGGCCAACACGGTGAAGTTGAGCGAGCCGAGCAGCCCCCAAACCATCAGGATGCCCAGGATAAAGCCAAAGTCACCCAGGCGGTTGGTGATGAAGGCTTTTTTGGCGGCATCACCGGCGCTGGGTTTTTCAAACCAGAACCCGATGAGGAGATAACTGGAAACCCCGACCAGTTCCCAGAAGATGAACATTTGCAGAAAATTGCTGGCGAGCACAATCCCCAGCATGGAAAAGGTGAACAGGCTCATGAAGGCAAAGAAGCGGGCCATGCTGCGGTCGGCGTGCATGTAGCCAAAGGAATAGATGTGGATGGCCCCGCCCACGCCGGTGACAATGAGGAGCATCATCAGGCTCAGGGCGTCCAGCTTGAGGCCAAAATCCACATTGAAGCCGCCGATGTTCAGCCAGTTCACCGAGGTTTCCGTGACGGCCGGGTGAAACCCGTTCGCCGCGAGGAAGGCCACGGTCAGAATGAACCCGGTCACGATGGCCCCGATGGAGAGGAGGCTGCTCGTCGTTTTGCAACGCAGGGTGAACAGCGTTATCACCGCCGTGGAGAGCAGCGGCAGAAACAAGATCAGCCAGGGTAAAATTTCGTATTTCATCCGTCAGAGTTTCATGGAGGTCAAGTCTTCAACATGCGCCGACTGGCGTTTGCGGAAAAGGGCGACAATCAGCGCCAGCCCCACCGACACTTCCGCCGCCGCCACGGTGATGATGAAGAACACCAGCACCTGGCCGTCCAAACCGTTGGGCGCGTCCGGACTGAACCGGGAAAAGGAGACCAGCGCCAGGTTGGCCGAATTGAGCATCAACTCCAGCGACATGTACATCACCAGCAGATTGCGCCGCATGATGACGCCAAGCAGGCCCGTCGCGAACAGGATCGCGCTGACCACCAGATAATGTTGGAGTCCGACGTGCATGTTATTTCAAGTCCTTTTTGCTGAGGGTGATCACCCCGATCATGGCCACCAACAGCAGGACGGAGATGACTTCAAATGGCAGCGTATACTTGGTGTACAGCAACAGTCCCAGCGCATGGGTGTCCCCCTCCACCGCCGGGGCAGAGGCCGGCGGGGCGGCGCTGATGATGGAATTCAGGAAAATGGCCAGAATGGCGCCGACCGACAGCAGCCCCGCGACCAACCCGAACGATTTGATGCGGCGACGGTCCTCCTCCTTCAAATCGAGCAGCATGATGACGAACACAAACAACACCATCACCGCCCCGGCATAGACAATGATTTGCACGATGCCGAGGAAAAAGGCATGGAGCAGGACGAACAGCCCGGACATGGAAATAATCGTCAGCACCAGAAACATCGCGCTGGTCACCGGGCTGCGGCTGAACGGATTGGCGACGACCAGCAGCCCGCAAAACAGCGTCAGCGCCGCGAAGACATAAAACAGAATGTCAGGCAGTCCCATGTGATTAATCATTATACTTTGACCGGAAAACTCTCCTGCGCTTTGGCTTCCTCCAGCTTGTGTTTCCACTTCTGAATCCCGCCGTGTTCACCCCCGAGGGCGAGGAGTTTTTCCTTGTTGTAAATAAATTCCTCGCGGCTGCCGCCGGTGATGGAATAATCTTTCAGCAGAAAAATCGCCTCTTCCGGGCAGACTTCCTGGCAAAAGCCGCAGTAAATGCACCGCAGCATGTTTATCTCAAATTCCTTCGGCATTTTCTCCGCGTTGGTGCGGTCGGCCGACTGGCCGGCGGGGCCGGGCGGCGTGATGCGGATCGCCTTGGGCGGGCAGACAAATTCGCAAAGCTGGCAACTGACGCATTTGGTGCTGCCCTCCTGGTCCTTCACCAGATACGGTGCGCCCCGGTAATTTTCCGGCAGCGTCCATTTCTGCTCGGGATACTCCATCGTGACAACCTTGCCCTGAATGAGCGTCGAATAGGCATGCTTGAGCGTCACTTTTAACCCGCCGATCACGGCCGGCAGGTAAAGCTTTTCCCAAAACGTCAATGGTTTGCGATTAACAATCATGCTAATGCCGTTTCGTGTTTGCGTTGTTGTTTGAGAAATTCTATGGACGGCTTGCCCAACGCCAGTCCCGACGCACTCAAATCCTCATCCACATCCGGCCAGTGGACGCCAAAACCACGTCCCAAAAGTTCATAATGGTCGCGCTGCGCCTGTGTGGCCATGAACAGACGCGGAAACCATTGCAGTGGCAGTTCCACGGAACGCCCGTCGTCAAAGTCCGCCCGCAGCGTGTCAGCCGAACTGCTGATGCGCGTCACGCGGATGTCATTCAAAGTATTCATGCCAGGCATTCAAAAGCCCCCGCCGATGCTCGCGCAGGAGGTCGTAAACTTCGTTAAGCTCATGCCGCGAAAAACCGGCGTCCTTCGCAAGTTGCAACGGCTCCAGCCAGAATTTGGCCGAGTTGCCGTCCTGGTCAACGTGAACGTGCGGCGGCTCATCACCGTCGGCGCTGAAAAAGCCGATGCGATAACCGTTGATTCGCAAAATTGTTGGCATTGCCGGTTCATTGAGTCTTAATCCACAACCAAATGGCCGTCACCAAGATATTCGCCAGCGCCAGGGGCAGAAACCGCCGCCAGCCCAAATCCATCAACTGGTCATAACGGAAACGCGGAAACATCCAGCGCACCCAGATGAACAGCACCATGAACGCCAGCATCTTCACCACAAACACCAGGATGTGCGCCACGCCCAACAACAGACTCGTGGCCGGATGATCCAGGCCCCAAAACGGCAGCGTCCAGCCGCCGAAAAACAGTGTCACCATCATCGCCGATGACGCCACCATGTTGGAGTATTCGGCCAGGAAAAACAGCGCGAATTTCATCGAGCTGTACTCCGTGTGGTAACCGCCAACCAGCTCCGTTTCCGCCTCCGGCAAATCGAACGGCAGCCGGTTGGTTTCCGCAAACGAGGCGACCAGGAAGATGAAGAACGACAGCGGGGAATAAAACGCCAGCCAGCCGTTCGCAGCCTGCCAGCCGATGATCTGGCTCAAATTCAAACTGCCCACGATCATCAGCACCGGAATGACGGACATCCCCATGGACAACTCGTAGGAAATCATCTGCGCGCTCGAACGGATGCCGCCCAGAAAGGGGTATTTCGAGTTGGCCGCGTACCCGGCGAGCACAATGCCGTACACCCCCAGCGAGACGATGCCGAACGTATAAAGAATCCCCACATTCAAATCCGCCAGCACCATTTTCTGGGCGCCGAGCTGCGAGCCGAAGGGAATCACCGCCACTGTCAGCATGGCGGGAATCACCGCCAGGGCCGGCGCGAGCCAGAAATAAATTTTATGCACCCCCGCCGGGGTGAAATCCTCCTTGAGAATGAACTTCAGGCCGTCCGCCAGCGGTTGAAACATGCCCAGGCGGGTGAGCAGCGGGCCGACCACCGGCACATATTTCATGAACGGCGGCGCGGTGCGGTTCGGCCCCACCCGGTCCTGAATCCACGCGGAGATCTTGCGCTCGGCCAGGACGGAATACGCCACCAAGCCCTGCACCACCCCGACCACCACGGCCAGCTTGACCAGACTGAAGATGATGAAATTCCAGTTCATTTTAAATGTTCACCGTCACTCCCGTGTCGCCGAGGCCCGCCCACGTCAGCTCCGCAAACGCCGGAACGTCTTTGGCCATTTGGTTGAACAAACCCTCAATCGTCACATAACCGTCCAGGCCCGTGACGTTATGCACCAGGTCGTGCAAAAATTCCCACTCGGCGCGCGCGTCACCGGGCGCCTCGACCGCCTTCATGAATTTCTGAACCCGGCCCTTGGTGTTGGTAAAGGTGCCGCGCTTTTCCACATGAGCGGCCCCGGGCAACACATAGTGCGCCAGCTTCGTGGTCGCCGTGGGCAAAATATCGCTGACAATCAGTGTGTCCAATCTGGCCAGCAATTCCGCGCCCAGCCCGTGGGCGGTCACATCTTCGCCGAAAACAATCAGCGTCTTGATCCTGCCGGCCTCAATGCCCTGGGCAATCTGCGGCAGGGTCGAGCCGATCTCGGTGAAACAAATTCCGGTCAGCCGCGCACCGTTGGTGTTTGGATTTTTATCGGCACTCACCAGCAACCGGTCCGCTTCGCCCGTGTGCTCCACAGAATCGCTCAGCGCGCCGAGCTTCGCCTTCAACTTTGCCAGCAGATAAAGCTCTTCGTTGGTCTGCCTGGCCGAGGCGACAATGGCCACGGAGCCCGCCGGGGCGCGTTTCAGCTTGTCCGAAATTTCGCTGAGCGCCGCCAGCCAGCTCGTTTTGACCAGCCCCTGCCCCGCGCCGCGCGCCAGCACGTCCTGCAACCGGTGTTCGCTCCCGATCCACTGGTAATTCAAACGCCCGGCATCGCACATCCAGGGCCCGTTGACGGCGTCGTTTTCCCGGGGCGTATAACGATAAACTTTTTCCTCGCGCGAGCTGACCAGCACATTGCAGCCCGTGCCGCAACTGTTGCACAAACTCTTGGTTTCCTTGAGGAACCAAACCCGCATCTGAAAGCGGAAATCCTTCGAGGTCAGCGCCCCCACCGGACAAATATCCACCGTGTTCAGCGTGTAATTGTTGTCGAACCGGGTGCCGGGATAAGCAGCGATTGTGTTATACGAACCACGGTTGACGATGCCCAGCTTGTCATCCCCCGCGATGTCGCGGGTGAACCGGACGCAGCGGGTGCAGAGAATGCAGCGCTCGTCGTCCAGCATGATGCGCGGCCCCAAATCCACGGCCTTGGGCTTGTGCACCTTGGGCTCCACAAAGCGGCTCGCGCTCTGGCCGTAATCCACCGAGTACTCCTGCAGCTTGCATTCGCCGGCTTGGTCGCAAATCGGACAGTCCAGCGGATGGTTGATCAGCAGAAACTCCAGCACGCCCTCGCGCATCTGTTTCACCGTGGGCGTGTTGTTGTAGATCTCCATGCCCGGAGAAACCGGCGTGGCGCAGGCGATGGCCGGACGCGGTGACCGGGCGATTTTGGGCGTGCCGTCAGGATTCAACACCGGCTTGCGGTCGGGTCCGAGCGCCGGCGTGCCGAACTCCACCAGGCACATGCGGCAGTTGCCGGCGATGGGCAGCTTGGGATGATAGCAATAATGCGGGACATCCGTCTTGGCCAGTTCGCACGCCTGAATCATCGTGGTGGGCGTCAGCTTGCCCGTCCAGTCGGCCATAAGCTTGGGCACTTCGATTTCGCGCCCGTCCACCTTCACCTTGATTTTGTCAATCGCGGGTGCGGCGGGCTTCGTTTCGGTTGTGGGTGCGGTTGACATGGCAATCAATGATGCGCGGCGGCCAGTTGTTTGGATTCGCCCGGCGCGACAATTTCCTTCGTCCGGCGGGCCTCGTCCGCCACGCCCTTGGCGACAAATTCATCTTTAAACTTGGCCAGAAAACTCTGCACCGGCCACGAGCAGGCTTCGCCAAAGGCGCAAATCGTGCGTCCGCCCGGGATGTTGTCGGCGATCTTGCCCAGGTAATCCGCGTCTCCGGCGCGGCCCTGACCGTGCGCCATCCGCTGCAACGCCTTGTTCATCCACAGCGCCCCCTCGCGACAGGGCGTGCATTGACCGCAGCTTTCGTGCGCGTAAAATTCGCTCAGATTGGCCAGCGCCTCCACAATATCCACCGTGTCATCCATGACAATGATGGCGCTCGAACCACTCATCGTGCCAGCCTGCGCCAGCGAATCAAAATCATAGGGCAAATCCAGCATGTCGGTCTCGACCAGCACTTCCTTGCCCTCGGCGTCTTTTTTCTTGAGCTTGAACTTCTCGCCCGCCTTCAAAACCTTCGAGGACGAACCGCCGGGAATCACTGCTTTCAGCTTGCGGCCATCGCGCAACCCGCCGCCAAATTTCGGGTCGTTGATCAGCTCGCCAATGGTCGCCTTGCCCACTTCAATCTCGTAATAACCGGGGCGTTTCACCTGTCCGCTGAGACTGACAATGCGCGTGCCCGTGTTGTTCGGCGTGCCCAGCCGGGCGAATTGCGCGCCGCCCATCTCCACAATGTGCTTCACATTGCAGAGCGTCTCCACATTATTGACAATGGTCGGACACATCCACAGACCCAGCACCGCCGGGAAATACGGGGGTTTGATGCGCGGATACGGGCGCTTGCCCTCCAGCGATTCGATCAGTCCGGTTTCCTCGCCGCAAATGTACGCCCCGGCGCCGCGATGGACATGCATCTCCAAATCGTAACCCGTGCCCAGAATGTTTTTGCCCAGGAAATTTTTGGCCCGCGCCTCATTGAGCGCCTTCACCAACAGCTTTGCGCCTTCGGGCATTTCACCACGAATGTAGATATAGGCCAGATGGACATCATTGGCGAAACAGGAGATGATCATTCCCTCGATCAACTGATGCGGATCCTTGTGAATGATCTGGCGGTCCTTGAAGGTGCCCGGCTCGGACTCGTCCGCGTTGCAAATCAAATAAACCGGCTTGCCGCTCCGGCGATCCACAAAGCTCCATTTCAGGCCGCAGGAGAATCCCGCGCCGCCGCGGCCACGCAGACCCGACGCCTTCACGTCATCCCGGATCTGCTCCTGGGGCGACTGCCTTTTGCCGTCCGGCAGGTCTTTTGACGGCAGGGCCAGCGCCTTCCGCAGGGCCGCATAGCCGCCGTGGCGCAAATAGCACTCAATGTCCGGGGTGTACCCCGGCTCATCGGCGTATTTCAAAATTAATTTGTATTCTTGCGGCATATGGCGGCTTGACTCCAGTTCAAAAAACCTTATTTTTAGTCACCTTCGTTTGCCCGATGGTGTAACGGTAGCACAACAGACTCTGAATCTGTTTGTCATGGTT
>CAZUBG010000007.1:0-61067 GCA_964618545.1 uncultured Bifidobacteriaceae bacterium | reverse complement strand
CGGTCGCGGGAATGTGGTAAAAAAACGGGTGCTCCGGGCGGACCCCAAAAATGGCCGGGCCGTTGATGCGCGGCGTGTGGGGGGCGGGCGGGGTGCGAATTTCCGGCGAATCCGCCGTTTGCGCGGAGGCGGGGCCGGGGCTCAGGGAAATCGCGGTGGTGGACAGGAAACAGGCCAGGGACAGCGTGATACGATTCAGGCTTTGGATTGGGTTCATGGTTGGTTGGTGAAATTTCAGAGCAATTCCTCGCACAAAAGGTTACGGCGATTTTTTGACCGGGGGATTGTCAATCCACAACACCGGCTGCGTGATCGCGATATTCCGCCGCACTTCCTCATTCGCTGGATCGGGGGGGAGTTTCCGCCAGAGGTCGAGATATTTCTGTTCCTGGAAGGCCAGCCCTGCAAACAGGAGGCTCGGTTGCCGTGCCGGCCAGGACTCCCAGGACTGCACATCCGGCGGGTGCGGCCAGGTTGTTTTGTCCGCAAGATAGGGCTGCAAAAACGCGACCGCTTGGCGAATGCCCCGCCCGTCCGGCAGGGTGAAATTCCACAGGCTGTCGGTGGGGGTGGAAAGCGTCTGGCAGAGCGTGGCCATGTTGTCCAGTTGGAAAATGGAATAGCCGTAGGGTTTGGTGCGGGCCAGTTCGGCGGGGAAACCGCCGTGGATGTCCATTTGCTTCGGAACAAACACCTCTTTGAACCGGCGGCGGCATTCGGCAAGCTGTGTTTCATCTCCGGTAAATTGCGCAAACACCGCCACTTGCAACCAGAAAGCCACTGCGTGGTTGTTTTCCGCCGCCGCCTCTTCCCGCCCGTTTTTGGTTGTAATCATCCAGATGAGGTAATCGCGAAACCATTGTTTCAATCCGGCCACTTCCTCCGGCGACATGGCCGGGGAGCTTTGCATCGCCTCAATGGCACGCGGCACCTCAATCAAGTGCAGGGTGTCAATGATCCCCGTGCCGCGCCCCGGCGAGACCCCGGGAATCGCCTGGGCATACTGGAGGTTTGGATTTAAGCGCGTGCTTGGATCCAGGAAAAACACGCGCAACAACTCCGTCGCCCGCGCCGCATACCGGTCCTCCCCGGTGATTTTGTAGGCGGCTCCCAGCGCGGCGACGGCATCGCGCAATTGCATGACGCAATGGCGGTGTGCCACAAAATTGCCCGGGTTGGACTCGCCGTCGCGCCGGATATAGGGCAGGCCATTGGTTTTGGCGGGGTCCGGCCACCAGTAATCTCCGTTGGAATAAAAATCATTCGGTCCGCCTGCGCTCAGGTTCGCCCGGTATTGGGTGATCGTGATCGGCTTAACCGCCAGGGCGTCCTGCGCCAGTCTCAGGATGCGGTCTCGGTCAATGGCGCCAATGTCCACTGCCGGGGCGGCCGGCGCGCTGGTGGCGGCGAGCAGAATCAGGCCGGACATTGACCGTAAGATGATGTTGGTAATCCAATTCATGCAGGTGATCTGCAACAGCCTATTCATAATCGCAGGGGATGACCATTGAACGAATGTTCAGGTCAGGAAACCTTGACCTTGGGCCCGGCGTCAACATCATTTGAAACTCGCAATCACATTATATTTTAAATATGAATCTGACCCATTTGCTCCGCCTGCCCGTGCTCGTCGGCCTCGCCGCCCTCACTGCCAGCCTGACCTCGTCTGCCGCCGAGGCCCAGGTGGCCGCTACAAAAGATGCCGCCCGGTCCTTCTCTTACGAACCCACGTCGGACACCAACAGTCCCGCGTTGCAGGCCTGGCGGCAGGAGTGTGGTGCCACTCACGAGCAGCGCATGAAATGGTGGCGCCAGGCCCGGTTCGGGATGTTCATTCATTGGGGCGTTTATTGCGTCCCAGCCGGGGTTTGGGACGGCACCAACGTCATCCGTCACGGTGCGGAATGGATCATGAACGGAGGCCGCATTTCGATGGCCGACTATGAAAAACTCCCGGCCCGGTTCGACCCGGTCAAGTTTGACGCCCGGGCTTGGGTGGCCATAGCCAAAAACGCCGGCATGAAATATATTGTCATCACGGCCAAGCACCATGATGGCTTTGCCATGTTCCGTTCCCAGGCCAGCGCCTTCAACATCTATGATGCCACCCCTTTCCATCGCGATCCCTTAAAAGAACTGGCCGATGCTTGCGCCGAGGCGCACATCAAGCTCGGCTTCTATTATTCGCAGGCGCAGGATTGGAACCATCCTGGCGGCGCGGCGTCCGGGGGGCACTGGGATTCACACCAGGATGGCGACATGGACCAGTTCATTGACAACGTCGACATCCCCCAGATCAAGGAACTGTTTTCCAATTACGGCAAAGTGGCCGTCATCTGGTGGGACACGCCCATTGGCATGACCCCGGCCCGGGCCGAAAAAATTCTGCCTCTCCTGAAATTGCAGCCGGATATCATCAGTAACAACCGTCTGGATGCCAGGAAAATCACCGGTGATTACGGCACCCCCGAAAACAAAATTCCCACCAATTCCCTGGCCAGCGACTGGGAAACCTGCATGACCATGAACCGCACCTGGGGATATCGTTCTTATGATAACGAATGGAAACCCACCGAGACCCTCGTGCACAACCTCGTGGATATTGCCAGCAAGGGCGGCAACTTTTTGCTGAATGTCGGTCCCACCAGCCAGGGGGAGATTCCCGGACCTTCCGTTGAACGCCTCCAGCAGGTGGGCGATTGGATGAAAGTCAATGGCGATTCAATTTATGGCACCACCAAGAGTCCCCTGAAAGCCGCGCCGGACTGGGGGCGCATTACGCAAAAGGGCCGCCTGCTTTATCTGCACGTCTTTAATTGGCCGGCGGACGGGAAAATTGTTGTGGCCGGATTGAACGGCAAAATTTCCTCGGCCAAACTTTTGGCGACCGGCGAAAAGCTCAAAACCTCCGTTGATGCGCAGGGGGTGACGGTTTCCGTTCCCGCCACTGCGCCGGACAAGATTTCCTCAACGATTGTTTTGAAATTCAGAGGCGCTCCACAGATTGATTAAAATGCGAAATTTGATTTGTTGTTGTGCGGTTGTCGCCGCCCTGTGGCCGGGCTTGAACTGCCGGGCGGCGGATCTCCCCATTCCCGATGCGCCGGTGGACACGCCGTTGAAAGCCGCCGCCGACCCGGCCGGTGCGAAACGGCTGGCGTGGTGGAGCGAAGCGCGGTTCGGCATGTTCATCCACTGGGGATTGTATTCCCAGGACGGCTGTTTTTACAAAGGCACGAATGGCGGCAGCGAACACATGATGCAGCATTTGAAAATCCCGCTCGCCGATTACGCTAAGATTGCCGATGACTTCAATCCGACCAACTTCAACGCCCGGGAATGGGTGGCCGTCGCCAAAAATGCCGGCATGAAATACATCGTCATCACTGCGAAACACCACGACGGTTTTGCGATGTTTGACAGCCCGTCCAGCGATTACAACATCGTCAAGCGGACCCCGTGGCATCGCGACCCGGTCCGGGAACTGGCCGACGCCTGCCGCCGGCAGGGGTTGAAATTCGGCGTATATTATTCGCTCGGACGCGACTGGCAGGACCCGGACGTGCCCACGCGCGACGGCTATCGCAGCAACACCTGGGATTATCCCGTCGAAACCAACAAGGTGTTCGCCAAATATTTCGAGCGGAAAGTGAAACCCCAGATCACGGAGTTATTGACGCATTACGGCCCGATTGCCGTGTTATGGTTTGATACGCCGGAGAAGATTTCCGAGGCGGAGAGTCAGGAACTGGTGAATCTCATTCACCGGCTCCAACCCGATTGCATCATCAACTCGCGCGTCGGACACGGCCTGGGTGATTACGGCGTGCAGGAACAGAAAATCCCCGGCGCGGGTGATGTCAAGCCCTGGGAAACCTGCATGACGCTCAATGGCCACTGGGGTTATTTCAAGGGCGACGAAAAGTGGAAGCCCGCACCGATGGTGATTCACAACCTCGTGGACATCATCAGCAAGGGCGGTAATTACCTGCTCAATGTCGGGCCGACGGGGCGGGGGATCATCCCGCCGGGAGCGGTTACCGATTTGAACTCAGTCGGCGCGTGGATGAAAGTCAATGGCGAATCCATTTATGGTACGACCAGGAGTCCCCTGAAAACCACGCCGGACTGGGGGCGCATCACGCAAAAAGGCCGCACGCTTTATCTGCACGTCTTCGACTGGCCGGCCGACGGGAAAATCTTCGTGGCCGGCTTGAACGGTAAAATTTCCTCGGCCAAACTTTTGGCGACCGGAAAAAAACTTAAAACCTTCGTCGCCGCAGAAGGCGTGACGATTTTCGTTCCCGCCGCCGCGCCGGACCAGATCTCTTCAACAATTGTCCTGAAATTTAAAAATCCACCCCAGATTAATTGAAATGAATACACTTATTCGTTCCCGACTTTTTCTAAAATCCGTTTTTACCGCCGCCGTTTTTATTGCCGGTGGTTCATTGTTTGCCGCCGATGAATTTGGCCTGCCCTCGAAAGAGGATCCCAGTGTCGCCTGGTGGCGGGATTCCCGCACCAATCTCGACGCCCGACTGGATTGGTTCCGTGACGCCCGGTTTGGGATGTTCATCCACTGGGGTGTTTATTCCGGTCTTGGCAATGAATTTCAAGGCCAACGGGGCGGCGGTTACGCCGAACACATCCAGCGCGTGTTGAAAATCCCGGTCCCGGTTTATCGCCGGGAAGTCGCGGGCCACTTTGATCCCGTTAAGTTTGACGCCGACGCCTGGGTCCGGCTGGCCCGGGATGCCGGCATGAAATACATCGTCATCACCTCCAAGCACCACGACGGCTTTGCCATGTGGCCGACCAAAGTGAATGATTACAATATCATGGACGCCACCCCGTGGCATCACGACCCCATGGCCGACCTGCGCGACGCCTGCGCCAAATACGGGATCAAGTTCGGCTTTTATTATTCCCAAGCCTTCGATTGGGCGGATACCAATGCCCCCGGTAATGACTGGGATCAACCCAACCCCGGCGGTGATAAAAAAATCGGCGGGGTGGATTGGTGGCTGACCAAGCCGGAATTCATGGTTCAGGCGCGAAAATATGTGGATGAAAAGGCCATCCCCCAGTTGCGTGAACTCATCCGCCTGTACCATCCCGCCATTCTATGGTTTGACACCGCCGGCAAGCTGCCGCCCTCGGAAAATCTCCGCATCATGCAGGCCGTCCGTGCCGCCGATCCCAACGTCGTCATCAGTGGTCGTTTGGTTCACGGCTGGGGCGATTATGACGACACCACCGACCGCCCCGCCAATTTTCCGCCGCATGACGGTGATTGGGAGGGCATTCCCACCACCGATGAATCCTATGGCTGGAATCCGTTTGACACCGCCCACAAGCCGCCGTCCCATTTCATCCAGTTGCTCGCCAAGGCCACCGCCCGCGGCGGCAACCTGCTGCTGAACATCGGTCCCATGGGCACCGGTGAAGTGGATCCCCAGGACATCACCATCTTGCAGGGGATTGGCGCCTGGTGGAAAGTGAACGGCGAATCCATCCGTGGCACCACCCGCACCCCGCTGCCCGTCCAAACCTGGGGCGAATCCACCCGCAAAGGCCAACTGCTTTACCTGCACGTCTTTCACTGGCCGGCTGACGGGAAACTGGTCGTGGGCGGCCTCACCTCGGACGCCCTCAGCGCCCGGCTGCTCGCCGCCCCCCGGACCCAGTATCCCGTGCGCCGGCTCAATCCGCTCGATGTCGAAATCGCCCTGCCCGACACCGCGCCTGATGCGGTGGATTCCGTGGTGGTGCTGACGTGTGCCGGCGAGATTCGGGCCGATGGTGCCCGCCTGCTGCAACCTGGATTGACCACCGAAGTCCTGCGGGCGTTTGATGGTCAATTGGACGGCGGACTCAAATTTGGTCCCGGCAAAAAGACCGATGACGTGGTCCTGAACTGGTCGCGGACAAATCAATTCATCACCTGGCCCGTGCGTTTGAACAAGCCGGTGGTGTACGAAGTCACCGCCAACTACAATGCGCCGGAAGCTTCGGATGGCGGTGAATTTGCCGTGAACTTTGGTTCGCAGATTCTGACCGGCCAGGTGAAGGCCGGCACCAATCAGATGACCACGCTGGGCCGCGTCTCCCTCCCGGCCGGGCCTTTTGAAATCAAGGTGAAGGCCGGCCACATCAAGGGCGGCGACCTGTTCCAACTGCGCCACTTGGAGTTGAAACCGGTGCCTCATTGAGCGCCGGGAGGCGGGGCGGCGGCCATGAACCTGCGGAGAAAAATGACAAATTGATGGTGTTTTACCGTGTTGATGGGTAATTTTCCGGTTTGCGCCCGGATGGGTGAATCGAAGGCTGCTCAAACGGCCATTTTCGTCTGCCAACGTCCCGTTGCCCTGACAATTTGCCGGCCCCTTCGCTCTGATGCCCTGACATCATTCCTTCATCCTCTTAGATCAGAAGCGTCCCTTCGCACGGTTTTGTCAAGTGCGGGGGGGGAATTTTTCCTGACAGACCTAGAACAAACGTTCAGTGGCCACGGGAAATGATTTGGCTGCATAATGCCAAGGTGCATTTGAATCGTGGTCACGCCTGTTTGGATTGGGTGAGGGGTCGTTTCTGGACGGCCATTTTCTGGCTACTATTACCGGGGGTGTCGGCGGTGGCGGGCGAACGCCTGACGCTCAATTTTGATCCGTGCTGGAAGTTCATCAAGGCTGATCCCACAAATGCGGAGCAGGTGGCTTTTGATGACCGCGACTGGTCGGCGGTTGCGCTGCCGCACACCTACAACGACACGGATACGTTTGCAAATTACTCCCTGCCGGGTCACCGCGGCGAGCAAAACCAATGGGGCGGACGGACTTGGTACCGCAAAGACTTTTCCTTGCCGGACAAGGCGCGGGGGAAAAAGGTCTTCATTGAATTTGAGGGGGCCCGGCAGGTGGCGGAAGTGTATCTTAACGGCCATTACCTGGGCGTGTGCAAGACGGGTTTCACTCCCTTTGGCTTTGACCTGACGCCGTGGCTGCAGTTTGACATGACGAACGTGCTGGCGGTCCGGTGTGACAACCGGTTCATGAAGGATCCGCCGGCCGGTCTGGGGGAGGAGGGGACGGCGGATAATCCGCTGTTGTCCGAGATCTCAGCCCGGGTGAATGCAGCTATCCCGGAGGACGTGGGTCAAATCCAGGCCGACCAGATTCCGTGGAACAACCCGCACTGGCATCCCGCGCACGGCGGATTGTATCGCAACGTTTACCTGCATGTCACGGACCCGCTGCATATTTCGCTGCCGCTGTACAGTTTTCTCCAGACGGCGGGCCCCTATGTTTATGCGACGGACATTTCCACGAATGCAGCCACGCTGCATCTGGAGGTGCCGGTGGAAAACGGGCGCGGGATGGATGAATCCATCGGGGTGGGGGCGCAGATTTTGGATCGGGACGGCAACACGGTTTTGACGCTGACGGAAACCGGCCGGGTCGCCGCGGGCGGCAAAACGCAAATCAACCTGACCAGCACGCTGGTCCGCCCGCAATTGTGGGAACCGGATTATCCCTATTTATACACCGCGGCCATCGCGCTGCGCGGTGGCGGCGAAACGGTGGACACCAGCACGGTGGGGGTGGGCATCCGCACCGTACGCTGGGACGCACAAACCGGGTTTTGGATCAACGGCCATCATCTCAAGTTGCACGGCTGGGGTCAGAAACCGACGGATGAATGGCCGGGGCTGGGCGCGGCGCAACCCGACTGGCTGCACTATTACACGCTTTCGCTGATGAAAGAGGCGGGGGGCAACTGGGTGCGCTGGGGGCATTGCGCCGCGGCGGCGGCGATGATCAACGCCGGGGACCAACTGGGCATCATGGCCGAACAACCTGGAGTGGATGGCGAATCGGACACGACCGGGGCGGCGTGGAAGATCCGCGCGGGGGCCTTCCGCGACACCCTGATTTATTTTCGCAACCATCCGTCCATCATGATCTGGGAGGGGGGGAACCAAAAAGTGTCGCTGGCCCATGTGAAAGAGTTGCGTGGTTACATGGATGCGTATGATCCGCATGGGGGGCGCGCCTATGGCCATCGGCGGGCGGACCAAACCGACGCCCAGTACATGGATGTCTGCATCGGCACGGAGGGCGGTCGTGAGATACCCCGTCTGCCGGTGGTGGAGGGGGAGTATGATCGCGAGGAATCCCCGCGCCGGGTGTGGGATGAGTCTTCGCCGCCAAATTTTGGGTATCCGGAAGCGAAAGGGAAATCGGATTATGTGCTGACGTCTGAGCAATATGCCGCGGACGAAGTTCAACAGTATGTCGGAAAACTGGGCGCGGCCAACCATTGCGGCGGGGCGAACTGGATTTTTTCGGACTCGACGAGCGGGGGGCGCGACTCGGCCGAGGTGACGCGGGCGAGCGGGGAAGTGGATGGCGAGCGTTTGCCGAAGGAGGCTTATTATGTTTGCCAGACCCTGTTCCGCGACGACCCGCAAATCCACATCATCGGGCATTGGAATTATCCGGCGGGGACGAAAAAGGCGGTGTACGTGACCTGCAATTGCGGCGAGGTGGAGTTGTTTGTGAACGGGAGATCGCTCGGCCATGGAACCGTTTCGGACCACTATCTGTTCACGTTTGACAACGTGGCGTGGGAACCTGGTGAGATCAAGGCGGTGGCCTACCAGGACGGAAAGGCGGTGGCCTCCGAAAGCAAGCACACGGTGGGGCCGCCGGTGGGGCTGAAGCTGACGCCGGTGGTGGGACCGGAGGGCTGGCAGGCGAACGGTTCGGACGTGGCATTGATTGACGTGGAGGCGGTGGATGCGAACGGGGAGCGGTGCCCGACGTTCCAGCAGCGGGTGGATTTTGACCTGACGGGACCGGGCGTCTGGCGCGGCGGTTACAACAGCGGCAGGACCGATTCCATCAACCGCCCGTATTTGGATTTGGAGTGCGGCATCAACCGGGTGGCGGTGCGCTCCACGGACCAGGCGGGCGTCATCACGGTCAGGGCCAGTAGCAAGAATCTCCAGCCGGCCACGGTCCGCGTGGAGAGCCAGCCCTTCGCGGTGGAGCACGGGTGCGCCGGGCAGCGGCCGCCGGTGCCGGCGCCGCCGGCATTGTTCCGGCCGGCGGCCAACGACCGGGAATGGGTGGTGGACGCGGCCATGAAGCCGGAGACGGGGCGTTTTCTGACGGCGTTTTCGTATTCCGGTCCGGCGGCTTCGGTGCGGGTGCTGAGCGGGGCGAAGGACGGGGCGAAGATTTACGCGGACCGCGACTTGGTTTTCAATGAATTGCCGCCGGAGCTGCAAGGGAGTGACTGGGTGCAGACGGCGAATGCGGACAAACTTTACAGCGCGGTGGATCTGCTGGAGTTTTCGATGAAGGCGGACAGCGTGGTTTGGGTGGCGCATGACGCGCGGTTGCCGGATCCGGACTGGTTGCAGCAACAATTTCACGCCACGGCCCTGACGCTGACGATCAACGGCCAGGCGATGAAACTATTTGAGCGGCACATGCGCAGCGGGGAGGGGCTGACGCTGGGCTCGAACACGGAGGACCGCCGGCTGAAGTCCTGCAACATGTATGTGGTGTTCGTCAAACGGGATGGCGGGGCGCTGCATGCGAGCAATTGATCGCGCGCTTGCATCAGTCGGGCAACGCGTTATTATCCCAAGCGTGTCCATGCGATTCTCCTGCGGCAGCCTTCTGGCGGCGGGATTTCTATGTTTGGTCACGGCCGGGGTATTGGGTGCCGGGACCAATGAACAATGGCTGGCGCAAACCTGGCAGACGGAGGAGGGGTTGCCGGATAACAGTGTGGCGGGAGTGGCGCAGACGGCGGATGGATATCTTTGGGTGGGGACGCCGACGGGGTTGGCGCGGCTGGATGGCCTGGGGTTTGAAAACATTTCGCTGACGAATGTCATTGCGGGGCCGAACCGTGGGATCATTACGATGATGCGGGGGAGCCGGGGCGAGTTGTGGCTGGGGATGGATCGCGGCGCGGTGGTGCGCCTGTCGGGGAGTACTTCGCGGGCGTACGTCAACGAGCTGCCTGATTTTATTCCCAACGGCATGGCGGAAGACGCCGTGGGGAGCCTGTGGATTGCGTACCGGGGGGGGAAGGTCTTTCGAGTCAAGGATGACCAAGTCCAGCCGGTGACCGCGGACCAGGGGCTGCCGGCGGGCCCCGACATTTGCGCGCTGGCGACGGACAACCGCGGGCGCATCTGGCTGGCGAAGGCGGGCGAGGTGCGCTTGTTCACGGACGGCATGTTTCACGAGGTGTGCCGGCTGGCGGCGGAGCCGATGAGGCTGGCGGCGGATCAGCATGGCGGGGTCTGGGTCTGCTGTGGCTTTCACATCTACCAATGCGATGTCCAGGGGAAGTTGCAGGATTTTGGCGAATTTCACCCGGAGAACAGCGGGACGGTGGCGACGGTCATGCTTGAGGATCATACCGGGGATTTGTGGATTGGCACGTCGTTCAACGGGCTTTACCTCTGCAACCAGTCCGGCTTTCAATCCATCCCGACAAGTCACGGCGGCATTTTAAGCCTGACGGAGGATCGGGAGGGGAACCTCTGGGCGGGCACTTCCGGGGGTGGATTGAACCGCATCCGCCGCCGGGCGATCACCTTGGAAACAGAGGAGACGGGGCTGCCGTTTTCCTCGATTGTCTCGGTGTGTGAGGCGGCGGATGGGACGGTGTGGGTGGTCACTCAAAACGGTGTTTTGGCGCACCAAGCGGGGGACAAGTGGAACGCCATCCCCGTCAACTCCCAGTGGCCGGGCGATGCGACGTGCGTGACGGCGGATGCCCGGGGTTCGGTTTGGATCGGCACGCGGCGGGGGCTGTACCGCTGGCGAGAGGGCAGGATTGCGGCGTGGGGCGGCGCGGCGGTGCGGCAAACGCTGCACACGCTGTTGGTGAGCCGGAGGGGGGACTTGTGGATGGGCCAGGAATCCACGAATTCAATTCTGCGGTTGCAGGATGGCAAGATCACGGCCTTTCCGATTTTGGCCGATTATCGCATCGTGCGCGCAATGGCGGAGGACCAGTCGGGGAACATCTGGGCGGGCACGTCGCGGGGCAATTTGCTGCGCATCGCCGGCGAAAAAATCACGGATGAGACGCCGCTGCCGGCGCGGGAACCGGCGTCCATCCGGTGTCTCTACGCGACGCCCGACGGGACGCTGTGGATTGGCTACGCCGGCTGGGGGGTGGGGTGCCTGAAGGCGGGGCATTATTCGGAAATCAACACCAGCCAGGGATTGTATGATGACTACGTTTCGCACATCATCGCGGATGGCCATGGCTGGCTGTGGTTTGGGGCGAACCGGGGGATCTTCAAAGTGCGGCAGAAAGACTTTGAAGGCCTGGCGGCGGGCGGAACATCGCGCGTGCGCTCCTTTCATTATGGCCGCGGGGAGGGACTGCCCAGCCTGCAGGGAACGTTTGGCGACGCCCCGGATGTGCTGCGCAGTCACGACGGGCGTCTGTGGATTCCCACGCAGACGGCGCTGGCGGTGGCCGATCCGGCGAAGCTTTATGAGAACACCGACCCGCCGCCCACGCTGCTGACGCGAGTGTCGGTGGATGACCGGGTGGTGGCGGAATACCGAAGCGTGTTGCCGGCGGGAGAAGACCATGCAATCGAATTGCCGGGGCGGAGTTCGGCGGAGCTTGTACTGCATTTGCCCCCGGGTCACCGGGGCGTTAAATTTGAATTTGACGCGATCAGTTACAATGCGCCGGAAAACATCCAATTTCGGCACCGGTTGACCGGGGTGGAGGACAATTGGGTGGAGGGGAGCGCCGTGCGCTCGGTTGCTTATCGCCGCCTGGACAGCGGCAGTTATGAATTTCAAGTGTTGGCCTGCAATGGCGACGGACTCTGGGACGCCACCGGAGCGCACATCTCGCTGAAAGTGGCGCCCTTTTTCTGGGCGACCTGGTGGTTCCGGCTGGGGGTGGCGGCGGTGTTCACCCTGGGGCTCAGCGTCCTGGTGCGATACGTTTCGTTCCGCCGGCTGCACGCGCGGCTGCGGGTGCTGGAACAGCAGGCGGCGTTGCAACGCGAGCGAGCGCGCATTGCGAAGGACATTCACGATGACCTGGGGGCGGATCTGACCCAGATCGCGTACCTTGGCGAATTGGCGCACCAGGATCGCGGGGAACCCAATCTGGCGGGTGAACGGATCGAAAAGATATCCGCGACGGCGCGGCAGGCGGTGAAGTCGCTGGACGAAATCGTGTGGGCCGTGAACCCGCGCAACGACACGCTGGCACGGCTGCTGGATTACGCCGGACAGTATGCGGTGGATTATCTGCGGCTGAGCGGCATTCGGTGCCGGCTGGAGGTTCCGGCGGAAATCCCGGCCCGGGAACTTTCGGCGGAATTGCGGCACAATCTTTATTTGGTGGTGAAAGAGGCGCTGCACAACATTTTCAAACATGCCGGGGCGACAGAGGTCTGGTTGCGCGCGGCGGTGGACGGCCAGGCGTTGGAACTCTGCATCGAAGACAACGGGCACGGCTTCACGAGCGCGCCGGACGATGCGCTGGCAGACGGATTGCGCAACATGAATCAGCGCATGACGGACATTGGCGGAGGACTGCGCGTGGAAAGCCGGCCGGGGGGTGGCACGAAGATAGTATTGCGCCTGCCATGGCCGGAATAAACCGGCCCGGAACTTGTGGATCATTGCATGAACAAAATCGTTGAGACAAAAACAAAAAAGGCGGACACGCGCATCCGGGTTTCCATTGTGGAGGACAACTGTGGCACGCGCGAAAGCCTGGCGGAATTGCTGGGGCGGGCACCGTCGCTGTGTTTTCTGGGAGCGCACGGTGATGGCGAGAGCGCGCTGCGGGCGATCCCGACGGAGGCCCCCGAGGTGGTGTTGATGGATATCAACCTGCCGAAAATGGACGGCATCGAGTGTGTGGCCCGGCTCAAGGCGGAGATGCCCGCGCTCCAGGTGTTGATGCTCACGACCTACGAGGATGCCGATTTGATTTTTGACTCGTTGCGCAAGGGGGCCAGCGGCTACCTGTTGAAAAACATGCCGCCGGCAGAATTGATCCAAGCCATCGAGCAGGTTCATGCGGGAGGGGCCCCGATGTCCATGCTGATTGCGCGCAAGGTGGTCGGGCACTTCCAGCAGATCAAACAACCGAAGTCGGAGGTTGAAAAATTAACCCGGCGCGAGTTGGAAATTCTGGCGTTACTGGCCAAGGGTTATTTTTACAAGGAAATCGCAGAGCAACTCGGTATCAGCCTGAGCACTGTGAGGGCGCATCTGCACACCGTTTATGAAAAACTGCATGTCCAGTCGCGCACGGAGGCGGTGGTAAAATTTCTCGGGCAAAGGTAACCCTGCCGCGCGAAATCGCCCAGGCACGCATTGAAATGTTGGGTGCGGCAACTTACAGTCATCTTGTGCGGGCGTGTCGCCGATTTCCCAACCGGCGGGCCTCTCCGTGAGTTGGCCGCGCCGGATTGGTGAACGGTCTGCGGGTTGGAAAACCCAATGCCATGAGGATTTCAAGGCGCGTAATTGGTGTAAGGACGTTGATTGTCAATGGGTTACGCAGGTCCAACAGGCATGTAAAATCAGGGTTAACGTAGCCCTCACCCCGCCTTCTCCCCCGGGGAGAGGGAGAATCATCGCCAGCCTCACGGAAAGACGACGATTCCAGTATTTTGTTGGGAAACCCGCGATACGGCAGACAGGGAAGTCTGTGGTACGAAAAAACCGCCTCGCCCCCTCCGTCGGATTAAATATTCATGAAATGCCTATCAGGTGCAGCCCCATGGCTGGAGCGAACCCGGCGCACAGGGGGGGGCGAGTTTGGTTTGACCGCACGGTAAAGCTCTGGATTTGGTTCAGGGATTCAACGGGGAGACCCAGTGCTGGATGAGCCAAGCCGCGTCCTGGCTGGTGGCGCTGGGCATTTGCATTGAGGAATTGCTGTATTCGTAAGCCGTAACCCCTGGCTTCACCGCCGTTTGGCCGTCTTTTAGAATAAGTGGATCCAGCCATTTTCTTGCTTCGGCATGGCCGTCGCCAAAACAAAAAGTGTTGACACTGCCATGATAGGTCGCAAAAAGATCAATAAAAGTGTAGGTTTTTGGAGGTCCCATGAGAACGGCTCCCGCAAAGGTTCCCTCATTATAGCCCCGGGAATCACATTGTTCGGCAAAGATCAGACAATCGGAAGATCTTCGGGTCTGGCTGATTTTGGTGAAATTCACCGGATCGGGAGCGCCGCCGACATCGCCGCCGCCGACATTTCCCGTGAACGCATAGCTGTCAAAGGCCCAGCCGACGGCGTCGCCGGAGCCGATGGGCAAATTGAAGCGGACATCGCCGGGGCAGTGATAAACGCCCACATTGGCGGCGTATTGATAGATCATGTTGTTAGTCTTCAAATCACCCTGGACATCCGCCAACGCGACCGCCTGCGACGTGCCCCAGCTTCCGGGGGCGGCATTATCCAGAAACCAAAATCCGCCCGCGTTTTTGAATCCCGCCGGCGGGGTGTTGGTGATGGTGGCATCTTTGTTGTCGCTCGCGTACATGGAGAAGGCCACACCCAACTGTTTTTGATTGCTCAGGCAGGTGGCCTCGGTGGCCTTGAGTTTGGCCCTGGCGAGGGCTGGGAGCAGCATCGCCGCCAGGATGGCAATGATGGCGATGACCACCAGTAATTCGATCAGGGTGAAACCGTAAGACAGTTTTTGATAATTGGTTTTAATTTTCATGCTATGAATTGGGCTTGCTCCAATATCGCAAAACCTCGCGGTCTGCTGCCATTGAACATTCGTTCTAACTGCCGGCCGCACGGAGGGTTGGTCTGAACAACTAAAAACTTTCCGTTCATTTTCAGAGAGTCGCTGCGGGCCGCCGTCGGAACATGGAGCCGCGAAAAACGCCGGGGCGGGCGGGTGGCCGGCCGCCCAATGAACCGTGGGGATTGACCCGGTTTTCGGCCGGGCGGGAACATGGCAGAAAAAAACATCCAACCGGGCTAGAACAAATGTTCAATACCTGCTGGCTGAGGTTCGTGGCAGAGTATTGGCATCAATTCAACCAAATCCATGCAAATTGACGACGGAGTTTCATTTATCCACGGCCAACAGAATTTTTTTGGGCCGGCTCATGGCAGCGGATGGTTCCCGAGTTCAGGTTGTCTTCAAGGGAAGGCCTTTACCACCCGCAGAGCCCCCCTGCGCAGCCATTGACACACCGGTTAGACCCATGAAACCACTAAGCAAAAACAATCAACCAACACCAACACACATGAAAAACTCACTTGTTCCGTTTCCGCCGACTCCATGGGCGGCCGTCCTGGCCGCCTTCCTGATACTGCTGGGCGGCACACCTTCCGCTCTGGCCACCGGCACCAATTATTTCGCCCTGTCCAATCCTTCCGGCGGCTACGACCTGGCCGGCAATTCCGGCACCACCGGCGACCCCAATGCCTGGAGCCAGACGACGGAAAACGCCGCCACCGCCGCCTTGGGGAGCTATGTTTATACCGACGGAATCATGATCGGCACCAATGAGTCGGATTTTGATGGCGACACGTTCACCATCAATGTGGATGAGGCAACCAGCGGCACGGCGGATAACACCACGGATGTCAACGGCGGCTTCATCACGATCAACAGCACCAATGTCATCGTGACTCTGACCGGCAGCGCAAACGAGCATTTGGATGTGGCCGCCAACCTCTGGACGGTGGCTGCGGGTTCGACGTTGATCGAAGATATTTCGAGTGATGGAAGCTTTAATTTTAACAGCGAGAATCTCACGCTGGCCGGCGGGGGGACGTTCAATTTTGAAACGATGTTCGGGGCCAACGACAGCAAAGCGCTCATCGAGAACATGACCGGGGCCGGGACCGTGATTCTGTCCCAAAGCGGCGCCTCCACCCGGGGGGTTTACACAGGCGGCTACATGCTGACCAACGGCACCCTGCAGTTCTTGACTGCGTTTGCCCTGGCCAACGCCTTTAAGGAATTCTCCCCGACCAGCCAATTCGCCATTTTTGGCGGGAACATTGACAACACCAGCGGTTCAGCGGGCGTTCTCAATGTGGGAACCAACGGCGTCAGCGGTGCCAATTACCTCATCGGTGGCAGCTTCACTTTCAACGGCAGCAGCAGCCTGGATTTCGGCAGCGCCAACGTGACCAACACGGGAAACAATGTGATCACGATCACGAATACGCTGGCCATCGGCGGCGCGATCAAAGGAGCGGGGAACAGTCTGACGCTGCCCGGCCCAGGCACGCTGATGTTGTACGGCAACAGCACCAACAATGGCAGCCTGCTGGTGCTGGGGGGGACGCTGCTCCTGACGAACACGGGTTCGCTGGCAAACGGCTCCCCGGTGCTGGTGAGCAATGCGACGTTCGACATTTCAGGGCTGAACGTGAATTACACCGCCGCGACGCCGATCACGCTGACGGCTGGCAGCACATTCAACGTGAGCAACGTTCAGGCCACGGCCATCAGCACTTTGAGTATAACCAATTCAGTGCTGAACTTCTCCGGGGAGTCCACCGCGACGGCTAATGTCACGGTGACGAATTTGAATGTGGGGGGCACGGCCAATGTCATCAATATTACGTTCCTGCCGTTGGTGACGAGTTATCCGCAGACCTTCCCGCTGCTCAAAGCCGGCACGGTGAACGGGACGCTTAATTTTGCGCTGGGCACGCTGCCGGCCAGCCCGAGTACGGCATACGCGGGTTCCATCGTGAACGTGCCGGGGAGCGGGGCGGTGAATTTGGTGCTGACCGCCGGGCCGGCACCGGTGCGGGCGCTGGTCTGGAGCGGACTGGACGCGGGCGTGCCGAATGGCACCTGGGATGTGCAAAACACGCCGACCTGGCTGAGCGGCGGCGTGCCCACCACGTTTAATCAACTCGATTTCGTGACGTTTAATGACACGGCGGCCGGGCTGACGACCATCTCGATAGCGGGAGGGCTGACGCCGGGCAGCCTGACGGTGAGCAATAATGCGCTGCCTTACACTTTCACGGGCAATAATCTCGCGGACGGCACCACCAGTTTGACCCTGACGAAAAAAGGCACGGGCACGCTGTTGTTGCAGGAGAGCGGGGATAGTTTTTCCGGCGGCATCAACGTCAGTGGTGGGACGGTTATTGTCGACAATAACAGCAGCGGCATCAACGGCGGGGTGACGATTGGGGCCGGGGGCACGATTCAGGAGGGCCAGAACGACACGGGCACCGCCCTGCCCAGCGGCACGCTGACCGTCAACGGGACGCTGGCTTTCAATTGTGCGGACAGCCCCATCACGGTGAGCGAGCCCATCGTGGGCGACGGCCTGGTGGAAGAGCTCGACACCAATCTGGTCCTCCTTTCCGACGCCGGCACCAGCAGCGGAAACTGGGGTGTCACGATCATGAACGGCACGGTGCAGGCGGCCGACAACACGGCGCTGGGGTCGCTGCCCGGCGGGGCGGTGACGATCACCAACGGCGGCACGTTTGACGTGGGCGCGAACACCACGGCGAACAACGCCAACTTCGGGGCCAAGCAATTCTACCTTGCGGGTGCGGGCGTGGGGGGCAACGGCGCGATCATCAACAGCTATAATGCCGATCAGGAGGATGCCTTTGAAGACATCACCCTGACGGCGAACGCCACCTTTGGCGGGGCGTACCGCTGGGATATGCGCAATAATTCCCCCTTGCTGAATCTGGCGGGCTTCACCCTGACGAAGACCAATGCGAATCAGATCAGTATTGTCTCCCCGCATGTGACGGGCGGCAGCATTGTCATCCAGCAGGGCACCCTGTCGTTTGAAGCCACCCCTAATTTTGACGCGGGGGCCACCAACACGATCACAGTAAACAGCGGCGGTTATGTGGGCGAGTATGAGGACACGCTGGGCAGCTTCACACGCAGCATTGTTCTGAACGGCGGCGGCGTCAAGGATTTGAGCCCCGTGAGCAATATGTGCTACCTGGACGCCCCGATTCTCCTGACGGCCAATTCCTCGCTGGTCCCCTCGGCCGGCACGGAGGTCTTCAACGGGGTGATTTCCGATGGCGGGAATGGCTACGGGCTGACCATTTCGGGCGCGGGGACGAATGCGCTGTCGGCGACGAACACCTACAGCGGCGGCACTTATGTCTCCCAGAGCTGGCTGATGTTGACCAATCATGGTTCGATTGCCAGCAGCGTGGTGATAGTGGTCACCAATGGGGCGGTCTTCGACGTCTCGACACTGGCCGTTCCGTTCTCGGGACCCAACGCCCTGGTGCTGGGGGATGACAGCTTTGGGGCGGGCACGTTTAACCTGGGCGCCACGCTGGTCACCAACCTGAATTATCTGAGCCTGAGCAACGCGGTGTTAAATTTGGCGGGGATCAGCACCAGTAATGCCTTGATCACGGTCACCAATCTGAACTTGGGCGATGGCGGAGCCTCCAGCACCATCAACATAGCGAACCTGCCGGTACTATTGACGGAGACGCAGATTGTCCTGATCAAATACACGCTTGAGAGCGGATCGTTTCAGATCTATGCCGGAAACCTCCCGAATGGCTACGGTGCCACCATTGTGAATAACACGGCGAATCATTCCATTGACCTGCAAATCACCCAGCAACCCGCCGGTTTGTGGACGGGGGCCGATAGCGTCAACATGAACAATTACTGGAGCGACAACAACAACTGGAACGGCGACACGGCACTCACGGGTAGTGACCCGCTGAATTTCAACGGCAGCGCCGGTCTGATCAACACCAACGACACCAGCAATGAAACGGCGAATTACCTTGCGTTTCTGGCCGGCTCGGGAGCGTTCACGCTGAAGGGCAACCCCATTACGCTGAATGGCAACATCAATAATTATTCCAGCCAGATTCAAACCATAAAACTTGGAGTGTCCCTGGCGGAAAATCCCACCTTTAATGCCGGCACGACCGGGTTGGTGCTGGATGGGGGCATCACCAACACCTCGTCCACGTGGTATACCATCCACTTGCAGGGGACCAATGGCGTACTGGCCGGGCCGCTGCAGTCCTCGACGGCGGGTTACCAATACAATCTGGAGGTTCAATTGGACGCCATCGCCGGGGTTTCCAACTCCTGGTCCATTGTGGGGAACAACACCTCGTATCTCACGAACCTGACAGTGGCGGGCAGCGGCAGCGTCACGTTTGGCACCGGGAGCGACTCGCCGACGCTGGTGATCACCAACGTGTTCAGCGCCGGGGGGCCGCTCAATGTGGGCACGACCACCAATGCCACCAGCTATTTCACGATGAACAGCGGCACGCTGATCCTGACCAATGCCAACAACGCTCCGGTGGATCTGGGGCAGAATGGCGGCACCGGCGTCTTCAACCTGAATGGCGGTTCGTTGTTACTGAGCGCCAAATACCTGATGATTGGCGATTCCAGCAGCACGGGCGTCTTCAATCAGAAAGGCGGCACGGTGACCACCTCGATTGCCAATGACATCATCCTGGGCAACAGCATCAATAATTCGGCGGGCACGGTGAACCTGTCCGGCGGAACCTTCAACGCCCTGGCCAACAACGATTTCTTTCTCGGGTTTCGTGGAGTGGGCATCTGGAACATCTCCGGCAGCGGGTTGCTGGAAGTGCAAACGTTGAACATGACGCGCAACAGCTCGGATTCGGCCAACGCCTCGGGCACGCTCAATCTGAACGGGGGCACGGTGAGCACCTACGGTGAGTTCCTGGGCAATGCCGCGACGGGTCAAACCGGGGCGATCAACTTCAATGGCGGCGTATTGCTGGCGGGCACCAACTCGGCCACGTTCATCTCGCCGCCCTCTTCGCCCAGCGTGCTGACGACCATGGTCAAGGCTGGCGGGGCGGTCATCAATGACGGCGGCTTTGCCATCGGCATTCTTACCCCGCTGGTGCATGACACCACCCTGGGGGCCACTGCGGACGGTGGTCTGACGAAGCTGGGTTCGGGCACGCTGACTTTGACGGCCACCAACACCTACACGGGCGGCACACTGATCAGTGTCGGCACCCTGGCCTTGTCCGGCACGGGTTCGATCAGCAATCTCGCAAGCATCACAATTGCCTCTGGGGCCACCTTGAGTGCCAGCGGACTTAACAACTCGACGCTGACCCTGGCGGCCGGCCAGACGTTGTTCGGTGCCGGCATGTTGACCGGTAATTTGACGACGGAGCCGGGCTCGTGGATCACGCCGGCCACCAACACCACCCTGCTGGGCACGCTGACCGTGAGTGCGATTGCGAATCTGGGCGGCACGAACTACCTGAAGATTAACAAGGCGCTTTCGCCGTCCAACGACGTGGTTTCGGCCAGCACCGTCATTTATGGCGGAACTTTGGTCGTGGCCAATGTGAATGCGGCGTATCCGTTGTCGTTGGGGGACAGTTTCCAACTGTTCAATGCCGGCGGTTACAGCGGCAGTTTTGCCGCCACCAGTCTGCCGGTGCTGAGCGCGGGGTTGCAATGGAACTGGAATCCGGCGAACGGCACCCTGAGCGTAGTCACCGCCGGTCCGGGAACCTTTACGAATCCGACGGGTATCACCAGCTTCAGCCTGACCGGCAATGGCAATGTGGTGATTACCGGGACCAATGGACAGTCGGGTGACGCCTATTATCTGCTGGAGACGACCAACCTGACCCTGCCGATCAGCCAGTGGACGCCGGTGGCGACCAACGTGCTGAACGCCAGCGGAAGTTTCACCTTCATCGGCACCAACGTGGTGACTCCCGGGGGAAGCCAGCAGTTCTACCGTTTGAGCAACACGAACAATTGACCCTCGGTTGGTGATGTTTAGTTGGGAGACAAGCCGCCGGACCGATCATCGGTCCGGCGGTTGTTTTTCGGAAAAATCAGCCGCTGAATTATGAATATACAATCATTCGCATCATTGCTGGCGGGGCTGCTGGCCGCGACCGGGGTGCCGGCCGCCGAGATGAACATCAGCTCGCTGTCCGGTTCGGTGACGACCGCTGAAATTAATTCGTTCATCACCTTCATGCAGGAGCAAACCCCGCCGCCCACCCCATGGGGGGTGTTCAACGGCACGACCGGCGATCATAACGATTGGGCGGATGGCACGGGCGGACGGGAAATGGAGGCGATGGGCGAGATGTTTGAAGTCTCCAGCAATGTCACGATTCTGAACCAGATGATCAGTTGGGCGGATGATTGTGTCTCCCAGCGCAACGATCTGATGTCCGTCACCAATGGCGGGCGGCGGGTGATGTGGACGGGGCTGATTGACAAGGTGTGGGTTCCGAATGAGACCAACGCCCCGGATCCCGGTTACGCCGGCTGCGAAAACGAGGACACCGAAGGCCACCTCGCGTTTTGCGCCAAACTCATTTTGCAAACCCCGTCGCTGTGGAATGTGACGGTGCCGGATGGCAATCCTTACGGTTACGGCGCGACCTATTTTCAGCGCGCGACGAATTATCTGGGTAAATGCGACGAAGCCAACGACGAGTATTCGTTGAAATGGTTCATTCAGCCGGGAACCAGTCTGATTGTGGCGCCGACCAACGCGGCCTGGTTGGCGCAGGATGAAAACGTCAACGCCATCAACCGGCAGATGATGTTCAACAGCGGTTTTCAACGGCTGGCTGAGGCGCATGAAATCCTGGGTGACAATCCCGGCCGGGTGGCGCAATACGACGCCATTGTTGCCGCTTCCGTGGGCCAGTGTCTGAGCGGCATGATCAGTTTTGATCCTTATCTGAAAAATGGGCAGCCGGTTTATGACTGGGGGTATTACCCGACCACCGACGCCCCCGAGGCCACGGAAATCCACGCGGAATATGACATCATTGGAATTTATCGCGCCTTCAACAGGAGCTCCTACGGATTGACACTTTCCCCCCTGGTACCGCTGGCCAACACCATGGTCAATGTGATTTATCTGGGAACCAACACGTTTGCGGGGGATGTGGATGGCGGCAGCGGGGTGCAGAGTCCCCTCTACAGCGGCTGGCTGCTGCCGGCGGATTGGAATCCGGCGGTTTACACCGTGGTGGCGGGTTCGGCTTATACCAATGGGTGGTATGGGAGCAGCGCCGACATTGAGGCGGCCATCCTCTGGATGAAGAACCGGCGGTATCTGGAATTTTCGATCACCCCGCCACCAGCCACCAATTTTGTGCAGGCCGGGGCGGAAATCTCCCTGACGGTGGGCGTGGCTCCGTTGGGTGGCTTCACCAATGATGTCAGCCTGGCGCTGACCGGTCTGCCGGCCGGTGCCGGCGGCAGTTTCGGTCCGGCCACGCTCAATCTGGCCGCGATCAATGCCGCCACCACCAATGTCACCCTGACGATCACGACCGCCACTACGACGCCCACCGGCACCTATCCGTTGAACCTCGTCGGCACCAGCGGCGGCATTTCCCACACCAACGGCTTCCTGCTGACCATCGGCAATTTTGGCCTTTCCGCCAGTCCGGCGGCGCTGACCGTGCTCACCGGCTCCAATGTCAGTTATACGGTGACCGTGGCGACCAACAGCGGTTTCAGCGGGACAATGACCTTCGTCCTGAGCGGCCTGCCCGCCGGCACCAGCGCCGGTTTCAGTCCCGCATCGTTGACCGGAGCGGGTTTGGCCACCTTGGAGATCACGGCTTCCAGCAATGCCCCCATCGGCGTCTATCCGCTGACCATTGCGGGGACGAATGGCAGTTCCACGGCTACCACCACGGTGAGTCTGACGATTGTCAGCACCAATACGAGCCTGCTGACCTGGAACGGCGGCAGCGCCACGGACAGCCATTGGAGCGATGCGGGCAACTGGACCGGAAATGGCATCGGGTCCAACGATTTTCTGTTTTTTGGCGGCACCAACCGGCTGGCCGGCACCAATGACACCCCGGCAGGCACTGCTTATTCCAACCTCGTCTTCAATGCCGGGGCGGGGGCGTTTGTTCTGAGTGGCAATCCCATCGTGATCGAGGGAAACATCACGAACCATTCCACCAATCCCCAGACCCTGCGGCTGGGGTTGAATTTCAATGGCGGCCTGGTCCTGGACGGTGCCGCCAATCCGTTGATCATCGGCGGCGGACTCACCAACACGCCGGGGGTTTCCGGTTGCTCCGCGCTCACGCTGGCCGACGCGGGCGTGTTGACCAATCTGCTGGGCGGCGCCGGCAATCCCGGTGGCACGAATGTGGTCCTCCTTAACAATGCCGGCGCCAGTTGGACGCTCCTGGACAATCCCGCCACCATGGCCGTCACCGTGCCGTGGATTTTCTCGATCAATGCCGGCACGTTCAATTTTGGCGGCGGCGGCAGTGCGCCGACGCTGACCGCGACCACGGTCAATGGCGCGCCGCAGGATAATGAGGTGGGGGCGACGTCCCAGACCATGGGGGTGTTCAACCTGCTGGCCGGGACGCTGACCACTTTGGCGCGACTGGATACGGCCACGGCGATTAGCTCCACCGGCATCGTCAATCAAGCGGGCGGGACGTTTAACATCGGCAGCCAGTTTCAGGGAGCCAACGGCTCGAACCCCGGCGAGGTTTCCATCGTCACGGTCAGCGGCGGAACGATGAACCTCGGGTCGGCGGCGAATTCCACCGCCGCATTTTTTGTGGCGAGCCGTGGCACGGGCACGCTCACGCTGAGCAATGCCGCCGTGCTGAACTGCGGCACGCTGGATGTCTCCCGCAACGCCTACGGCAACACCATTGGCAGCATCGGGGTCGTCAATCTGAATGGCGGTACCCTTTCCGTCAGCCGGGTGGGCACCGCCACCGCCAATTCCCAGGCCGGTCCCGCTTCATCGGGCGTCAATCCGTCCGCCACGTTTAATTTCAACGGCGGCATGCTCAAGGCCACGGCCAGTGCCGCCAATTTCTACCAAGGCAGCGCGGCTGCTCCGGCGCTTCCGATCACCAGTTTTGTGGAGGCTGGCGGGGCCATTATAAATGACGGCGGCTTTCGCATCTCCCTCCTTGAACCGTTGCAGCACGACGGCACCCTGGGGAATGCGCCAGATGGTGGTTTGACCAAGCTTGGCGGGGGGAACCTCACCCTGACGGCGGCCAGCACATACACCGGCGGCACTCTGGTTGGTGCTGGCACGCTTACGGTCAATGGTTCGCTGGGGGCCACCGCCGTGACCGTGGCTTCCAACGCCACCCTGGCCGGTTTCGGAAGTATTGGCGGCAGTGTTACGGTTGACAGTGGCGGCACTCTGGCTCCGGGTGGGGTGGGTGTTTTAGGTTCTCTGACGGTTGCCGGTGGTGTTGTTCTGCAAGGCTTTGCCACCATGGACCTTAATAGGTCATTGCTTACCAATGATCTGCTGACGGCGGCCGGAATCACCTATGGCGGCGTTCTGTCGCTGACCAATGTCGCGGGAACACTGACTGACACCGACACCTTCAAGTTGTTCAACTCCCCCAACTATGCTGGGGTGTTTGCTTCCATTGTTCCGGCCACCCCGGGGACCGGATTGTTGTGGAATACGAACACACTGAACACCGGGGTGTTGAGCATTACCAGTGCAGTCAGGCCCATCCTGATGTTCACGCGCTTGGGCGTGAATGGCTCCACGTTGAATCTCAGTGCGACTAATGGGATCGCCACCGGACGTTTTGTTGTGTTCGAGACGACCACCCTCTCCCTGCCTTTAGACCAATGGACTCCCGTGCTGACCAACAATTTTGACGCCTCGGGCGATTTCAACCTGTTCACCAACATTGTCAATCCCGCCCTGCCGCAACAGTTCTATCTCATCATGCAGTAGTCTGAATTTATTTATCTGAAAATTATGCGAACAAATTACTTATCCTGGTCGGCGGCGCTGATCGTCGGTGCCATCGCGCTGTTCAATCAAACGGCGGCGGCCGGCAAAGTGCGGTCGGCCGTCAACTGGGCCGATTTTCTGGCGCGGCAGGATTTGGTCTGGGAGACCCTGCCTTAATATATGGCCGGACATAATTCAAGGGACACGCAAATCACATTTGTTGGCGATTTTGGCCGGTTATATCATGCCTGATGTCCTTTTTAACATGACCGGCTATATAGTGGGGGTGGCGCATTCATCGGCAACGGTCTGCTGGGTACCATGATCCATTCTCAAGGTACAAATTCTCTGCAATGGGATGTGGGTCTCACCGAAGTGATCGACCGTGGCGGCCACATGGCCACTGGGCGCTTTGTGTTGAAACCCGCCCATCCCGCCACCGATGCCACCATGCGGCTGGATTTGTGGAACGCCGAGGCGCCCGGCCGGTTTTTCACTGTCCGGGGGAGATCCGCTGTCGTTCGTTTACTCACGCTGACCAGTTGGTGAACGTTATTGAACTTGCCGAGCCAGTCGGCGCCCAACCCGCAAAATTCCGCTTCGACCATCTCTCCTTCGATTCCGCCCGCGCCACTTATAAAAAGGCCTACGTGCCGGACGATCAACTCAACCTGGCCCCGTCTTTGGTCAGACGAACGGGTTTAACTGGTGCCGACAATCCTTCCTCGCCGGTGGTGGTTATGTGGTGGCGTGGACGGAGCATTCCCTCATGCCCGGTCATTGCGTGTTTTGCTTCACTGTGGCTTTTGTTTCCCAAGGGACGCCCGCGCCCGACCGGGCCTTTGCCAGGAAAAATGCACGTCCAGTATCTGGAAGGCTGCAAACTTTTCCAACCGGGAGCGTGGGGTCTGGCCCGAGACCAGCGGCCGCAGGCAAACTCGCAAACTGACGTGCAAATCATAGGCCAGGAAGGCGACGAAGAGGCGCGCCTTGATCCGCGGCTCGGACGAATGAAAAATCGGGCACAAACGCAAGTCATCGTTGAAGGTGGCCTCCATCTGCGTCAGTTGAATGTAAAACTGCCACAGCTTTTCCGGGGCTTGGGCGCTCAAATTGCTGCGCAAAAGATAAGCCCCTTGCGGCGCCTTGAACTATTTTGACTCCTTCCGGGCCAGCGACAACACCGATCCGCGTGAGCAGGTGAAAACCGCGCGCGAGTCACCTCCCCGATCATCACAGGAAATTCGCTGGGAAAATGTTTTTTTATTGCCGTTTTAAATCATACGTGGCGAACCAGACTGTTCGCCTGGATTTAAAAGGTCTGTGGCTCAAAAAACACAATTCCCTTGCATGGAAAGAACTCTGGAATGGCGCAGTCTGCCGAGTGTCGCCGTCAACCCCCATTCAGACTGATTCCGCCGCCGGCTGGCTTTATGAATTTTCACCGGTGTCCGGTCGCTCAAACTGTAACTTGTGGAGGTTTCCGCGAGTCTGAAGCTGATATGTATGTGAAACTCTGGTTGAAGTGGTTTTGGGGGGCCGTGTTTGGTGCGATGATGCTCTCCGCTGGGGCGACGGAAAGCCCGGGGCCAGCCCCGATGGTTTTCTGCGCCGATCTGTCCGCACTGGCGGCCGCCAAAACCGGCTTAGTGCGGCATGACGCGTCCTTTCAACCCGCTTTCCGGCAGTTGATTGACGAGGCTGACCGGGCCTTGCAACTCAAGCCTCTTTCCGTGATGGATAAGAGGCAGATTCCCCCCAGCGGTGACAAACATGATTTTATCAGCCAGGCTCCTTATTACTGGCGTGACACCAACTCGCCGGAGGGAAAATACGTCCGGCGGGATGGCGAGCGGAATCCGGAATCAGGTCAGGATTCGGACTCGGGCCGGTTTCAAAAGCTTTGTGCCACGGTCCATAAGCTGGGGCTGGCCTATTATCTGTCGGGTGAAGAAAAATACGCCGCCAAGGCCGGCGAACTCACCCGGGTTTGGTTTTTAAACCCCGCCACGCGAATGAACCCGAATTTCAATTACGGGCAGGGAATTCCCGGGGAAACTGAAGGCCGGCCAACCGGTCTCATCAGTGCTCGGGGCTTGGTGCGGTTGGTGGATGGCATCGGTCTACTGGCCGGTTCAAAATCCTGGCTGGCCGCCGATCAGCAGGGCATGTTGGATTGGGCCAACCGGTATCTTGTCTGGTTGACGACTAGCAAAATTGGACGGGGTGAAGGTGCGGCCCAAAATAATCACGGCACTTATTACGACACGCAGGTGGTTTCGCTCGCACTGTTCACCGGCCATCGCGAGCTGGCGCAGAAAATCCTTTTGGAGGCGCGGGAGAAACGTATCGCCCGCCCGATTGAACCGGATGGCCGTGAACCGTTGGAATTGGCGAGGACCCTTTCGTTTAATTACAGCCTGTTCAATTTGAATGCGCTCTTGGATCTGGCCACCCTAAGCCAAAATGTCGGTGTGGATTTATGGCATTATCAGACTGCGGATGGCCGGAGCATCCTAAAGGCTGCGGAATTTTTGGGTAAATATGCCGATTCAGGCCAGAAATGGCCTTTCCAGCAAATTCATCCAATCACCCGAGGATCATTTTCAGAAGCGCTGCTGCGGGCCGCCGCCCAATATCCGCAAAGCAACTTAAAGGACGAACTTAAATTTTTCTCGGCGGCGGACCTGGCCAAAGAGGTGAGCCGCCTTTCGTTCAAAACGGCAGACGTCCCGTCTGTCAGCGGACGGTCAAAACCAGCCAGTCAGGGTCGAATCAAAACCAGCCAGTTTGAGGAGATAATCATTGGTCAACGTTCCCGTAAAAATGGGACCCTGACTGGTGAACCAACTCAAATTGAGCCAGCAACAATCGATCTCAACATTACATCAGGAGGGATGGTCCAACCGGGCCATCGCACGGGAGCTTGACCTTGACCGGGAGACGGTCGGCAAATATCTGCGTGCGCAGCAGGCGGTCAACGTGCCTGCCAGCGTGGCGGCGGAGCCGGCAAAACCCGCCATTTCGACCCCCGGCGTTTTGCCGGTGGCGGATTCAAAACCCGCCATTTCGACCCCCGGGTCGGGGGCGGGCCGGAAGAGCCATTGTGCGGTGTGGGAGGCGCAGATAGCGGCGGCGGCGGAACAGGGGTTGACGGCCCAACGGATTTATCGGGATCTGGTCACGGATTATCAGTTCAAAGGCAGCTATCAGTCGGTGAAGCGGTTTGTTCGGAGCTTGGGGGCGGCGCAGCCGCTGCCCTGGCGGCGCATGGAATGTGAGCCGGGCCAGGAGTTGCAGGTGGACTTTGGCCAGGGGGCCTGGATCAACGCCGAGGGCCGGCGCCGGCGTCCCCACGTCTTCCGGGGCGTGCTCTCGCACTCGCGCAAAGGCTACAGCGAAGTGGTCTGGCAGCAAACCACCGAGACGTTCATCCGGTGTTTGGAAAATGCGCTTCGCGCTTTTGGGGGCGTGCCCCACACGGTCGTGATTGACAATTTGCGGGCGGCCGTCACGCGGGCGGACTGGTATGATCCCGAGCTTAATCCCAAGCTCATCGCCTTCGCCGAACATTATCAAACGGTGATTTTGCCCACCAAATCCTATACGCCACGCCACAAGGGGAAGATTGAATCGGGGATCAACTATGTGCAGGACAATGCGCTCAAGGGCCGGGATTTTGACGGGTTGGCCGCCGAGAACCAGTTTTTACAGGAGTGGGAAAGCCGGGTGGCCGACCCCCGCATTCACGGCACGACGCGCCTGCAGGTGGCGGAGGTTTTCAAGCTGCGCGAGCAATCCCACTTGCGACCGCTGCCCGCGATGCTCTTTCCGGTGTTCAACGAAGCGCCGCGCACCGTTCACCGGGATGGCCATGTGGAAGTGGCGCGCACGTATTATTCGGTGCCGCCGGAATATGTCGGGCGGAAAGTCTGGGCGCGGTGGGAGTTGCGGGTGGTGCGGATTTTCAACACCCGCATGGAACAGATTGCCCTGCATGCGCGCCAGGAGCCGGGCCGGTTCAGCACCGATCCGGCGCATCTCCACGCCCGCAAACGCTCGGCCATTGAAAACGGGGCGGAGTGGTTGCTCGACCGGGTCCGGCTGATTGGCCCGCATTCGGGCGACTGGGCCGAAGGGATGATGAAACAGCGTGGCGTCGAGGGCATCCGAGTGCTGCAAGGCTTCCTGCAACTGGCCGCCAAACAGACGCCCGCCCATCTGGAAAACGCCTGCCAACTGGCCCTGACGCATGGCGTCTGGCGCTTGAAGGAACTGCGGGGACTGCTCCAAAACCCGACCGCCCAGGAGCAGTTCCAGTTCATCCAACACCACCCGCTCATCCGCGAGTTGAGCCACTATCAGGCGCTGCTGCCCGACTGTTTTACCCCCACCACGGAAAACCAACCCCTCGACCAAGCTCCCTTATGAACCATCAAGTCCTCCAGCAAACCCTGCAACAATTACGCCTCGCGGGCCTTCAGCAAACGCTCTCCGTCCGCCTGCAAGAGGCGGCGGCCAACCGGTTGAGCCATGCGGATTTTTTGGAGCTCATCCTGCAAGATGAACTGGCCGCGCGCACGGAGTGGGGGATTCAACGGCGGACGCAAGCCGCCGACTTCCGCCGGTTGAAAACCCTCGAGGAGTTTGACTGGCAGTTCAATCCCAACATCAACCGCCAGCAGATTTTTGAACTGGCGGCGGGCGGGTTCATTCGCCAGGCCACCGACGTTTTCTTCGTCGGCCCGCCTGGCGTGGGCAAAACGCACCTGGCCCAGGCCATCGGCTACGAGGCCATCAAAATGAATTTCAAGGTGCTCTACCGGTCCATCTTCGACCTGGTGCAGGACTTTTTAAAAGACGAAGCCTTCAGCCAGCAGGAGCGCACCGTCCGCAAATACCTCAAGGCGGATTTGATCATCATTGACGACATGGGCCTGAAAAGCCTGCCCAAGCACAGCGCGGAATATTTGCTGGAAGTGATTATGCGCCGCCATGAAAATCACGCCACCATCATGACCAGCAACCGGCCCCTGGAAGACTGGGGCCAGCTCCTGGGCGATGTGCCCAGCGCCTCCGCCATTCTGGACCGCTTCCTCCAGCACGCCCAAACCATCGCCATCAAGGGCCGGAGTTACCGGCTCAAAGACCAAGGGGCGGCCGCCGCCAAGGAAGTGAAAACCGGGCCGCCCAAAGTCCCGAAAACTGCGGCCGCAGAAAGCGCGAGCTAAGGCTCGAAGACGCGCTTCCTGCTCGATTTAATTTGCGCCCCCGGCGGCGAAAGCAATTGTATGAACCGAATAAACTGATATGAATAACCCGCCTCGGACTGGCTGGTTTTGATTCGACCTTTGGTGGCTGGTTTTGATTCGACCCCTGACACGTCGGCCGACTGAGTTTTTTCTTAACACTATCTCTTCCGGTTTCTTTCGTTTTTTGCGGTGATTCTCTCAACGCCGGACTCTGGCGCATCGTCCAGCAGAATGGAAAGACGTTCGTGCCCTTTGGGTGCCGTTATCAGTTCAAGTGCACGGGTTATCGTGGTGACCCTATCGGCATTTGCACGCTTAACCTAGAACGGAAGGCCAACTTTGTGGATGTGGATTATTTTCACGATGATTTTGAAAATCGGATCCCTGAGTCCGGCAACCCGGATTTAACCGACCAGCGCGGATGATTGTCCGTGTCTTTGGATTTGGTCCCAAGCACCTGATCAATACCCCCGGCCCAGGTGCTTTTTTTGGCTTCAGGCTCCGTACGGAGAGGTAAGCGAGGCCAACCTCGCGGCTGACTTGGGCATCGCGGTCGCCTTCATTGAAGCCCTGGAGCAGGAGTACGGCCTGATCGTGGTCCGTTGTCCGCAGCGAATGCTGCCGGCTGGTCCGGTTATGCTGCGAGTAATATTTTCCATTGTTTCTCTGATACAGCCGATACGTCATCTTCACGTTCTTTGTCATGTTGTGAGCGTAGCTTGAAGGCCAGACGAACGGTTACGGTTAGCGGGCTATTGGCGGCAATCCCCGGGCCAAAGGCGGCAATACGTGGATTGCGGCGCCCGGCCAGGTTTGTTGGCAATTCGCTGCTTTTGGGGGATTCCGCCGCCGGTTGGCTCCAAAAACCCAATGAAAAGGGCTGGAGGCGAGGGTTGGAATCGGACGCGTCTCGCCTGCCACAAACCACTCGAAATCAACCGTTTAAACCATCACCGATATCCTGAAAATAAAGGCGTTTATGCGTTTTGTCAAGCTTAACTCCAACCGCTTTTTGTTAACTCTATTTTACTCCCAACTGATAGGGTTTGCTGGCATTTCTGCTGGCACTTTTTACGTTGGCAGCGGCGTTTTTAACAGTCACCTTTTCCTCATCCGGCTCCAAGAAAACTCCTGGCCGTCCGAAAGAGGACTCAAGCCCGTCAACGCAGAAAAAGGCAACGAGCATGCCACGATTGATTGGGGGTCGTA
Organism: uncultured Bifidobacteriaceae bacterium; assembly: GCA_964618545.1. Lineage (GTDB taxonomy): Bacteria > Verrucomicrobiota > Verrucomicrobiia > Limisphaerales > UBA11358 > UBA11358. The sequence goes on along the minus strand of CAZUBG010000007.1, from coordinate 29,824 downwards.
TCCGGGGCAATCAATCGTGATGGGCCGCGCGGCCCTAAAGCGCAAACAGCAGTCTGATCTGACCAATGACGCCCGGCTGCAACCAGCGCACGAAAATTTTCATGACGACATCCGGCCGCACAACTACCGCCATCTAAAAGTAAAAGGCAGCCACAAACGACTTCGAGAAACGTCCCACCGCTTTGCTATTTCGCCGACGCCGTAACACTGACAGATTGCCGCACATCCACTGGCTCGCCACCTTCCAAAGTTACACGACTGAACAACACCTTCGCCGTCAGGTTCGTTGTCCCGAACGACTGGGGATTTGTTATGAGGAAGCTGAACGTTGTTTCGGCTTGGGGTTCTAAGCCAATATGGTTCTGACCAATCACCCATTTGGTAGATTGACCGATCATTTTGCCCTGACCGTCCAGAAGAAAGCAAACGGCGCGGGCAGATTCGACTTCCGATGCAAAACCGTTCTTCATGGCCAGCTTCACCAGGGATTTCTGGCCGATAATTTTGGGAGGCGAGACGGTGATGGTTAATTGCGCTGAACCCAACAACGGGCAAAAAAAGAGCAGACACCCGAAGCATTTAAATATTTTAATCATGTCATCGCGAACGAGGATTCGAGTTAGCAACAGTATGCTCACCTTTCAAATTGCCATTAAGTTCCCATTTGGCCATTCACCTCTCCAGCCACATACGCAATGACCACTAGCGTATACTTCTAGCATATTCGCGAAGCAAATAGGTGGCCTGCACGACTTGTAAGTCTCTTCCATCACTATAGACAGGATGTTCCATTTAAATGAATCTAAAAAGGATTTGTTCAGATTGTTCTTCTGTTGAAACACCTCAGCCACTTTGAACAAATCAATGAGTTTAAGTTTAGCCTCGCGTACCAATTTGTTCCACTCCTGAAATTCCCTAGAGTATTTTTTCGCCAAGTGAGAAGTTAGAATATTTCCGGCTTCAAGAATTGTGTTGTCCCATTCTGGATCGGAAAGGCATTTTGTAGCTGCCTGCCAATCTGGCACCCAAACCACGGTGAAACCAAATTCCTTTTTTGATGGTTGGGTGCAATTTGCGAACCAATCAATCGCTCTGAGACGCTCAAATATTTTGGATTCTAATTCCATATAATTTAAATAACTCATTGCCATTCAGCGTGCAACTTGATTAATCCGGCCTGGGATTCGAGGAACAGACATTCCGCCCAACAAGCCATAATCCAACTGCTGTTGAACTGCTGCCCTCACAGCCTGTTGGACTTCAGCTTCGCTTAGGCCAGCAGCTTGTAATGAATCGGCAAGTGCTTGGGTGTATTCAAGATTTGTAGGTAATTCCCGATAACGATCACCACCTGGCCGAAATTGATCCCAAAATTCTTCCAACGATTCATGAGCATTATAATGCGGCGAATCAACATCAGTAAACGCATTGCCTTCCAGTTTCGTTGACACGCCTTCTCCGGTGGGAATGATCTCATTGTAAGCCGCATTTTGATTTAAATGATGTGCCTGCCCCGGTATCGAAGCATCATTTTTCAATTCGTTGTATGAGGCAATTTTAAGGTCGCTTTTTGCAGCATCTTCGCCAAATTGTTTTGCCAATTGTTCACTTCCTACCTTCAGGGCTGTTTCAAGGCCCATTTTGAGTCCGCCAACTATAGGAACCATGTTGGCAATCGAATCGGCCCGATTAGCCACATAGCTAGTCCCTGCTGCCAGTTTGATGGCAATGCCCATGCCACTTTGCCAGTTCGCGTTATTCCATTGATTGGCCGCAAAGTTAATGTTGTCAGTGTTAAACACCGCATTGCCAACGGTCGCCATGGCCCCGGCGGATTGGGTTGGCACGTCCGGGCTCATGTCGTCGGTTTCAGGGTTCCCACCAGCGATGACATCAAGAATCCCCATCCGTTCGCTGTACGAGAAATCACCGAACGAGAAATCCGGGCTGGACTGCCCGTAAGCGTTCTGGGCCGGGCCAAAAAGCTCGCCGACCGCCGCCCGGAAACCAGCCGACTGGTCATACAAGCCCGTGATGCCGCCGCTGCCACCCTGGTCGAAGAAATTCGCGGCCATGTTGGGGAGGGGTGTCTGATACAAACTGGCGCTTGTCCGTCCATCGGGGTCGAATCCGTTGATCGGGTCGCCGCCGCAATAACTTTGGCCGTTGGGGTCGCGGTCATTCCAAGCCGGGTCATACGAGAGCCACTGACCGGATACCGGGTCATAGTCCCGCATCCCAAAATGGTGATAGCCGGTGACATCCACTTCACGGCCCCGGAAGACGCAGGATTGCGCGAGGTCCACCCCATTGCCATACGCCACGGGGCGATAGCCGGGCACGGCACCGTAACCCGTGGGACGCGCCAGCGTCCAGGAGGGCACGCCATTAGTCACTTCCGCCAAAACATTGCCGCGAGCGTCACTGATGACTGGATTAAATGTGTTAAGATATGGGGAGACCCCTTCCAGACCGCCGGTGCCATTTTCCCCACCGTAGGCCCCGTTCAAATCCGGCCCATAGAGTTTCCAGACCGTCTGAACGCTGGGTGAAGTTCCCGCCTGCAAAAACTCCACTTGGGGAGCGGAATTTAACTGCACCCCGAGTTCTAAAAATTCCACCAGCGGATCGTAGTAGGAGCTGAGCACCTGCGGCGGCACCGCCGAGGGCACATTGTTGGAAACCAGCGTCGTGGTCGTGGACAGCCGCCGGTTCAGCGCGTCATAACTGGCCGTCCAGATGAACCCGTAATTGTTGGTGTTGAGTTCGATGACCTGATGCAACCGGCCTTTGGCGTCATACGAAAGGATTTGCATCCGATTGGTTAGGCCGCTGGCGTTGACCCAAACCCGGTTGGTGATGTTCCCGCCGCCATCGTAGCCGTCGTGCGCCACTTGATTGGGGATGTTGTTGGTAAACGCGTTAGTGGCCCAAGCGGTGAAAAAGCCGCTGGGATGCAGGGCACTCACCTTCAACTGGTGCGCCCCCTGCGAGAGTTCAATGAACGTCCGCCACTGCATGTTGTTGGTGCCGACATCCAGAATCTGGATGGGCTGGCTGTCCAGCCAGGCGCTCAAGGTGGACTGACCGTTGACGGCCCCATACGCCAAGAAGCCAATGGAATTATTCGTCTCCGTGTTAACGTGCGAGAAGGCGTCGGGGATGCCGCTCCACCAGAGGCCGAAACTAGCTCCAATCGGTCCGGCAGTCGTCAAGGCCCCCGGACCACCGGCCACACCCCGGTCATAGACAAACGAGTTTGTCCAAGTGGTGCTGGCATTAAGATTCAATTGTTCCTGTGACAACCGGCGGCTCTGGCTGGCATAGGAATAAATGCGGTGGTCAGTCATCAAATCGCCTCGGGCCAGCGTGTGAGTCGCCAGCAGGCCATCGCCCGACCATGCCAAAGTTTCACTTAATTCCGGATACGTGTTGAGCGTGGTGGCAATTGTCAGGGGGCGGCCTTCGCCGTCCCGCGAAGTAATAGCCGTGTTCCGGCCATATACCAGCCGGTTGGTCAGCAGGCCGGCGGTGTCGTAGCCATAAGAGCCACTGGCGGTGGGATTGCTGGCATAGATGAGGGAACCATCGGCCTGCCAGCCATAACCATAACTGCCTCCGGCAACGTTCAACATGGTGCGCCGTCCAATGGCATCCCACGTCTGGCTTGCTCCATAGGTGGAGGGTCCGTTGCTGACCGTTTCCGTGGCCAATTGGCCGTAAGGATCGAATGACCGTAGCACTGAAGTAGGGAAACCTGTGTTCGTACCAGCAAATTGTTCAGCATAGCTGGTTACATAACCGCGCGGGTCAAATTGCCAGGAAGTGCTGAGATTCTGCTCCGACAACAAGCCGGAGGCGGTTTGATTGGTGACGCGGAGCCAATCGTCGTAGGAATAGGCAAAGGAGGTTGCACGTCCGTCCACCCGTGTTTGCAACTGACCGGCAAACGGGGTGCCGCTGGCAAAATAAGCGTAGGAATTGGAGCGGGTGACGGAAGCACTGCTGACGGTCCAGTCGGCCAGCACCTGCCCAGAGTTGTTATACGTCGCCCGCATTTGCAAGGTGCCAGTGCCCGGCAGGGTACGATTGGTCAGGTCGCCCAAGCCATCATACGCGTAAGTGGTCAGCGCCCCGTCACGGTCGGTTTTGCTGGTCGGACGGTTGAGGCCGTCATAGGTCAAGCTCGCGGTGGTCCAAGGAGTGACGGAGCCGCCGCTGGCGGATTCGTGCTGTGCGGAGACGAGATTCCCCGCGAGATCGTATTGGTTCAGAGTGAATTCCGTGACGCCGGGGGCGGGATTGGCGATGGCAAGCACCGTGTGGCCGTCCGTATCCGTCCACGTCGTGTGGCTGATGGCACTGGCTCCCGAACCGTCGATAACGGCCACACTATTATGATCGGCAGAATATGTTGTATACTGTTCGCGTACCAGCGCGCCAGAGGCACTGAAAACCAGATTAGTGGTGACACGGCCCAAGGCGTCCATGCGAGTGACAGTGGATTCACCCAAGACATTCAGGTTGGTCAGCACCCTTCCGGCGGCATCATAAAAATTCGTGAAGGCATGATACATCACGTTGGTAACGTAATAAGGTGTGGCCGCCGGATTTCCGCCGGGATATATTTGGGCCACGGTCGTGATGGCGGGGCCGCTGGCGGTTTTCTGGCGATTGAGGCCGTCATAACCGGCGACGAAGCGATTACCTCCTTCATCAATTCGCAGAACTACATTGCCGCGTCGATCAAGCTGGACCGAATTGGTTGCCTCGGGAATTCCCGCCGCGGAACAAAAGGTGCGCGTTGTGATGCGATTTACGTCATCGTAAACCGTCTTCCAGTAAGCTCCGTTGCCTTGGATTTCCTTGTAAATGCGCCCATCCAAGTAATACCGCCAGCCGTTGGTGGAGCCGTCGGAATTAATCCGGTACTTCGGCAGACCATTTGTCGTGTAAAAAGTGCTGGTGACACCGCCCAAGGCGTTGGTGTGAGACTGCACTTCACCGCCGGGTTCGTAACTATATTCATCCGTGCTTAAAACCGTCGCCTCGTTGGTGTCAAGGCTGGTGGTTTGCACCAAGCGGCAGAGTGCATCATACGTGTTGGTCGTTTCGGCCCCGCGTGGGTCCACCGTCAGCACGAGATTTCCCAGCGGATCGTACTGATAAAAAGTTTGGGCATACAGGTTATAGCCAGCGGGCGTGGTCACACCCGTCCCACTGCTGTTGGCCTGCGAACGCCAGTGAATTTCTGTCGTCTTCCGGCCCGCACCATCGTAATCGTAAAAAACATAATCCTCGGGGTTGTACCGGGGACCGTCCACCCAGCTTACCTCGCCATTGTCCGTGTAATAAATGAAGTTCCAAGTGAGTGGATTGCCAGATTCATCGAACTTTTCATTTTCAATGGGCCGGTTCAGGGCGTCGTAATCCATGAAAGTGACTGCGCCCAGGGCGTCCACTTGGTTTACCATTTGACCCCGTTCGTTGTAAAAATAGGTATTGGTGACATTAGGGTCACTGGTGCCGCTGTAATGAATGGTTTGGATTGGGAACCCATTGCCATTAAATGCGGTGTCATCGGTGGCGGCATCCGGCGAATTGGCGGCACGGATTTCGCGGATGGTCAAGCCCAGCGCGATATTGGTCTGCAAAATGCTGCCATTGACCACCACATTGGTGGCGTTGCCATAGTACATGAGATTGGTGGAAACCGGGGTGGTTCCGGCAAATCGGATGGCCTGCTGGGGCAGGAAATTAAACACCGAGTCATAAACGATGGTCACGCCATTTCCCGCCGGATCGGTCATCTGGACCGGCAGGCAATTGGTGTTATAAACCGCCGTGTTGGTCGCCGTCTGCGTGGCGATGCCGTCGCCGGTCAGGTCGCCGGTGACCACGGTGTTGGTGACGTTCCCAAAGTTGTCATACCAATATTGCGCGACTAGGCCGCGCTTGTCCGTCCGCTGCTGCACGCTGCGTGGATAATAGCCGGGCGCGTTAGTGTTCGTGGTGAACCAGACCTGCTGGATGGTCTGGCCCAGCGGATCGGTGATTTTGGTGATGAGATTGTTGGTATAATCGTAGCGGTTCGTGTGATTGGTCCCGTCAATCACCAGCGTGGAGCCGGAAATCGTGTTGGTATAGGAATTGGTGAGATTGAAATCATTCGAGTAAATAAATCGACCCGTCACAATCGGATTCAAATTCGCCCCGGCGGTGGACCACTGATTAGTAACCCGCCGCTGGCTGTCATACGCGTTGACCAACTCGCGGCCATCCGGTTTGTCTTCCTCAACGATCAGGTGGGTTGAATAGGGCTGCTGCGACACGACCCCGCTGTTAGTCACGGACTGCGTGCTGTGCAAATACTGGTAACTGCGTGTCGTGTTGTCCGGCAGCGTGACCGTCACCATGTCGCCAAATTCATCATAATCGTAATAAATCCAGCGGCCATCGCCGGTATACGAGTCAACGATGTGCCCGTAAACATCATAATCGAAGCCCAAGTAATTGCCGTTGCTGCATTGGATGCGCTGCATCTGGCCAAAATTGGCGTCCGCCGCATTAGTGTCGTAACTAAAAGTGTAATAATTGCCGCGATTGTCGGTCCATTTTTGCAAATACGGGCGCTCGTTGGTGATGGCCCCGCTGTCAAATTTCTTGAATTGATATACGCGGACGCTGCCGTCCGCCCCATACAACGTGTAGTTGGTCGTGGCGTTGGTGATGGAAAGTTGCAGGTAATCGCGCAAGCGATTGGCCAGTCCGCCGACTCCGGCGGTGGTGTTGTTGTCCAGTTGCGGGTTGGCGGCGAGGGTAGGCATCCAAAGATTGGTGTTCGCCCCATTGGTTTCCCGCACATACGCCAGCACCGAGCCGTCCATGTCGGCGGCATAAATATTGGTGCTGCCCACGGCCACGCTCAAATAAGGCATAATGCCCAGTTTCCAGCCGTAGCCAAACTGGTTGTTGGCAAGGTCCTGGCTGGAATAATTACGGCTCAACGTGAGTGGAATCGGGCCGGGCAACTGCAAATCATTCTCATTGATGTAGAATTCGCCGGTGATGTTATTGACGGGGTCGGCCACCCTGCTCCCGGCCTGCGCGCCGTCGTCATTGGGATCGCCCAAATTGCCGTATTGACCGCCGTATAAGTCAGATTGGGCAATATTGGCCGGGTTGTTCGCTGGAGCGAGTCCCTGCAACGCCTCGGCATCCGTGCCCGCCTGGCCTTCGAAGGGGGTAAGCACCGTAAGACCGCCACTCAAATCGCCCGCATCGTTCAGGGCGTCCCAATAAGTGAATTGATCGGGAGCCAGCGAGTAGTCATATCCCGGCGGGTCCATGCCCATCGAATAATCCCCGTCATCCTCCAAATCATAATTGACGGTATTCCCGGCGGAATCGTCGCCGAAATACAGAAAACGCTGGCCGAAGCCGCCATTCAAACTTTGCGGGGAAATTAAAGCTGAGCATTGATTCCAGCCCAGCACCAGCGCGCCCATGCCGACGTAGGCGGAATTGGTCATCGGCCCCGGCGTGATATAGGCGGCAGTATAGCCATAGCCGGAGGCGGCGGTAACGTCGTCGTAAACCTCTTGAAACATTTCCAAGTCCCAACTGTACAGAGGCTCGCCTTGGTAATCCGTGTAGGCTTGAGCCAGGATATTGTTGACGTTCAGCGGTACGATGCCCGCCCCGCTGCTTTGCGCCAACTGCAATAAACGCACCGTGGAAACGGCGTTGGTCTGCTTGTAAAAGCTGTTGATGACCTGGTGTTCCTCAGCGGAACGGTCAATGATGGAAAGCAGACTGTAATTCTGCTGGGCCATTTCCTGTTCCTGCGCGATGTTGGGCTGCACGGTGCCATTGCCCACGACCGCATTGTCGTAAAAGAACATGTCCACGTTGGGCAGAACCGGATAAACTTGGTTGTTGGTGAGGTTGCCGGAGTTGTCCAAAGCCGGGCTGATTTTTGACAGGCCCGCGTCGAACTGGGAAAGGACTACGGCCTTGTTCAGATTCTGGTTCACCCGGTCAAATTCGCCGCACTTCTCGTAGTAGGTCATGCCCGCCAGATACATCATCTCGCCGTCGTAAACGTCCGGGGAAACACTGTTGGCCAGCGAGGGGTTGGCGCTCAGCACGTTTTCCATCTGCCAGATGCTGGCAGCATGGACATTGAGCATTTGCCGGGTGACCCGCCCGTAATCAAGACAAATGGCCGCCTGGTCGCCTTTGTAAATGGGTCGTTCAAAAATCCTCTCTTCGTCGGCTTGCAATCCCAAAAATGCTTGGAAAGGATCAATGGCATACGCCGCGGACAAGGCGCGATGCCGGTAATATTTGAACCGCACATTTAATTGATTGTCCCCCTGGCCCAGTGTGAGCGAAAGCACCTCCCGCGACTGGAGGCTGGCATCATTGGTGAACGCATATTGCGTTATGATGTTGGTGCGAAACGGGGCCAGAATCAGATTCATTTGGACCTGATTGCCATTGGTGGCCGTCTGGTAGATGTAAAATTCCCGGTTGTGCAAATCCACCAGTGGTAACGGACCGGTTTGAATATCCTTGGTTGGATCGTTGACGCTGTAAACCTCGATGCTGACGGTGTCGAAAATATTCGTCAGCGTTGGACTGATGTTGGTGATGGCGCTGGCGGTCAAGCTCTCCAAGGGCGTGCTGACATTGGTCACCCACGTGGGCGTCGGAAAATCCTGCCAGCGGGCGTAATAATGCTGGCGGTTGAGGATTTGCACCCCAAGGTCATCCACGGACACGCCGGGGTGATTTTGCAACAACGTTTGTTTCAGGTAGGCCGGGAAGATGACACGCGGGGTGTTGTCGCCATTGACCGCCAGTGACAGCAGGTTGGTCATTCCATAGATGTAATCGTGAACCCAACCGTAGGCATTGCTGTAATTGGTGGGCATTTGCTCCCACAAATTGAGGCCCTCGGTGATTTCATAATCCTTCAGCCACGGAAAAATATGCACCCAGTTGGTGCCGATATAAGCGGCCACCCACGGGTAATTGACCGCGATCATGGTGTTGGTGGTGTAAAGCTGGCCCGCCTGGGAAACCGCGCCATGCACCTGAAACTTCAGCATCTGGCTCAAGCGGGCGTCCAGCATTTGAACGCCGTCACGTGGCGCAAACTCGTACACGGCGGGAACGCCAGCCTGCCGTAGCAAATAGACGAGCAGCGCGCATTGGTCTAACGGCGAACCCTGCTTCTCCATGAACGTTCCCAGCGCGCCGCGCGTGACCCCGGTCGGATTGATGGCCTGCTCGGCCACGTTTCCGTTATCGCTGTAATCCATCGGATCGGTCAGGTCAATTTGGTTGATAACATAGTTGGCGAGGGCGATGGGGTCATTACCCATGCTGGCGACAAAGCTGTCCAAGATGGGGTGTCGTTGCAGTTCTGGGCTGTCATCCAGATTGGTGGCGGCCGATGGCGCAAAGCTGACAGCGTTGGTGACCGGGGGCGTGTTGGTCAGCATTTCGGCGAGCGTCTTACCCGCATAGAAAGGCGGCAGCGGGGTGCCGGCAAACTGCGGCTGGTCGAGAAAGGTCGAACGCCAGGGCGGACGCTGCTCAAATTCCAGTGAGTAAAGCAGTGACTGCGCATCCAGTCCTGTGCTGGTTTGGGCCAGATTGACGGCCCCGTTGCTGACCGTGCCATAAGCCGCCACCACGTAATAAAAATTGGTGGCCTGCGCGGTGGCCATATGCGTCAATACATACGCTCCCCGGGTATAAATCGTGCCGGAAGCCGTCCCCCAGTTTAAGGAAGGTGAATCGGACAACAGCGTGGTCAATCCATACGTGTTCGTCGTCACCGTGATATTGTCACTCAGATAATTGGTGCTGGTGATCACCTGATATCCGTTGCTGGTGTATTTGTTCCATGAATTGGTGTCCAAGATGTTGGGCGGGCTGAAATTGATGTAGCCGGCCACGGACAAGTTGGTGCGGTTGTAAACCGTGATCACCACCGGGGCCAGAACGGGCATGGGGTCGCCCGCGTAGATGCCAAAGCTGTAATTTTGGTTGACGTACAAGGGCGTTCCCCCCACCCGCTCGCCGAAGGCTGCAATAGGGTTGTTGAACGGAATGCGATTGGCATTGTTGGTTTGCGTGAGCGAATTGGTCGCGTTGTAATGGTAATAGGTGGCGGCACTCCAGGCCCCAATGCCGTAGAGGCTATAGGCATTTCCATAAAGATTGCTGTACACGGTGCCGGTTTCGCTGTCCATGGGGATAACCTGCGACCAGTATGTTGGGTCCGTGCCCGTGCCACGCCAATAGCGGCCTACGGGATTGACCACCGAATTGGTGGTGTCGCTGTTGGGCACCAGCGTGAACACCGCCTGAGTGTTCAGACCAAGGATATAGCTGGCATTTGTGACCAAGTTCACGACCAGCGTCAGCGCGTTGGTCACCGCCGGGCTGCCGCTGACCGAGATTGCCAGGTTAGTGCTGGTCTGATTGGTGGCAAACGTGATGGAGGTCGGGAGGGTGGCGTAATTCACCCCGTTGGAGGCGGTGCCGCTGAGAGTGTAGTTGACCGTCAACGGTTGGTTCGGGCCACCCGTCCGGGTGATGGTCAGTTCAGCCGGTTGGCTGGTGTAATAGGTTTGCACCGGTGCGGTGGGCGCGGCGATGGTGACCACCGGCATGTTGGGCAGGATGCTCATGGTGGCCGACGGACTATTAGTATCAATGGTATAGGAGGCATTCGTGGATACGCTGAGCGTCACCGTCTTCGCCCCGATGAGACTGGGATAAAGCGTGGCTGTGAGGTTGGTCTCGATGCCGGAATAGCCCGCCGGAATGACGATTGTGCCAGATAAATGCGGGGTGTAATCTACCCCATTGGATGCCGTGCCGCTGATGGTATAATGGGCGATGATGGACGGTGTCGCTGCAAAAGAATTGGTATTATAAAACACAAACCCGGCCGATTGCCCCTGCAATACGGTGTTGGCGGCGGGATACACGCCCAGGCCGGGGAAATCCTGTTGAATGGTGAGGGCCAGATTCGTGAGGCCCGAATATAATTGGTAAATGCTGCTGCCGGTCACTTGAACGTTTAACAGCTTGTTGGTGATTTGGGAGGCATTGTTCGCCGAAATCGTGGTGTCCACGTAGGTGCTGCCAGTGGCGAAGGTCACCATGCCCAAAGTCGGGGTGTAATCCGTCCCGGCAATGGCCGTGCTCCCGCTCAAAGTATAATTGACGGTTCGCGCCGAAGTCCCATAGTCACGAAAGAAGCGCAAATCGAAGGAATTGCCCCCGCTGGTGCCCCCTTCCAGAATCGGGTAGACCGCGTAATAATAGCCGCCAGCGTAAGCCGCCACCCCGACGTGGGTATTGTCGTCCTGCACCGTGAGGGTGGCGTTGGTATAAGGGTTTGTTGGGGTCACGCCGGAATTGTTGCCCACCGTAAACGTCCCCGTGCGGTCGTAATAGGGCGTCGTGCTGTGTGAAATGGCAATTGTGACGGTGGTTGAATAATATCCCGCCGGAATGGTGACGAGCTGGTAGCCGGAGGCCCAACTGGAGGGAATATCCGACGAAGAAATGGGATACGTCCCCGAACCGGCGAGATAAATATATACAGAAGCCGATGCTGTGATGTTCCAGTCGTTGTAAGGGCCGCTCACCACCTGCCGCCGGACCGTGAGGGTGACACTGCCGCTGCCGTTGTCCGGCGCGCTGTAACTGTTGGAATCAATGTAAAATGCCGTCGAGTTCCCCGCTTGTGCCTGCCAGCCAGCCAGCAACCAGCCAAGCACGATGAGCAGGGCTAAAAGGGGACGGTTCACCGCCGGGCGCGGCAGTTGGATGGACGTGTTCGGGTTCATAAAATGCTGGGGATAAAAGTTTCTGATTTATTGCAGCATCGCCCCGTTGGCCGGACTGGCAATCGTTATCTTCAATATATTGGTCGCATTGCTCGGGTTGGCCGCCTCCCAAAGCGGAACCACATTGGTGTCCAGGAGCCCCCGAAAAAATACCGAGGGATATTCCCAATTTGGCAGAATAAAATTGGTTTGGCCGATGGTTCCCACCGCTGCTGCCGTCCAAGGATAATCGGTGCCATCGCCCAAATTTGGCGTCCACCATAGTTCGTAGCTGGTTGCGGGAACAGCATTTGTGACGGTGATGGAAATTTGGTTCGTTGCCGCCGGTTTCACGGTGAGCATTGGGGCCGACTGCGCCCGGCCGACTTGTATACCGGCGGTTACCGCCAGAATAATTCCTGCCAGGAGCACCGCTGATGCGCTCCGATTTTCAGTAAGTTTTTCCATATAATTTTCCTTCCGTTTATTCGCACTACGGGATTTTTCCGCATCGCAAAAGCAGTATCGCAGACCTGGTTGGACAAAGGCTGTCCACCCCTCGCCTTTCTAAAACAAAGGCATTTTTTACGCCCGCCACAAGACGAAGGCAAGCCAAAACATAAACTATAGTTTATGGTCACGGCACGGCCAGCCTGTTTCCGTATGGGGGCGTGCCGTCCATTCCCAAATACCGCCGGGCGCTGGGTGAAGCCGTTCGCCAGCACCGGAAGCAGAAAAATCTCAGTCAGGAAAAACTGGCGGAGAAAGCTGACCTTTCCACGGTTTTTATCAGCGAGGTTGAAAATGGGAAGAAGACCATTTCGGTGGATGCACTGATTCGCATTGCCCGGACGTTGAAGGTGGACATCCGGGTTTTCTTCCGAGAATCCTAATCCCTGGCTGCACCTGCCCGCCGTGGTTTTCCCGTCCAGGATGCACCTTGCGCCAACGGCCTTCCGATTCATGACGCGTGAGTGTCGATGCTCATTTACATCGAATGCAAGCGCAATCATATGCTTCATTTTGGGGCCGGTTTAATGTGTGCCAGAATCCGCGAGGCAAACCCCAGCGCCTCAAATGGCTTGGCGATGTGATCCGCAGCCCCCACATCGAAGCTATGCTGCAAATCATTGCCCCACGGACCGGCGACAAATACAACGGGGGTGCCCCCAAGGCGAGGATGCCGTTTCAAACGGCGGCAAACATCAAATCCATTTGAATCTGGCAGGTTGATGTCCAAGGTGACCAAATCGAAGCTTCCTCTTTCGGCTAGTTCAATTCCCTTCCGGGCGGTTTGCTCCACCACCACGTCACATTTTGCGCGCATCAAAAGATTCATAATCATCGTCGCCACAGGTGGGTCGTCTTCAATGACAAGGATTCTCGGCCTTTCACTCATTATAGTGGATTTCCAACGAAATTCGTGGGCGTCTCTTTCAGAATCCTTCCAACCTGCCAATTCGGAATGATAAAACACCTGATTTGTTTTTCCACGCAGCTCGTTCCTTCCGAAATCGGAAGAATTATCGGCCCCGGCTCGCATACCGTCAATGCGAAATTGTGGGCAAATCCGTTCCTCAAAATGTTGTCGGGCCTGCCGTGCGAAAAATTCGTTACGGAAAGGGCTGGACGCAGGCGATGTTGTCCGCGCGTTGTGCGCGGGCAGGCTGGGACATTGGTGAAAACACGATTTCCAAAATTGAGGCCCAAATCCGCTGTGTAACCGACTCCGAAATTGTCTTCCTTGCGCAGGCATTGAAGGTCAGGGAGCAGGAATTGTTTCCATCCCGCTCCTGAAAACGTCCGGGTACTTTGTGCGGGAGACAAGCCGGGAGCATGGCGGTTCCGCCATGTCAACCACGCGCCATTGATTGCCGGAAACGCATCCATTTTCATATTTCAAGGTTTCTATCAGTCGGGTTGCCGCATTCTGATGCCGCACCCTCCCGCCAATTGATGGTCGCCATATTACGGCGTATATGCCGTATCTGTCAACGGCGAAATTGCGGATAAATGGGGTGTGCCAAAATCGAAGTCCCGTTCTCTGTGGCTGAAACAACTGGGCGACAACATTCGCCGGGAACGTCTTGCCAAGGCGGTCAGCCAGCAACGACTGGCAGAAATTGCCGATTTGAACATTCGCAATGTTCAGCGAATTGAAGCGGGCGAAGTGGACGTGCTGCTCACTACTGCGGTTCGGATTAGGAAAGCTTTGGACTGTCCTTTGGATCGTCTTTTGCCGAAGGATCCATAATCACTTTGGATCACTGTTGCTCGCTCGGAATTTGACGGGAAAATGCCGGGCAAATGCACCGGTTTTGTCGTCGGAATTCTGTCGGTATCGAGGCGCAAGTATCCGGGAAATTGACCGGAAGCTTGGGGGAAACCGCCGGGCAATTGCCCGGAAGTTGACCGGCGTCTTCACCAATTGGACCGGCGGATGACCGGCGTTATTCTGGCCGGTAATCCGGCTGGCATCACAGCGGATGGTCGACGGCAATTGACCGGCATTCTGGCCGGATATTTGCCGGACAATTGGCGGCTGCCAAAACCTTGTGTCGACAAGGAGTAAGGCGTGCCCTTTACCAAACATGATGAGGAGTGACATTTTGCCTTCGCCGTTGAGCCATCGCGTTTGCGACTTCGTGCTTCACTTTCTGGCATTCAGTCCCTTATGTTGGATTCGCTTGACCAATGCTTATTGGATGCGCTCATGGAGCATCCAATCTAAGCGTAGTGACGGCTTCCTCGGAAGAAAATTTAAACGAAGATGCGACCATCACCCGCAACGCAAATCCCAACTCATGGGCGTATTTGCGGTCGGTGCAGTAAATTCCGCAAAGTTTGCTATCAGTCCAAATATGAATCTATGAACTTCCACCGTATAGACCCTGCTTGCATGGGAACCGGCACTGGACGTCTGATTCTAAAATCGGAGCGGAATGAACGGCTGTGAAATGGAGCGCGGTTTTAGAACCAGACGTCGTGTGCCTTGCCGTCTGGCTGCATTCTTAATGCGGCACGGGGTCTGACCGGTTGGCGAACACTTGGAGACAAGCCGGACAGTCCTCGCGCCGTGGTTAAAAGAAAACAATGAGCTATTATTGAGGTTTTGTGCTGATGGCCTGCCATTCCGATTGCGCCAGATTGGCAGTCGGTTGCGGGAAGGGACGGGCGTTTGCTAATTGAATCGACTATAAATCGGCAGTAAAACGGGAAATGCTGCCGCTGAAAAGAGATTGCCGGGGCGGAAGCGGTCACCGCCAAAACAATAAGAATGATTATGGACCGGGATTCCATCCGCATCGTTCCGGTTGTGACGGTTTTCCGTCCAGTTGGCAAGCGCTAAGCCTCATTGCTTAACCGGTTTTCCCCCGCGTGGCCATAAAGGCGGCGGTGTGGAATCTGGTAGCTGCTTTTTGTGTACGTGATACACCCCAGCCAAGGCAAAGCCGGTAAAATGGCAAGAGTTGAATGGAAAACGATGAGACAGAGCCGGTCGAATTATCTGCGAAACAATCCTTTAAACTGATCGTTCATGGCCACGTTTGAAAGCATCTTCACTACAATCGCACACAAAATATGAATGCGGAGCCACTCTTGAAAATTCAGTCGTTGGAAAAATTCCCAGTCACCATGACAAAGGAGAAAGTTGCCGAGGCCTTGGGCATTGCGGCGCATAATATTCCGCCATTGACTCGGGCCGGATTGCTCAAACCGCTAGGACATCCGGGACGCTATTGCGTGAAGCACTATTCGCGTGACCTGTTGGCCCAAAAGCTCGCAGATGAGGACTGGCTCGACCGGGTCGTGGCTGCCATTCACCGGCACTGGCGTGTCAAAAATGCACGCAAAGTGGCAAAGCAAGAGAAAATCACTCCTTGATGGCACATTGTCAATCAATCGATGTGGTTTTGTTCGCCAGTCCCGATGTATGCCAAAGGAACAGCCTTATGAAAGTTCAAAAAGAGATTCTCAAATGGTGGCAGGCCAGCTCGGGAAAGCATCGCACCGCACTGTTGACGAACTCTGACTGCGTGGCTCTTGTCACCAGCTTTAATCTCTCCAACCCAATCGGCTATTCAATTGCGCCACCCGAACTTTTGCGGCTTTTGGGTTATTAACCGCCAGATGGAATCCCATACGCAGGGTGGTGGCTTATCACGCGATTGCCTAGCAGTTGGACTCGTCTCATCGCAATATGATTTGGCGCTGTACCGGATCCCGATAGACGAAAGGCCAAAGTGTAAATGTGCATTTGAGGGTTGATTCCACGAAACGCGAGGGGGTTCAATTTCATTACGATATACGGGGTTTCAATGAAATGCACATTTTGAGCTAGTTCGCAAACAGCAATTCAAATATAATGGACGCCAGTTGGATGTTGGCCACCATGAAACACATGTGTCAAATGCGCGTTTTGCGTTCGACAGGCATACGAACCTGCTGCCTTGTGAAAGTGCGCCGCCTAATTTAACGCTTATGAAAATCGCCTTGGGGCTGGACTTGGATGGGGCGGAATTGGGAGCGGCAAATAATTCTATAGGCAATATAACATGTGGGCCACTTCGCCTCACGGAAATTCTGGAGACTCAATTGGGACTGAAGAGAAAATCCGTCAGTGATGTGGCGAGGGTTTTTCAATGCGTCAAAATTTTAGAAACGCTTGCGGCGAAAATGCCACGATTCTATTCAGCTTCGTTTGAGAAAGACCAATTGTCGGTTTCGGAAACATTGCTCCGCTGGCGGGATTCATTGATGATGGCTGGTTGGGATGGAACGGCGAATGGAAGTTCAAAACGCCTTCAGGATTTAGTGGATATAAATGCAGCATTGAAAGATGGGGCGCTGGCTGGCCAACCAGATAGGCTGATTGCGATTCGTGATTCGCTGGGCCACCGCAATCACAGCGTCGAGGAGATTGTTGTTTTTGATCCAATGTCCTCCTTTTCGTTGCTGTGGCAGAATATTTTAACAAAACTCGGTGCAAAGTTTCAAAAACAGGAAGCGTATTCGAGCGATACGGAATCGAAGACAGATTTGGCGCAGATACAAGGCGCCCTTTTTTCAGGTTCCACAAGGAAAATCAAATTGCGGAATGATGGTTCCGTCATGCAATTCAGCGCTTACTCGGAATTTACGCTGGCGCACACGGCGGCGAAACTTTTGCGAGACGTTTCAAAAGAGTCCCATGTTTTGATCGCGGAAAATGACTGCACGGTGCTGGAAGATGTCCTGATTGCTGGCGACCAAGCCTCTCTTGGCGTCCAACCAGGCTCATTGGCTAGGCCAATCCCTCAGCTACTACTCCTGACTCTGCGCTTATGTTGGAAACCTCTTAATCCATTGCATTTATTGGAGTTTCTGACTCATCCAAACTGCCCTGTCGAATTTCACCTTCGCAATGAGCTTTCCCGCGTGATGGTCGAGTGTCCGGGCATAGGTGGCCCCAAATGGCTCGGGGCGATTGAAGCAGTGAGGGAAATATACAAAGCGAAGCCTGCGGACGAAGCAAATGAACTTTTCCCACGGCTGGAAAAGGATTTGGCAGATTGGATTTACGTTTCCAAATATGCTCCGCGCACTGGAGCTTCGGGAGCGGAAATTTCCGGCCACTGCTTGCGCATCGCCAAATGGGCCAGACATCGGCTCATAAAAGAAAACGAACAGGGTGATTTTGCCAAGGCTTCTCTTTTTCAATCTCTAGCTACACAGGCATCCGAGTTGGGGGAGGCGGTGAAGGAAACAGAGGCCGTTACGCAATGCGAATTGGAGCGATTGGTTCGAAGAGTTTCTGGAGACGGATGGTCCTCCCCAAAAATTCGAGAGCTTGGGCACGGTCATCGTGTTGGTTCACCTGCAGCTTGCATCGAATCCGCTGATGCCGTGCTCTGGTGGAACTTTTCTGAGCCGGAGCGCCCGGCGCTTCCTCATTGGACCAACTCCGAAATCGGAGACTTGCAAAAACATGGGGCGGAAATTCCTACGGCTGCCTCCATTCTGATGGCGGAAAGCGCCCGTTGGCTGAAACCCTTCCTATCTGCCAGAAAAAAGCTGGTCTTGTTCACTCCTCGGCAGCGCAATGGTGAACCGGTGGCAGCACATCCCTTATTCAGTCGGCTCCAAGCAATGGTGGAAGGCAGATTTCCAACGACTCACCTTGACGTAGATTTGCAACGTAAGAAAGCTCTATTCGCCGAACAGATCAATCACATCGCCCTCAGGACGCCTCGCCGATGGTGGAAATTAAAGGATGGAACTCATTTTGGTCCTCGATCAACTGAATCCTTTTCCAGTGCCGAGAAGTTTATTTACAGTCCTTACTCGTGGGTGCTTGATTACAAGGCGGTTCTCCGACCGGGGGTTTTGAGCCAATTTCGAATGCGGAGCGAAAACGTGCTGCATGGCAACCTGCTTCATCGCCTGCTTGATTTGCTTGTGGCTGGGCCACTACAAAAAGAGGCATTGGGTGCGATTACGGAAGCAGGGTTAAAAGATTATGTTGAACAACAATGGCCCCTGCTCCTCGAACAGGAAGGAGCCATCTTGTTATTGTTGGGCAAGCAGTCGGAAGCCACCGCCTTGCTTGATACCGCAAAACGCGCTCTTTGGAGCCTGGCGCAACAATTGAAGGCCGCTCAAATTATCGAGACGAATACAAACGTAAATTTCAAAGCCGGGTTCATCGGCGGCAAGTTGGAAGGATTCGTTGACCTCCTGATCAAGAATGAAAAGTCCAAGGTGGCTGTGGTTGATCTGAAATCAGGTCGATTGGACGAAAAACAGAAGGAATTGCAATCGAATGTGCAATTGCAGCTTGCAATTTATGGATTCTTGCACAGACAAGCGTCGGGAGAATGGCCGGCAGCCAGCTATTTTATCTTGAACAGCTGTCGAATGTTGGCCCAGAACAAAGATTATTTTCCTCAGGCGTATTCAATCCCGGCCAAGGCGGGTTCCAGCGGACTTGAAGCCTGTTGGAATGAATTCATTGAAATGTGGGGTTATCGCCGCACACTCCTCGATCAAGGTTGGATCGAACTGACCCTCAGTGTCACAGAACCACAGAACGGCGGTGCATATCCTGCGTTGCCCCCGTTTGAACATTGGCAACCTGGCAAAGACGAAGACCGGTACAACGACTTCAAAGCATTAACCGGCATGGAGGCGAATGCGTGAAGAATAATATCACCTTCATTGCGGCGGGCGCTGGGAGCGGGAAAACGTTTCGGGTCATTCAGGAAATTCAGAGTCGACTGATCGCCAGTACGTGCCGGCCCGGCGGTCTTGTGGCGACCACCTTCACCATCAAAGCCGCCAATGAACTGTCAGAACGAATCCGGAAAAACTTATATAGTGGCGGTAAACATGCTTTGGCCGAGCGCCTTAATGAAGCTTGCATTGGAACCGTCGACAAGGTCTGTAAACAAATACTGACCCGGTTTGCTTTCGAAGCGGGGATTTCGCCACAAATCGAAGTTTTGGCCGAAGAAGACGCCAGCTTGCTTTTCGTTCAAGCTGTTGAATTGGCAATGTCCGTCAAAGACACTGGCCGCCTCCAAAAATTGGCAGACAGGCTCGGGCAACGAAATTCACAGACGAAGGAATTTGCGTGGAAAAAAACGGTTCATGGGATCGCGAATCGCGTGCGGGAGAATAATGTCACAGAAGCGGCTGTTTTGAAAATGTCCGAACGCTGTTGTGAAGAGATGCTTTCATATTTCCCCCCGGCTTCTAAAGATGACTTGGATGCCCAATTGTCGGAAGCAATTCGCAGTGTTTTGGGAAAAATCGCCCAAAATGGCGATGGGACGAGCGGGACTCAAAATTATTGCCGCTTCATCGAACAATGTCAGAGAGATTTGGACAATGGCCATCTCGCGTGGAGCGGGTGGGTCAAACTCACAAAAGATAAACCAACCAAGAAGAGCGAAGATGCCGCCGCTTTGGTCATCGAGGCCGCCAACCGCTACGAGATTCATCCTCGGCTGCATTCCGATATTCGTGATTATATCGAATTGGTTTTTCGCGTCGCCACCCGGTCGCTGGCCGAGTATCAGAATCTGAAATCCGAGCGTGGGTTGGTGGACTTTACGGATCTTGAGCAGCAGACATTGGCTTTGCTGGAAAACCATCCCGAAATCGCATCTACATTGACAGCTGAATTGGATCTTGTAGTTGTAGATGAATTTCAAGACACCAGCCCGCTTCAACTCGCGCTATTTTTGAAGCTGGCGCAATGCGTAAAAGAGGTCATTTGGGTGGGAGATGTGAAACAGGCGATTTATGGTTTTCGCGGCACGAATCCTGAATTGACCGATGCGGTGGTGTCGGAATTGAAAAAGCACGGCGGAGCGGCCGAGCCACTCAACAAATCATACCGCTCGATTCCGCATTTGGTGAATCTGACAAATGGCATCTTTGAAGAGCCATTCAAACAATCCCTTCAGTTGGCTGCGAAAGAGATTGTGCTTTCTCCGACACGGGAGCCCTTCCATAAAGCGCAGGCGGCCATTGAGTTTTTCGAGGTCAGCAGTGGCTTGACGACCAAAGCTGGCACCTCAAAACGGATTGAGAACGAGGCTTTGGCGCAAACTGTCGCTTTGGGCATAACCGATCTTCTGGACGAAGACTATCAGGTCTATGACAAAAACTCGGAAGAATATCGCCCTGCGCAACTCCACGACATCGCCGTACTGTGCCGGACCAATGACGATTCTGCAAGGATCGCAGATGAACTGATGAAGCAGGGCTATACCGTTAGCCTGGCCAAAAATGGATTGCTTCAAACTCCGGAAGCGCTATTTGCCATCGCCTGCTTGAAACGGCTGCTTGATCCGAGCGATACCCTGGCGACCGCCGAGATCATCGCATTGGAAGGGAAGATGACTCCGGAGGAGTGGCTGAAAAACCGACTGCTCTATATGGAGAAAGCACGGGCTGAAAATCCCGATTCGAGAGGTGCCGGATGGGGATTGGAAGAAAACTTGATTCATCCGATCATCATTTCACTTGAACAAGCGCGAACGGCTCTGGATACGGCGTCGATTTGTGAATTATTCGACCTCGCCCTTATTGCCGGGGATGTTTTCCGCACCGTAACAAGCTGGGGGCCATCGCAGAGCAGAGCCAGCCAGCGCCGCGCCAATCTTGAAGCGTTGCGAGGATTGGCCGCAAAATACGAAGAGGGTTGTGCCACAAATCATCGGCCCGCGACGACAACCGGCTTCTTGTTCTGGTGCGATGAGCTTGAAGCAAAAAAATTGGACGAAAAAGCTGCCGATGAAAATGCCGATGCGATTCATGTGCTGACCTATCATCGAGCGAAGGGCCTAGAGTGGCCCATCGTCATTTGCATGGATTTGACGAACAAACCAAGGTCACGGCTCTGGGACGGCGTGAATGTCTTGAAGGATGATAATTGCAAGGGCTTTAGCTTTGCTGAACCGTTGGCGAATCGTCGGTTGAGTTTCTGGCCCTGGCCGTTTGGTGCGCAGGAAAAGGGAATTCCATTGGCTGACAAGATCGAGCAAAGCAATGCGGGACAGGAAGCCATGCTTTCGGCGCAAGCAGAAGAATTGCGACTGCTTTATGTAGGATTCACTCGCGCCCGTGATCTGTTGGTTCTGGTCGTTGAGAAAGATCAGCCGCACCCGTGGTTGGATTTGCTGAAAGCAAACTGGCTTCAGCCAGGGCAGCACCAATTAAATCTGCCGGGCGGTGAAATGATTCCTCGCCGGACCCGGTCGCTCACGCCTCCCCAAACGTCACAGAGCGTGGCCCCTGACGATAAATATCAATGGTTTCCGCAGCGCATGAACCGGACTCCGAAATTGCCGGCGCAGATCATTCCTTCCGCTCAAGCCCCAATTGCCATGGCGAAAGTGGCTGAAATTATTTCCTTTGGATCACCCATTCAAATGTCACACAGGTTTGAAGATGACACCGACCTCGGTGATGCAATCCATGCCATATTTGCTGCCGAGTTCACCCATCCCAATCATCCCAAAAGAGCCACGACGGCGGAACGAATTCTAAAAGAATTTGGATGCGACCAATCGGTTTGGCTAGAAGACGTCTTGCGGGCGGTAGATGTGTTTCGGGAAGATGTGGAGAAGAAATTCAAGCCGCAACAAATCTTGGTTGAAGTCCCGTTCTCATTTCGAAATCCGGCCGGACAATCGGTAGCTGGATTTATTGATCTGCTCTTGGAAACAGCGCAAGGCTGGGTGGTCATAGACTACAAATCGTTTCAAGGCCAGAAAGCGGATTGGGAAGCGAAAGCCTTGAGTTACTCCGGTCAATTGGATTGCTATCGTCAAGCCTTGGCCGCGATGAATATGAAAACAGAATCGCTTTGGGTTTATTTCGCACTGGGTGGTGGCTTGATCCGCGTTCATTTGTCCTTGGCTGCGAATATGGCTGGCAATTTGATGGCCGAAGGCATAAAACAGCATCCACTCCAAAGCGAATCACAGGAATAACATGAACCGCATCTATCAAGGCAAGGTGACTGCCGTGGAAATCCCCGACGGCAAAGACGAGCAAGGCAAACCCAAGTGGAAAAAACTTGAAGCCGCAGAATCCGCCCTCTGGCAGCACCACGAACTTTTTCAGGACGCAGTGAATTATTATACCGTCTGCCTGCTCGCTTTAGCTTCAAGCGAGGTCAACCCACTGACAAAGATTCGTCAGCGGATTGAAGCGACGGCTGGCGAACTCGAAAACGAGTACCATGTCTGGACGAAGGTTTCTCGCAAAGGTGCGGTTCGCCTCGGCCTGCGGGATTCGGTAGCGAAATACCTGACACCGGAAAACAAGCAGCTCACGCCGCAGGAATGTTTTGCAGCAGTGTTGAAAGACAACGAAACGTCGGCTGATGTGCTGGATACGGCACTCCTGCAAATGCTGCAAATTTGCGCTGGCAAAGAGGAGGGCGCTATCAAACAAGTTGGCAGAGATTATTGGCCGAAATTTTGCGATGCCGGCACTGGAGCAAACTTTGGAGGCGACACGGTTATGTTGGCTCGCGAAGATGCAAAACTTCGTCTCCCGGCAATACTGTATCACCCGGAAACAAGATGGGATTCTCCAACTTTGCAGGAGTTTGACGTTTACTCGATAGCGACACCGGACAATAGGAATCCCCTTATTGGCGGTGATGAAGCAAAGCAACGGTTGCTTAAAGCTGCGGATCATTGGGCAACGCTCAAAGCCGGCAATGAAAAAGCTTTTGAGGGACTGAAAACTCTGATTGTGACCCTTTCTGATGAAATTAAGATACCCCGATACATTGGAAGCAGCGCCAAAGGCGGCGTCCAGTCGCGCCTGTTTGCCTTATTGCTTTTCAAGTATGTTGAACCTTCAGAATTCACATTCGGCTTACTGAAGGAATCATTTCCAGCCGTCACTGACTTTTCAATCCTATCTAATCCCCCCGCAAAGCAAGAGGGTGTTGATCCAATCAAGTTAGCACGCGGAACGCGTGGCTATGTATTCAAGGCATTTACGGCACTTGCTGAATGGCGTATTTCAATGAACAAGAATGAGGCATCTCTCTTGAAGCAATTCGACATCGCTGCCTTCAAATACGCTCTGACCACGCTGCATCAGATCGAAGTGAAGGACAAGGAACGCAAAGAGAAGAAGCAAAAGATTGATGAACGCCTTTGCGCAATGCGAGATGCTGGAATCCGGGAAAGTTGGAAAGTTGCAGCGGAATCCGAATCAGACGACCGACCGCCATTGCTTGCTGGCGACGCACGCATCACGCGTCTGGAAGCTGCCTTGTCAGCCCTCCCGGTCGTGCAAGACCTGTGCGATGTAGAAGGGCAAGCTCCCGAATATGGTTTGCTACCACGAACCATTCGAGGTTTTGCCGAATTGAGCGAGCGCTGGAATAAACTGAGTGAGATCAAACAGCCTTCGTCGCCGCCGGCAGAATTGCGAGATAAGATTTTAATTCCTGAATTAAATGCCTTTCAAAAAGAGATTGTGGAAACCATCGGCAGCGTCGCGCTGTTTCGCGTTTTAGCCGAGCCGGATAATTGGATTGTTTGGAAGAAGCCTGATACGGAAACCCAGGCGCGATGGAAAGCCGATGGATTTGCCGATGATCCGCTGGAAGCATTGACAGAGGAGCGCGAACTCCAATCAGAATCAAAACGTCTGGCAGAAGCGATTCGATTCACTCCCGCCGATTCGGTGTATTCGCGACGGCAGTTCTTTTTCAGCGATGCCTGTTCATTTCCCGGCAAAGAGTATTTCCATGAGCCGAATGCTTTGCGTGTATGTGTCCCCCTGGTGATGCGTGCAGCGGATGGAAAATTAGCGCCGCAGAAAGTTCGCCTGTGCTACGCGGCTCCCCGCCTGCTTCGTGACGGGTTGAGAAAAACGGAAAACGAGCCACTCGACAAAGAACCGTGGTCTCAGCCGATGATGGAAGCGCTGGGGCTAAAACAGGAAGCTGTTCAGGAATTCACAAATTGTGCCGTCGCCCTGATGCCCGAACAGATGTCAGATGGCGAGCGGAGGTTTCTTTTGAACTTTCCACTGACGCTTGATCCTCTGGCCGTGCAACGAACCGTCTTCAAATCGGCAGGACGCGAGAATCTTTTTGCAACTCGCTACGACGCTAGAAATAAAAAGACCGTTTTTCAGTCATATTGGAAACAGCAATGCGTTGGGAACAAGGATGGCAAATCGTTTTATATGCGATGGCCTGCGAACAATCCTTTCGGAAAAGAGGCGGACGCTTGGTATAACCGGCTGACTGGCTTCAAATGCGTGTCGGTTGATCTCGGCCAGCGGGACGCCGGGGCGTGGGCTTTGATCGAAGCAAAAGACACACCGGACTTTGGCCAGACGAAAAATGGAAGTCGGCCATCGCGGCAAATCGGAAGTGCTGGCGGCAAGAATTGGTATGCAGCGGTGCGGGCAACTGGAATGTTCAAACTTCCCGGCGAAGATACTTATGTGCGCCGACACCGAACCGCTTTGGATGACAGAAATCCCGACGACAAAGAGCAAGGATCGGCCATGCGCGAGGAGTTTCATGGCGAGCGCGGTCGCTCTGCCACAGAACAAGAATGGAAAGACTCGCAAGCCTTCTGCGAGCGGCTTGGATTTGATCACGCCACAGTGCTGGGAAAAGATAGAAACGGAAAGTCCTTCCCGGAACTAAACGACGACCTCCTCTTTGTATTGCGACGGGCACAGTCGCGACTGGCTCGGTGGCAGCGGTGGAGTTGGATGGTGCAAGATGACGCTCGGCAAAAAGAAGTTTTGGCCGAAATCGGCGATGCTAAAGACACCCCAACAGCATGGATTGATGTCACAAAGCAAACTCCCGTGCTTGTGGAAGCCATGAAGTCCGGGATTCTCAATTTGCGCGAGATGCTTTGTCGGGAGTTGGAATTCATCGCAAACCGAATTCTTCCATTGCGTGGGAGAAAATGGGAATGGGCCGCTCGCGACGACCGGCCTGATTGTCGAGTATTGCGGGAAACAGAAACCGGAACAGATACAGAAGATAAAAAACTGCGCGGCCAGCGTGGATTGAGCCTGAAACGTATTCAGCAATTAGCGGAGCTACGCCGCCGGTGCCAATCGTTAAACCGTTCATTACAACACATACCCGGCAAACGTTCACAAAATGGAGCCAGTCGGCGAGGAATTGAATTGCCCGATCCCTGCCCCGACATCTTGACGAAGACCGACCAAATAAAAGAACAACGAATCCACCAACTTGCACATGACATTCTCGCACAAGCATTGGGATTGAAGCTGCGAGTTCACCAGATAGATGCGAGCAAGCGTAACGAGCAGGACAGGCACGGTGAATATGAGCAGATTCCCGGTCGCACGCCTGTGGACTTTGTTGTGATCGAGGACTTGGAGTTTTACGCCACCACCCAGCGTCGCTCGAAAAACGAGAATGCGAAGTTGATGATGTGGAGCCGCCGCGAACTACGGAAAAAACTCCTCGAACTCTGTGAGACTTACGGGCTGCCGGTGGTTGAGACCTCGCCGGATTACACTTCAAAGTTCGACGCCCGCGCAGGTGGGCCAGGTTTTCGAGCGGCGGAAATCACACCAGATTCGCGGAAAGAACCGCGTTGGCGGAAAGCGTTGGATCGTTGGGAGCGTCATTTGAAAGGTGAAAAGCTTAGCGACCCCAAATCAAAGCGCGAGCACCAGCGCGCGGCAGAGGTATTCGCCATGTTGGACGCAGCCAACAGTGGTCGTCGCTCATCTGACAATCGTAACCCTTGGCGCACATTATTTGTCCCACAACGTGGCGGAACACTTTTTATCTCTGCTTCTGGAAATGGTGGGCCTGTGCAAGCGGACATCAATGCAGCAATCAATCTCGGTTTGCGTGCCATCGCCGCACCAGACTGCCATGAGATTCACTTTCGCATCCGCTTGGATCGCGAAGCGGAAGAATACCGCCCACGTAGAAAAAGCAAACGTGAAGAAGGTCGCTGGAAAAGCGTGGCGAAGAGTGTCGCCTTTGTTTTCACAAAAGAACCACCCAGCGATCTTTCCGATGCTTTTGTAGATATTTTTCATGTGGCTGAATACGACCACTGCCATCTGCCGGGGTTGAATCTGCGGTTTGCGGGCGGGCGAGGATTTTGGGACACAGTGAATAAATTGGAATGGAGCCGATGTCTTGCCCTTAACGCTATTCGACTTCTCAAATGGGGTGTAGAGCCACCGAAAGACTGGGAAACCATCCTCAACCCAAAGCAAGTTGACTCCGAAAATGAGGATGATGTTCCAATGCAATTCACATGAGCACCACGCCCGTGCAAAACCAAGGCGGACTGGAATCACAACCTCCGTTGCCGGTGCGTCGGCTTCACAATTTCATCTATTGCCCGCGCCTGTTTTATTTCCAATGGGTTGAAAACATTTTTCAGGAGAACGCAGATACCGTCGCCGGTTCCCATTTGCATCGGAACGTTGATAAGCCATCGAAGATTCAAGACCCGAAGGATCTCGACCTTCCGGAAGGGGCAAAACTTCGCAGCTTGCAACTGCAAAGTGAGACGCTCGGCCTCATCGGCGTGGTGGACATTATTGAAGGCACTTCGGATGGCGCAGAAATCATTGATTACAAGAAAGGCTCTGCCCGTCGCGATTCAGAGGGAGATCGAGTGGCCAAAGAACCCGACGCCATGCAGGTCGCCGCTCACGCAATGTTGTTGAAGGAACATGGAATCAATGCGGTTCGGGGAGCGATTTATTACGCCGCCGACAAACGGCGCGTGCCAGTCGAATTCAGTGAGGAATTATTTTCCAAAGTTCGCCAAGCCATTGAGGAAGCCAGAGCGGTCGCTGCCTGCGGTCATTGTCCCCCACCATTAAAAAATGACGCTCGCTGCCTTTATTGTTCGGCGTATCCAATTTGTTTGCCGAATGAATCCCTTTGGTGGGCCAAACGCCGTAAGGAGGCGGCGGTGGAAGGACAGCTTCACTTCGGCTTCTCCGGGAAAACAAGTGATCATGTGCGCGATAAAATTCTTGAAGCCTTGGAATTCGCGGCCGAGTCCGGCCAAAAGGAGGCTCCCACATTGGAACCGCCGCGACCGGGGGGTGATGACAGCGAAGTATTAGTCGTGCAGACTCCCGGCGCACAGATTGGACAGCGCGGTGATCAATTGATTGTCACCCTGAAGGGCGAAGACGTTCGGAAGATACCAGGACAACAAGTCCGGGCAATCTATTGCTATGGTGCAGTCCAGATGACGGCGCAATCAGTCGAGACCTGCCTGGAGCTTGGAATTGATGTCTCTTACTTTTCTCCTGCTGGTCGTTTCCTTGGCCTCCTGCGAGGGCTTCCGGTCAGCGGCGTGGATGCCCGGCGTGGACAGTATCGGTTGTTCGAGTTGCCAGGCGTGCGGCTGCAACTCGCCCGCGAAATCATTCGCGCGAAAATTCACAACCAACGCGTCATGCTTATGCGCAATGGCGATGTGCCAGATCGCGTCGCGCAGTTGATGGCAAGCTTTCGGGACTCAACTGAATCGGCACGCGATCTGACGGCATTGATGGGAATTGAAGGCAGTGCTGCCGCGCTCTATTTCGAGCAATTTGAATCCATGCTCAAGCAGCGCGACAATTGGAAGTTTGACTGGCGTGGGCGCAATCGTCGCCCGCCTCGCGATCCTGTAAACGCATTGCTTTCACTCGGCTATTCAATGCTGGCAAAAGAGCTGACGGGAGTTTGCCATGCCGTTGGACTTGATCCCTTTCTTGGCTTCATGCACCAGCCGCGCTATGGGCGTCCAGCGCTGGCGTTGGATTTGATGGAAGAATTCAGGCCGCTGATTGCGGACAGCGTTGCAATCAGTCTTATCAACCGTGGCGAGCTTGGCCCGGAAGATTTCATGCGGAACGCGAATGGAGTGTTTCTTACAGACAAAGGTAGAAAGCCGTTTTGGGAAGCATGGTTTCGCCGGCTAGATACCGAGGTAAGTCACCCGGAGTTTAGCTACAAAATGGCGTATCGCCGGATGCTGGAAGTTCAAGGTCGCCAGTTGTGGAGATTTGTTCGCGGCGAAGCATTGACCTATCATGGATTTGTCACACGATGAGCCGGATTCGCTATCTCGTTAGTTACGACATCAGTGATCCGAAACGGTTGCGAAAGGTGGCGCGTTCTTTGGAAGGTTTCGGTGTGCGGCTTCAGTATTCTGTTTTTGAGTGCCCATTGGACGATATGCGATTGGCAAAACTTAAGGCAGAACTCCAGGGGTTGGTGAATCACGATGAAGACCAAGTCCTGTTCGTCTCGCTTGGGCCGAGCGCCAGCGATGCGACCTTGGTCATTGAGGCGATGGGATTGCCTTATGAAGTGCGCTCACGTGTGACGATCATTTGATTTTAGGCTTGTAGAAGTGATCAGTATGTATTGTAATGTTCTTGGCCATTGGCCACCGACCACCTTTCTTCCGCCATTGGGAAGGCACGCTGTTCCTTGAAATCGCGACGACTGCGCCTATGAATGCGGCGGCGCACTGCGAGCGCTCCAATGCTGGCGCTCGCCTGCACGGACGCTCGCATTGTAAATTCATGCGGTAAATCAGGCTAAACGATGAAGAATAAACCCATTCAAAACCGAATGCTGATAGAAATGCGATTGCGCTCGCAAATTTGGGCGTCAAACGCTGATTTACAATGGGTTAGAGAGGGTGGATTCCAGTCGCCGCGATTCCGGGGGGCGTGAGGCGGACGCGCCCGCTTGGCCTCGGGGTCCGCAGTCCGAGATTCCAGTCGCCGCGATTCCGGGGGGCGTGAGGCGGAGTTATGGAGACTGACACCAGAGTCACACAGGTCATTCCAGTCGCCGCGATTCCGGGGAGCGTGAGGCGGTACCAACGTATCCGGCACAGCCAAGGGCAGCACGGATTCCAGTCGCCGCGATTCCGGGGGGCGTGAGGCGGCTGTGGCCGATGGAGCTAAATACAAAAACGAGACATTCCAGTCGCCGCGATTCCGGGGGGCGTGAGGCGGTAGACAAATATCTGCCACCAATTGCAACGCTTCATATTCCAGTCGCCGCGATTCCGGGGGGCGTGAGGCGGCGATGAAAACTCCTAATCGAAATAATCGGGATTCGATTCCAGTCGCCGCGATTCCGGGGGGCGTGAGGCGGTTTTTTCCATTTGCCGCCAGCCACGCCACAAAATATTCCAGTCGCCGCGATTCCGGGGGGCGTGAGGCGGTGCGTCGCCACCCGCAAGCCGGATTATTCGAATGCCATTCCAGTCGCCGCGATTCCGGGGGGCGTGAGGCGGAAGCCCCCGTCGCCAAAGGGGCCGTTGCCATCATCATTCCAGTCGCCGCGATTCCGGGGGGCGTGAGGCGGGACAACTTCGCCGGCGGCGGCGAGGCCAGCACCGGATTCCAGTCGCCGCGATTCCGGGGGGCGTGAGGCGGGTTTTCGTAACAGAAGT
>CAZUBG010000006.1:0-61217 GCA_964618545.1 uncultured Bifidobacteriaceae bacterium | reverse complement strand
TTTTTTTACATGAAACTTTGGCATAACTTCAAATCACTTCCGGGGCCAGCGAGATTATCTTCATGAACTTCTTGTCGCGCAATTCGCGCGCCACCGGTCCAAAAATACGCGTCCCCTTGGGGTTCAATTCCTTGTCAATGATGACACAGGCGTTGCGATCAAAGCGAAGATACGAGCCGTCGTTGCGCGGAATGATCTGCCGGGTGCGCACGACCACCGCATCATGAACCTCGCCCTTTTTCACCGAACCGTCCGGCGCGGCGTCCTTGATGTGAACCTTGATCACATCGCCGATGCCGGCATACGTTTGATTGCGGCCCAACACACCGATGGCCCAGGCGATTTTCGCGCCCGTATTATCCGCCACATCCAGACTGGAACGAAGTTGCAACATAAAAAAATAATCAGGCGGCCACCGGGGTCTCCTGCACCCCGCGTTCAACCACTTCCACCAGGCGCCAGCGTTTCAATTTCGACAACGGCCGGGTTTCCTCAATGCGCACCGTGTCGCCCACCTTGGCCTCGTTCTTTTCGTCGTGCGCGTAAAATTTCTTGTAGGCCGTCACGATCTTCTTGAACTGGGGGTGCGGAAAACGCCGCTCCACCCGCACCACGATGGTTTTGGCCATCTTGCTGCTGACGACTTCGCCCACCCGCTCTTTGCGGTGGCCGCGGACGGCGACCTGCGGTTTGACGGCTTCCGGTTGTGTGACAGTTTCAGACATACAAAAAATCAAGCGGCCTTGGCCTTGTTGTGCAGTTGCGAAATGCGCGTTTCCAAGCGCGCGATATCTTTCCTCAGCGTCCGCAAGCGGGCGGGTTTTTCCAGTTGCGCGCTCGCCTGCTGCAGGCGCAAATTAAACATCTCGTGGCGCAGGTCACGGCTCTTGGCCGCGAGTTCAGCCAGCGTCATATCTTTGGATTCTACAAATTTCATAGCCGTAAAGTTTAGCTCACCGCCTGGTGCCGCGCGATAAATTTGGTTCTAATCGGCAGCTTCGTGGCCGCCAGGCGCATGGATTCCCGCGCCACCGCTTCCGTCACTCCGTCCACTTCGAACAGCACGTTCGCCGGACGAATCACCGCCACCCAGGATTCCAAGGGGCCTTTGCCCTTGCCCATCCGGGTTTCCAACGGCTTCTTCGTGTACGATTTCTGCGGGAAAATCCGGATCCACATCTTGCCGTGCCGCTTCATGTTGCGCGCAATCGCCACGCGGCACGCTTCAATCTGCTTGGTGTCCAGCCAGCAACGTTCGCAGGACATCAAACCATATTCGCCAAACGCGACCGTGCTGCCCCGGTGGGCGAGCCCCGTCCGGTGGCCCCGGTGCATTTTGCGAAACTTAACTCTGGCTGGTTGCATTGACATAACAAAAATCTTCGCTAAAAATTATCCAATCGTGATTTCCGCCGCCGGAGCCGGGACAACCGCCTTCTGCGGCTTGTTGTCACCCTTGCAAATCCAGCACTTGATTCCAAGCTTCCCGTAAACGGTCAAAGCCTCGGCAAATCCATAATCAATGTTTGCCCGCAGCGTGTGCAGCGGCACCCGCCCCCAGTGATACATTTCCACCCGCGCCAGTTCCGCGCCGCCCAACCGGCCCGCACAGCGGATCTTGATCCCCTCGGCCCCAAAGTCCTTCGCCGTTTGCAGGCATTTCTTCATCGCCCGGCGGAACGAAACCCGGCGCTCCAACTGCAGCGCAATGTTTTCCGCCACCAACTGGGCGTCCAGCTCCGGCGTCTTGATCTCGACAATGTCCACATAGACTTCCTTGCCGGTCATTTTGCTGATTTCTTCCTTCAGCTTGTCAATCTCCGAACCCTTGCGCCCAATCACCACGCCGGGACGCGCAGTCAAAATCGTCACGCGACAACGGCTCGCGGCGCGCTCAATCAAAATTTTTGGCACCGACGCCGATTCCAGCTTCTTTTTCAGCAGCGCGCGAATCTTCCGGTCCTCCGTCAGAAGCGAGCCAAATTCTTTTTTGCCGGCGTACCATTTGGAACGCCAGTCTTTGTTGACTGCAACCCGCAGGCCGATTGGATTTGTTTTTTGTCCCATACCAATTATTCGTCCGACAAAGTGATTTTAATGTGACAGCGGCGCTTGAGGATCGGTCCGGCCGAACCGCGCGCCTTGGGGGTGAACCGCTTGATCGTGGTGGCCGTTCCCGCCACCGCTTCCATCACCCGCAGGCTCTCCGCCTTGAGTTTGTTGTTGTTTTCCGCATTCGCAATCGCGGAATCCAAGGTCTTCGCCACCAAGCGCGCACCCTTGCGCGGGACAAACTTCAGCACCGCCTGCGCTTGCAGCGCCGGCAGACCCTGAATTTGCCGCACGACCTCGCGCATCTTCTGCGCGGACATCGGCACATTCTTTAAAATCGCAAAAACTTGCATAAGTCTATTTAGCCTCCGCCTTGGCCGTGTGGGCGCCGTGTTTCTTGAAGATGCGCGTCGGCGAGAATTCACCCAGCCGGTGCCCCACCATGTTTTCCGTCACGAACACCGGGTTGAAAATCTTTCCGTTGTGCACCGTAAACGTCAGCCCGACAAAGTCCGGGGTAATCATGGACCGCCGCGACCAGGTCTTGATCGGCGTCTTTTGCTTGGTGTCCTTCGCCTTCTGGATCTTTTCCAGCAGGTGACCCTCTACAAACGGACCTTTTTTTATCGAACGTCCCATAATTTTACTTGTTCTTCATCGGCAGACCATTGCGTTGCACCACAATAAATCGGTTGGAATATTTGTACTTCACGCGCGTCTTCCCGCCCTTCGCCACCCGGCCCCACGGCGACATCAACTGCTGCCAGCCGCCCCCAGACTTCGACTTGCCCTGACCGCCGCCGTTCGGATGGTCCACCGGGTTGCGCGCCACACCGCGGGTGATCCCGCGAATGCCGCGATGCCGTGAGCGGCCCGCCTTGCCCAAAACCACATTCTCATGTTCCGTGTTGCCCACCTGGCCCACGGTCGCATAGCATTCCTCGTTGATCTTGCGGATTTCGCCGGAAGGCAGCCGGATTTGCGCATAGCCCTCATCCCGCGACATCAAGGTCGCCGCGCCGCCCGCCGACCGCACGATCTGACCGCCCCGACCGGGCGTCAGCTCCAAATTATGAATCGAAATGCCGACCGGAATCGCCTTCAACGGCAGCGCATTGCCCACTTCGGGCAGTGCCGTGGGACCGCTGGAAAGTTTGACGCCCACCGTCACACCCACCGGCGCGATGATGTAGCTTTTTTCGCCGTCCTTGTATTCCAAGAGCGCCAGCCGGGCCGAACGCATCGGATCATACTCAATGGCAATCACCGTGGCTTCCACCCCGTGCTTGCTCCGCTTGAAATCCACCAACCGGATCTTCTGCTTGTGGCCGCCACCGATGCCACGCGCGGTCACGCGACCATAATGGTTGCGCCCACCTGACTTCTTACGCGTGATGACCAAGGCCTTTTCAGGCTTTGTCTTCGTAATATCGCTATAGTCCGCGATGGTAATATATCGCGTGGACGGCGTTAGCGGTCTAAAAGATTTAACTGGCATAAAAACAATTTATCCAAGTCAGCAACTCTTGGTAGTCGAGCAAGCCATCAATCCTGTCCCGGTGAGAGAACGCAGTTATCGGCTCGCAATCATGCTGTCCGTTTGCTTTTTGGGCTTAACGGAGCGAAGAATCTATCAAATACAGAGCGATGTGCAATACTTTTTTTAATTTTTTTTCGAGGCCCCCAATTTGATAAAAATTCCGTCCCTGGCCATGGGGGCGGTCCCAACCCCATCCGGCGTCTGGAGTTTTGTTTCTTGGAATTATTTATCGTGTTTTTGCGTGTTTTAGGGGTTTTTCCGTTTTTGCCGGGCTTTCCGCTGAAAAACGAGTTTCCCGGACGGTCCCCCGCCGTTGGGGGGATGGAAGGAACGCCAAGCGACGTCTGCGAGGCAAAATCCGGACTTCCAAGGGCCAACCGGTGGTGGAAACCCGGTTCCACTGCTCTTCCGCACCGACCGCACTGTCAACCTCCAAAGATGTGATCATCTTCATGCCGTACAATGTGGCACCGTGGATTGGACATTGCAAGGGTGACCCTGAAAATATTTTACGTCCGGGTGCCCGGCGGTAAACGCCTGAGAATCAGGGACATCGGTGAATTTACCCATGGCAGGGCCGACCACCAGCGCAAAATATATTTGCAATTTCAACCGCAAACGAGTGCGAATTTCTGGAAGCAGGGCGAGGTTATACAAAAACAATAGCCCGCAATTTTGGACCAAAATCCAAGAAATGCTGCATAAACCGGATCACCGGGCGTTCCCGGCACCTTGTAGGCATCTTGGGCTGGCGCACCACAGGTTTCCCAACCATCTGTAGCGCCCATTTGCCACTCGGGGGCCTGTCTGCGGGGCGGGTGCGCCAGGCTGGCGGACGGTCTGCGGGTTGGAAACCCGCGATACGGCAGACTTGGAAGTCTGCGGCACGAAGAAACCGCCTCGTCCCTGCCGTCGGATTTGAAATCCATGAAATATTCATATCTTGCAAGACCTCCCTGCGCACCGCCGCCGGGTCAGGGGACCCGGCCTACAATTGGGCGAGGCCAGGCTTCGGTGGGTTTTAAACATTTGCGTGCCAGGGTTGGCCATGGGCCGAAGATTCCGCTCCTGACGGAGCTTGGAAATAGTATTTGGCAATGGGGACGACAAATATACCGCCCCTGACGGGGCTGGGGAAGCGCCCGGACATCATGAAACGACCCTTTCCCTTAAATTTAAGCCTTTGAATTTTTATCAACCTTTTCGGCCGAGAATGAGCAACGTGCGGACGGGTTGGTAAAACTCGCCGTTCTCATATCGAATGCCCAAGGCCGCCAACTGTTCCGGGGGTGCTGCGGCGAGCCTCGCCCGGATGGCCGCCTCGGCCGCCGGCGGGGTGCTGCCCTGCTCACACCAGCGGCGCACGCTCAGACCGGAGGGCAATTCGCTTTGTTTGGGTTCCAAGGCTTCGATGACCAGCCCGCTCGCTTCAAACAATTCCCGCCAGCGCGCCACGGTGTAACTGCGGCCATGCGAGGCATCGTGCAGCACTTCAATGTCATGGTTCAAGGCATCCGCCACCGGATCGGCATGGCCCTCGAGATCAATCACCGCCACCCGGCCACCCGACTTCGTCAGCCGCGCCATTTCGCGAACGGCTTTGGCGGCATCGGGAAAATGGTGCGGGGCCAGCCGCGACACCACGATGTCGAATGTCTGGTCCGGAAATGGGACCGTCTCCGCCCAGGCATGCACGGTCTCGACGGTCACCCCCCGCCCCGCCGCCAGTTTCTCGAACTCGCGGAGCATGTTCGGCGCGGCATCCACCCCCACAATCCGCCCGGCCCGGCCGGCAAACGCCAGGGCCAGGTGACCGGGCCCGCACGCCAGGTCGCAGACCGAGACCGGGGGCTTGGGAGCGAGCAATTCCAGCAACCGCCGGATCGTCGGGCTGCCCGAATGGACTTCGCTGGTGGCGTATTGACTGGCAATGCCATCAAAATGACTGGGGGCGTCAGATTTCATAAGGTGACGACAGGTTAAACCGGAGCCGCCGGACAGGCAACCTTACGCTTGGCAGGTCAGGAGTTTCCCGCGCATCCCGAAGTTGTGGGTAGGTTTCCTAATGAAGACGAGGGGCCAGTATCCGAGCTCCGGTTCACGGAATAGAGCGGGCTTTCAGCCCTTCTGCCCTGACCGCCTCGGCGAACCTGGGGCGCGTGCCCCAGGCTGGGATGAAGCCGCGCCGTTGGCGCTCGCGGAAGCGGCGGGATACCACCGACAACTCCGGAATGCAGGCGCGCAACCACCGGACGTCTCAATGTATTCTAATGCCGCCGGGTCAGGGGACCCGGCCCACAATGCGGAGAATTCCCCCTTGTCGGGCGAGTGGCCCCGCACGGCGGTCTGTGGGTTAACGAACAGTTTTCTCTTCATCTCTTTACAGGCATCTTTTAGTGGCTTAGGGTCTGTCAAGAAATAACCTTTACAACCTGACTGGTCCTTTTGTCGGCTGGCGGCGTTGCTCGCTCGTCACAGAGCCCTTTGGCCATGCTCCTCGCTCGCGCCTGGCCAGCCGCCAAAATTTCGGCGTCAGCTTGTAAAGTTTGTTTCTTGACGGACCCTTGCTGCAGGTTTCCCGACCGGCTGGATCGCCGTTTTCCCAATCGGCGGGCCTGTCCGTGAGTCGGGAGCGTCAGATTGGCGAACGGTCTGCGGGTTGGGAAACCCGCGATACGGCAGACTTGGAAGTCTGCGGCACGAAGAAACCGCCTCGGCCCTGCCGTTGCATTTGACAGCCAGGAAATGCCGATCAGGGGCAGGCTCTGTGACCGGCTTTTCACCGTGCTTTCGTGGGGCGAGGCTGGCATTCTTACCACCGTGCCGGCGGTTCGTTTGTCCAATTGCCAATAGACGCTATACACTATACGATGGCAGACAGGCAACCGGCTGATGGCAAAAAGTGCGGCAAACGCCAGTTTGCCGCCACGCCATTACCCCGGACGTCCCCTTATTTCCCGCCGGAACCCATCTGTTCGTCGAGCCCTTTCTGAATGAACGGCCAGGCGATGGACGCGTCCATCCTGATTTGGGCGGTGGAGGCTTTCAGAAAAAATTTCCGCCAGGACATGTTCTCCTCGTAGGTACACCCGCCCATGCCACCGTGCCACGGCAGTTGCGGGTCAATGCGGCAGCCATACATGAATTTCTTCACCGGGAGCTTCGCCGCCTTGCGGGCATTGATGATTTCGGTGAGCGGGGCCAGGTTCTGGATGTGGTTCCGCGGCACGCCGCCGCCGATCGAGATGATCCCGAGCCGGCGCGCCCCCGTAAACAGGCGGAGCAGTTCGGTGGTGTCCAGCTCCTGATTGATCACGAGCGGTTCCAGGCCCTGCTTTTTTCGCAGCAAATTATGCGTATAATGATCGTTGCCGATTTCCGAATCATGAAAGGCCGGGACCACGACGCGAACGTCATGTTCAAAGGCGGCGCGCAAAATGCCCCGGACCCGGCCGTATTGCGGATGCTGGGAGAGGTATTTTCCAATCGCCGAATGAAGACTGGACGGCGAATGGTTCTTCCCATCCAGCTTCCAGAGGACTTCGTTCATGACTTCGTCTATGTGATCGAAGTTGGTCTCCGGCTCGAGGGTGTCGGTCACGCGGTTCATGCCGAGTTTGGCCAGGACGGAGTCCGGATAAGCGGGGTCGAATTTGTAATGGGCCAGGCCGACGCCGGCGATGAGGCCGTGCGCCATCAGGGCGCCGGTGGACGCAATGCAATCCACGCGTTCCTTCTCGATCATGTCGCAGATGAGCAGCGACTGCTGGGCCACGGTCATGGCGCCCGAGAGTGTCATGAAGACGGTGCAGTCCTGATCGCGCTGCATGGCTTCCCAGACGTGGACGGCCCGGACGATCTCCTGCGGGGTGCGTCCGAAACGGGCGGCCTCCTTGAGGCCGGTCATGATGCCGCACTTGTTCCCGGCGAGCCGCTCGCGCAGCACGCTCCACAAGATGGGAATGACAAAGGCCGGATCCGCGAAGACGACGTTAGGGAAATAGCCGTCCTGGATCTGCCCCGGCCGGCACCGCCCGTCGCTGTTGACGAAAATCAGATTTTCGATGCGCGCATGCAGTTCCCCGGCGTGGGTGTAGTCCCCGATGACCAGGACACGTTTGGTTTTGAGCGCCTGAGCGACATAGTCGGCGGAACTCACGACCCTGGCAAACCAGCCCTGGTCGGTGGCTTCCTGCAACAGTGGGCCGAAGACGCCCCGCTCACCATCAAAAATAATCACCGGCTTTTCCCCGTCTTGCGCCCACTTGACGAGGGTGGCGGCGACATCGCCGAGCATCCGGGCCCCGAAGGAGCACCGGCTCATGCCGTCCACGAGTTCACCGACGGTTCGGCACTTGGCGAGGTCCAAGGGCTCGAGCTTTACCATCTTCCCAAGGAAACCCCTTGGTCCGACGTTTTTCTTTTTCATTTTAATCCTGTCGTTGAGCCCTGGTTGGTGTCGTTATTGTTGACGGTCGAAAGGCTCGAATGGGGGCACATGCTACGCTTTTTACGGGGTTTGTCCATGGCGATGAAGGATTCAAAACACGCATCGTTGGGACCCGTTTTACACGACGTTCAAATCCTGCTTGTGATGGGCGGTCACACCCGATGGCGCATCAGGAGCCATGGCAAACAACCGCCATTGGCTGGCGGCTTGACTGACATCATCCGTGATGCCACTTTGCCTCACCGCGCGTGGTGACCCCGGCGCAACATTTGAAAATTGCAACCTGAAAACCATTCCCTATCGTTGTGACGATTCACGGCATAAAGCGCTGCTGGGAGTGGCGAGATCCACCGGCACGATCGTGCAAAGGTTATTCAACAATTTTGTCACGCATGTCATTACGGAACGCCAGTCGGAAGCCCGCTTTATGGCCCGACAGAAGCGCGGCAATCCCGCACGCGGACGAAAGCTCCTGGCTGAAATCCGCCAGCGCATCCCCTCCCGCGTCAAGGCATCATCCTAACAAACCCCACCCTCATTTTGTTTTCAACAGCAGCATCGCGAACACCTCATGGTAGAAGGTCTGCATATCCTTGCTGAGGCCGAGCAGCGCGCGCGCGGTCGGGGTCCGGCTCGTTTTCGGCGGTGACCTGGGCCAGATGCGAGGCATAACTCAACGCCTCCGTCTGCGTCAACAGCAGGCCCAACTCAAATTTATC
This sequence comes from uncultured Bifidobacteriaceae bacterium, assembly GCA_964618545.1. Classification (GTDB taxonomy): domain Bacteria; phylum Verrucomicrobiota; class Verrucomicrobiia; order Limisphaerales; family UBA11358; genus UBA11358. Next base: position 52,456 of record CAZUBG010000006.1, on the reverse strand, counting down.
GCCGGATTGACCCAATAATTCCTTCTCCTTGGTGGCGGCAATGGCGGCGCGAGCGGCCACCTCTGCAGGCGGCAGGCGCAAATCGTCCAATCGGATCGAAGGGTCACGGCTGGCAAATGCCTCCAACAATTGCGCGCCAGCCCCGGAGGCGGCGGCAATTTTCTTGATCAGGCTCTTGACCTCGGAAGGTTCCCGCTTGATGAGCCGCAGCAGGCTGACATCTTTTTGCTCGGCCAACAGTTGATGGAGCAGACTGTAGCAATTGTTTCGCAACCCCAACGCGGCGCCGCCCCCGGCCGGGGCGACGGACAACCGGTCAGCGTTCCGGCGGCCAGCAGAACCATCAGGAGCAGCCGCAGCCCGGTCTTCATCATCACAAAAGGGAGGTCCGGCTTCTCCAACGCGGGAAACCGCCCGGCCACCGGCTGGATGGGGGAGGCGTCATGATTGATTGGTGGTGACCGGCCTATTAGTATACACTGATGGCGCCATCAGGATGGCCGGCGGATTGGTCGCGGGACTGGCCGTGCTGGCGCCCCGGTTCGTGCTGGAATTGGCGGCGGACGCATCAGTGGAACCGGCGGAGGGGGTTTGATCGCAGCCCGCCAGCGCCACGGCGGCCAGCACGGCCAGGGCCAGCAGCGGAACGCTGGTTTTCATCTTAAAAAAACCGGCAAACTTAAAAGTCCGGCCAATGGTCCGGGCGCGTTTGGACCACTTCGGAATGGCTTTCCAGTGCAGAGTGACGGTTTTGGCGGCCAAGGCTGGCATGATGGAACCGGGGTTTGCTGTTAAGGCCTGATGACTGTTTGGCTGGTGAACGGCAAACCCGGAGAACCGCCCCCCACCCAGACAGCGCCGGCCAAAACCGGCGAGGGTAAAATAGGCAAAGATGTTTTTCATTTCGCTGGCCACCCGCTGGCCGTCATTTGTTGAAATGAAATTACACTTTTAGGGCGGTCTTTAACCATGGGGTGAAACCCGAATATGAAATGGGAACTCCAAGCACGGAAGGCTTGAAGTTCCCGCCACCACCGCCCCGGCGGCGCTGCTTACGCCAGCAACTGCCGGCAGGCCGCGTCCAGCTTCTTCAAATTCGCCTTGGTTTTGGCCTCGAGGTAGCAGCGGATCAACGGCTCGGTGCCGCTGGCGCGGAAGGCCACCCACTCGCGGTTGGGCAGCAAAAACTTGAAGCCGTCGGTGGTGATGAACTTCTCCACCTTGAACGCGCCGATGATCGCCAATCCGCCGCCCAGCTTCGCCAGCAGCGCTTCCTTTTTGTCCGGCGCAAAACCCACGTTGATGCGGTCGGTGTAAAATTCCCCGATCAGCTTCGCGAGTTCCTTCAAGATCTGACCCAGTGATTTTTTCTCCGTCGCCACCAATTCGGCCATCAGCAGGCAGGCCAGGATGCCGTCTTTTTCCGGCACATGCCCCTGCACGCTCAGGCCGCCGGATTCCTCGCCGCCGACAATGACGGGTTCGCTCTCCATCAGCGCGCCGATGTATTTGAAGCCCACCGGTGTTTCGTACAGCTTGACGCCGAGCAATTCCGCCACCGCGTCCACCTGGTGACTGGTGGGCACGGTGCGCACCACCGCGCCGCTCCAGCCCCGGTTCTTCTTCAAATGATACAACGCCAGCGCCAGCACCTGGTTGGGCGTCAGCCAGGTGCCGTCCTTGTCCACAATCCCAAACCGGTCGGCATCGCCATCCAGCCCCAGACCGATTTGCGCCTTGCCGCTGCGCACAAATTTGCTGACCTCGGCCATGTTTGCGGCATTCGGCTCGGGATGATGCCCGCCAAAGAGCGGGTTTAGTTCATTGTGAAAGAGCGTGGTTTTGGCCCCGGCTTTGTTCAGCAGCACATCGAGGTAGCCATGGCCCGTGCCGCAGCTCAGGTCCACCGCCACCTTCAACTTCGCCTTCTTCAGCACGGCAAACTTGATCAGCTTGTTGATTTGTTTGAAATAGTCCGGCAACGGATTGATTGTTTTGGCCTGGAACGATCCGAACGGCACTCCGGTGAACGACCAGTTCTGGCCCTGGAGTTTCACGATGTTCGCCTCGATCTGCCGCGTGACCTCGGGGGTGGCCGGCGCGCCGTTGCAGGTGGAAAATTTCAGCCCCTGGTACACCGCCGGGTTATGGCTGGCGGTCATGTTGATGCCGCCAATGGCCTGCCGGTGGCGGATGGTGTGGGCAATCACCGGCGTGGGCGTGTCGCGGTCGCACAACAGCGGTTCGAGGCCGCTGGCGGCCAGGATTTCCGCGGCGGCCAGGGAAAATTCCGGCCCCAAAAACCGGGTGTCATGCCCCAGGATCACCACGGGCGCGCGCCCGTGAATGGGGGAATCCGTCCGGGCCAGTTCGCTCTTGAGGTAATCCGCAATCCCCTGCGTGGCCAGCCGGACATTGTCAAAGGTGAAGTCCCGCGCGATGATCTCGCGCCAGCCGCTCGTGCCGAATTTGATGATAGCCATAAAAAAGTGTCAGCCCCCCCAAAACCCCGGATCCCAGACCCCGGACCCGAATAATCACTTCCAATTCAACGCGTCTTTTTTGAGCGCGTAAATGTAACCGGCGAATAAAATCAGGAGAAACGAGACCATGGAAGCCAAAATCAGATTGCGCGTGGCGTGGTCCGCCAGCATGTCCTTGTAAACCACCGCCCATGGGTACATGAAGACCACTTCGATGTCGAACAGGACGAAAAGCAGGGCCACCAGGTAAAATTTGATGGAAAAGCGCCCGCCGCCCGCACCGATGGGCTCCTTGCCGCACTCATAAGCCGCGTCCTTGGCCGGCGAGGTCTTGCCGAATTTGCCCAACAGCACCGACACCACCAGCGTGCCGCCGGCAAAACCGACCGCCGCCGCCAGCAGAAACAGAATCGGGATGTACTGCTCTAATTGAGTCGTTTCCATGAGCTAAAGGTTAAAGAGTGCCCCGGCGGATTTCAACCAAGAAAACAGGAATTTTGGCGTGGCCGCGCTCAAAACCCGTGAAAGATCCCGTTCTTATCCACGGCGTCGGCAAACTCATCGAAACTCTTGTTGGCAATGGACAAATTGCTCTCCAAGTTCGACAGTTCCGAGGCGACGACCCGGAAAGAACGCCCGGGCTGATCCTTCAGGTCCACCACCAAAACGGGACGATCCGGCTGCGAGAACGCCATCGGGTCAATGATGAAGGCAAACGTCAGGTTGGAACCCTCGGGCATCAGGGCGGGCAGTTGATCCGCCCGGAGCCCCTTGTACTCCGGGTCACTGATAAAATCCACGCTCCTGGCGGTGTCGTCCTCCGGATCTTGAATGGACGCACAGAGCAACTTCCAAGCCGCCTCGTCCGAGAAATCGGTCCGCACAGCCGGCACATAGTCCGTGAAGGGGAGTTTCTTTCTGCTTTTGGATAAAAAGAAGGTCGTGCCGCCCGTGCCGGAGGAGGAACCGGAGGAGGCGGACCGGGTCAGCGGAGCATTGCTGACGGCAGGGTTTTTGGACATGCGGATGAAAACCGCCAAATCATTGGTTTTATTGGCCTGAATGGCATCCCGCACAAAAGCCTCGAAGTTGGGATACGCTTCGCGGACCAGTTTTTCCGCCTTGTCGTCAATGACCGCCAGCCGGCCATTACCGGACGGGTCCAGGTCCAGCGCCAAATAACTCACCGCCCCATTCCACAGCAGGGGGAAATAGCGCCCGGCCACCTCGTCATAACGCAGACGATAGGTGGCCACTTGTCGGAAACGGCGAAACTGGGTGATCATCACGTCCAACTGCGGGAACAGGTAGTCGCCCCGGGGAAAGAGGCTGGGCTGCTCCGGCGTGACCAGCGCAGTGGACTTGGAACCGTTGCGCCAGGAAAACAGGTCCACGATGGGTTCCACCCCGCCCCGGACGTTTCCGAATTCGAGCATCCGTCGAATCACGGCCTCGGACAACCCGGGGCGCAGACTACCGGTCAGTTCCGGGTTTCTGTGCAACACCACGGTCTCCAGCGCTTGCAGCAATTCTTTCATATACTAACCCATGGCCCGCAGAAGCCAAATCTGAAGGAACCGCTTTGTGTGCGTCATTGCCACTCCTTAAGCATAAGGCTTTATATACGTCAGATCAACCCCGAAAGTGAAATTATTTCCGCAGCAGCCAGAGCACAAGCGTCAGTACCGCGCTGAGCAACAGGCAGGTGACCAGCGGAAAATGAAAGCTGAAGCCCCCCTTGGCGTAATGGAGGTCCCCCGGCAACCGGCCCAGCCAGCCGCGGCCCAGCCCCGACCACAGCAGCGCCCCCACGCCGGCCAGCACCAAGCCGGCCGCCACCAACATTTTACCCGGCTCATTCATTGTCCGTCGGCCTCCAAAAACCGCACCATGGCCGCCGCGAACGGCGCCAGATCCCGGGGGGTGCGGCTGGAAATCAAATTCCCATCCACCACCACCGGCTCATCCACCCAGCGCCCGCCGGCATTCTCCAAATCGTCCTTGATGCCGCGCGACCCCGTCACCCGCCGGCCGCTCAGGATTTTGGCCGAGATTGGAATCCAGCCGCCGTGGCAGATGAAGGCCACCAGCCGGCCCCGCTCAAAAAACTCGCGCGTCAGCGACAGCACCTTCGGGTCGCGGCGCAGCTTGTCCGGCATGAAACCGCCGGGCACAAGCAGGCCGCAAAAATCGTCGCTCCGGGCCTCGCTCAACAACAGGTCGGCCGCGGCGGGATAGCCGTGCTTGCCGGCATAAGTTTTAAGTTCGGGCGCGGCGCATTTCACGGCAAAGCCCGCCTCCTCCAGCCGCAGCCTGGGATACCACAACTCGAGGTCCTCGTAGATCTCGCCGAGAAACGCCAGCACGGTTTTATTTTTTAGCATGCCCTATATTTACCATTAGGCGCAAATGGACAAGCTCAAAAGCAATGAAGCCAAGGGCGGGGCCGCCCCCTGACCTTGCGGGAGTCCCCACCCCTCACAAACAGAACCAAGGCAGGGCGGTGATCTGGTCATGGAGTTGCAATGGGCGCGGGCAACGGCAAATCACATAGCCATGCTTCGCCTCCGGCTTTCTTTCCTGCAGAAAAGTCAGCAGGTGGCGTGCATCGCCCAGGGTGGGATGCTCCGTCCACTTCACCTCGATGGGCGTCAAGTTGCCGCCATGACCGATGATGAAGTCCACTTCCGCGCCATCGCGGGAGCGTTGATGATACAGCCTGCCCTCGCCGAGATATTGCAGGCGCTGCCACAATTCGATGCCCACCCACTGTTCAAACACCGGCCCCGGATTCGCCTTCACTGTTTCGAGGGACGGATTCAATCCGGCCGCCGCATGCCGGACGCCCAGATCAAAAAACAAGAATTTCGGCGTCGAGAGCAGGTTCTTGCGCGGACTCTTGGAATAGGCGGGAATCCGGATGCCCACAAACATGTCCTCCAGCAACTGATAATGGCTCTTCACCGTTGGTTCTGAGATACCCGCCGCCTGCGAAATGTTGGCATAGTTCAAAATCTGGCCGGATTCAGCGGCCGCCAGTTGCAGGAAGCGCACGAACGCGCCCCAATCTTTCACCAGCGCCTCGCGGCGGATTTCCTCCTCCAGATACACAAACGCGTAGGCTTTGAGCAACCCTGACCGGTCCTGCTCCTCCGCCGTGACGATGCCCGGCAGCGCGCCATAGGCGAGTCTGGCCGGCAAATCCCACGCGGGAAACGGATGCCTGACCTGCTCCGCGTCACGCCACGGAAACAGCAGCGGCGGGCTCGCGTGAAATGGGTTCCCTTCTTTGACCGGCTGCTCGGCCAGCGTGAGCGGGAACAAATGATGAACCAGGCTCCGCCCCGGCAGCAGGTTGGTGCCGGTCAACCTCAGTTTGCGGGCGGAGCTCCCACACAACACAAATCGCCACCGCGTCTTGTCGGCATCGTAAAGCGCCTGCACAGCGTCAAAGATGGAGGGCACCGCCTGCGCCTCGTCCACAAAAACAAACTGACCTTTCTTCTTCGCCGACAGGCTGCGACAGGCCTGGGCAAACTCACCCGGGTTCGCCAGATGCCGGGAACGCTCCTGCGGATCCGCCAGGTTGAAACGCAGGGCCTCCTCGGAAATCAATTGATTCAACAAAGTGGATTTACCCGTCTGCCGCGCTCCAAACAGGAGGTGAACATAGGGTCGGCTCAACTTTGCTTTTAGTTCAGCCGCAAACCAGCGATCAAACATGAGATTAGGATAAATCGCCCTTTTCTAAAGTCAACTTTAGAAATATCGCCTTGGAACGCCAATCCCGTTTTACTGTTTAGCATGCCCTGCATTTGAGGATCAGGGGCCAATGGACAAGCTCAAAAGTGGCGGACTAAGCGGGTCGGGTTACACCCCACGGCCGGACCGGCACGCCCCCCGGTAGCGTATTACGGATGGTTGCGGTAAAACATCAACCAAGGAAACAAACAAAACATGAAACATAAAGTACAAATAATGACGGTGGCGGGTTTGGCACTCATCGGCATCAGTGCGAGTGTGCAGGCGTCGCCCATAAATGGAACGATTAATTTTGGCGGAGGTTCCGCTGCATTTAATGGTTCCTTTGCCGGTGGCACGGAGACAGAATTCACCGCGATCAGCGCCAAAGTGGAAGCGGGGACGACGACCGGCGACTATGCCTCCCTCACGGGTGGCGAAACCGGCACGTTTACGCCCTTCGTCTTCGCGGATGTTTCCCCGGCCACCCCGTGGATTTGTGGACGCTAACCGCGGCCGGAGTCACCTACAATCTGGTGGCCACCTCAGTGACGGCCGTTCTGGAAGGTCCCAACAGCCTGTATATTGCCGGCACCGGCTATGCTGACATCACGGGGGATGCCCAAACACCCGCCTCGTGGAGTCTGACCGACACCGAAACAGGCAACTCGGACATCACCTTCTCGGCAGCCAACGCCGTCAGCCCGGTTCCTGATGCCGGGACGACCGCGGGCATGCTGGGCATGGCCGTGGGCTCCTGCGGGCTGTTTGTCCGCAAACTGAAACAGCGGGCCTGATTGGCCGGGGCTCTCGTTCCTCCAAGGGCGGCAGGCAACTGCCGCCCCTTTTGATTTTGGACACGGCCCCGCGCCCGGTCGGAAACCGCATCACCGCTTGACTTTCCGGGTGATTGGGGCACTTTGCTGGAGGAGTCGTTATGATTGTTTATCTCAGAAGATATTTTGCCATCCGGAGTTATCTGATGCGATTAAGCGGCGAATTGCAACGCCGCTTTGGCGAGCGGTCTTTTTACACAGTTGAGCAGGTCACCCAGGCGGTTCAACGCGGTGGTTTCTCCAAGATCTTCATTGCGCATGCCCAGGCCGCCTATTGCCGCCAGGAAGATTTTGACGCCCAATACCCGTCAGGGGACATCGCGCACCATTACCTGGATTTTCGCCGCACCATGGCCCGCCGTTATTTTTCCGGAGAGTCGGATTTTGATGCGCGCACAATTTTCAACCGGCTCGGCCGTGCCAAATACGTCTCCGGTTCCTTCTACGAGAGCAATATCGGAATAAACGGCACCGGCGGCCATTAGTTCCGGTTTCGACCGGAACCGATTCAACCCTCATTCGTCCCGGGGCGACAACCCACTGCCGCCCCGAAGGTTTTTGGCGTGCCCCGCCGCCCGCCCGGAACCAGGGTTGAACTCATGCATGGTTGGTGGCAAACTGGGGCCCTCATGAACACCCTTGCGTCCGCCACCACGCCGCTGACCTGGAAGCAATCCCTGCTCTGGGGGGCGCTGGCCGCCGTGTGCCTGAATCTGGCCTACGCCTCGCTGGCGCACCCGGCGGCGGGATTGCTGGTGTTCGGGTATGCCCTGGCGCTGGTTAAGTTGACGGCCCAGGCCAGCGTCCGCCGGGCTTTTTATTGTGGCCTGGCCACGGCCGTCGCCAGCTACGCGCCGCAACTGTTTTTCTTCTGGCATCTTTTCGGGCCGGCGGCCGTGGCGCTGTGGGTGGTGCTGGCGTTCTGGATCGGCTTGTTCACGGCCATCATCTGCGGCGCCACCCGGCGCTGGGGCCGGGCCGTCGCCCTCTGGCTGATTCCGGTGGTCTGGACCGGCGTGGAGTATTTCCGCAGCGAACTGTATTACCTGAAATTCTCCTGGCTAAACCTGGGATACGCCCTGCCCGCCAGCCCCGGCTTGAACCTGTTCAGCAAGTTCGGCATGTACGGCGAAGGTTTTCTGGTGCTGACCATGGTCACCGTGCTGGCCCACTGGCGCTGGTTCAAACGGCCGCCAATGAAGGGGGTCTGCACGCTCCTGCTGGGTTTGTGGGGGGCGGCCCTGATGCTGGCCTTTTTCTGCGCCTACGCAACGGCCGCGCGGTTTGAACGCCCCAATCCCCCGCTGAACATCACCGGCATCCAGTGGGAATTTGCCAACCCCTACATCGTCACGAAATCCCTGGACCAGGCGTTGAAGAAGAACCCTGATTCCCAGATTTTTGTGCTCAGCGAATACACCTTGGAAGGGGTGGTGCCGGACAATTTGAAAAACTGGTGCCGCGACCACCGCCGATATCTCATCGTGGGCGGCAAGGACTCCGTCACAAATCATTTGTACTACAACACCGCTTTCGTGGTGGGCACCAACGGCGAGATTGTTTTTAGCCAGGCCAAAAGCGTCCCCATTCCCTTTTTCATTGATGGATTGCCCGCCCAGCAACAGAAGGTCTGGAATTCGCCCTGGGGAAAAATCGGCCTCTGCATCTGCTACGACCTCAGTTTCACCCGCGTGCCGGATGAACTGATCCGGCAGGGGGCGCAACTGCTGATCGTGCCGACCATGGATGTGGCGGATTGGGGCCGGCACCAGCACGAACTTCATTCCCGCGTGGCCCCGCTGAGAGCAGCCGAATACGGCGTGCCGATTTTCCGCCTGGCCAGCTCCGGCATTTCCCAAGCGGTCAATGGTGCGGGCGGCGTGGTGGCGCACACGTCCTTTCCGGGCATCGGCGAGGTGCTGACCGACCGCCTGCGCCTGCCCATGAGTGGCGCGCTGCCGGCGGACCGCTATGGCGCCCCGCTCTGCGTGGCGGCCACTGGTATCGTCACCGCCGCCCTGCTCTGGCTGACCTGGCGGGACCGGATTGAGAAGAAACGCAAGGCACAACCCTGAGACGGACGCGCAAGTCTTTGGGGTGCGGTGACAAGTTACAACTTTCGCACGAGGCGACATGTCGCCTCGTTCCGGGTCGTGTCCGCAAAACCAGCCACACAACACACACGAATGCCAGGGACGATTCGAACCCGTGCCCGGCTCAGTTGCCCTTGGCCTTGCTCTTTTCCGGCGGATTCACATATTTCACACTGGACTCGCCGGCTTCCACGATGTGCGGCGTGACAAATATAACCAGCTCGTTCTTGGTCATGGCATTGTAATTGCCGCTGAAAAGTTTGCCCAGCAAGGGGATTTCTCCCAGCACCGGAACCGAGTTGGCACTTTCATCCTTCTCGGTCTGGATCAACCCCCCCAGCACCACGGTCGTACCGTTGCGTACCCGCACCAGGGTGGAAGCCTGCTTGTCGGTCAGTTGCGGTGCGGTGGCGGTTTTATCCGGGGAGGTTTCCACCTGCACCAGACTGGTCAGCACGGGGGAAATGTCCATGGCAATCCAGCCGTCTTCCGAGATTTGCGGGGTAATCGAGAGGATGGTGCCGATGGTGACGGTCGTAATGGTGTCCCCCGAGGACACTTGATTGCCGCTTGAACTTTGACTGTTGATGGTGGAGACGGAGAAAAACGGCAGTTCCTGTCCCACCTTGACCAGGGCGGTCTGATTGTTCAGAGTGCGGATGCGCGGCGCGGCCACCACTGTCACACTCCCCTGCGTCTGCAGGGCGGTGACGGCGGCCGAGGTGTTTAGGTTCTGAAACATGAGCGTGTTGGCCGCAGTCCCGGCTGAACTTGACGTCGAGGAGGTGTTGATCCCGCCCAGGGCCGAATTGCCCAGCGTGGAACCACTGCCGATGGCCGTCGGCAAGGTGGCCGTGCCGAAGCCCAGACTGCCCTGATAAGCTTCCGCCACATGGTTCCAATCAATGCCGAATTGGAAGGCGTTGTTGAGCGTCACGTCATAAATCTTGGTTTCAATGTCCACCTGCCGGTTGATGCTTTCTTCCGTGGCGTTCAGGTAGTGTTCCGCTCGTTCGAGCGCGGAAGGCCGGTCGGTAATTTCGATGATCCCCGCCGTTTTGTTGATCGCCAGCGACTTCATTCCCTCCGCCGTCAGGATAAAGCCCAGTTCGGACCGGAGTTCCGTCCAGAAATCAGTCGTGTTATCGGCTGTGAGGTTCACGGAGGAACCCCCGCCACCTCCGCCACCACTGCCACCACTGCCACCACTGCTGGAACCGCCGCCACTGCTGCCGCCTGACCCCCCGGACGAGGCGGGGTTGAGTGTGGCTGAACTGTTCCCCGTGCCCGTGCGCTTGAGGCGCAGGTAATTCACGGCAAACGTGCGCGTCTCCTTGCTGCGCACCCGGATCAAACCGTTGTCCTCCTGCCAGCAACAATCCCCCGCTTCCAACAGGGCGCGCATCATCTGATCCAGGGGCAGGTTGTGGACATCCAGGGTGACCGTCCCGGAGAGATCGTTGTCCGGCACAATGTTGAGGTTGTTCTGGCTGGCAAACAAAGCCAGCGCGGCTTTCAGGTCGAGGTTGTCCGCATGAAATTTTTCAATGATTTTGCCCTGGGTGTGCTGCTCCAGGCCGGGGTTGACCGCCGGAACGGGCGCGGGCACCAGCGAAACCTGCACGCTGCCAAACACCGGCCGGACGGCGGGACTCACCGGGGCGACGAGCGATTCCCAAGAGTTTGTGTCAGTGACCGCCTTGGCCGCAGGTTCACCGCCGGGGGCCGGGGTCGGGGCCGCTGGAGTGACTGTGACCAGAGTCACCGGACCGGCCGGGGCCGGAGTGACGGAATTGGTGGAGGCGTGGACTGGCCGAAAGGTGAACACCGGCGCGCTCGCACTGGCGGGCGGCACGGAGTTGGTGGGGTCGGCAACCGCCGATGCGCTCCAGATCAACACCCCCACGGCGGCCCACCGGATCACACCTCCGGGTAAGGAGTGGCCGGTGGCGGGCGTTTGCTTGGCGAGTTTGGTTTTCATAACAATAATCGGGGTACGGGGGTCATCAGGCCGTCAGTGGGGCTCGTCATCAGCGGGGATTTTCGCAGCATCAACGGACTTGGCGACCGCATCAATGGATTGCAACGCCGCTTCCGCGGATTTGAGGGCGGCCTCGGCTGATCGGCGCGCGTCCTCGGAGGATTGGCGCTCGGGTTCGGAGGATTTGGGGGCCTCATGGACGATTGGCGGCGCCACCATCGGGACCGGATCAGCAAATCCGAGGAATTCCTTTTTCCCGTTGATTTCCAGCCAGACGCCGTGATCATCCATCTTGACGAGCAAATATGCGTCAACGGAGTCATTCAGGCGGTAGATGCCGCTGTTGATCGCCGCCATGCTGACACCGTTCTGCCGCCAAATGGCTTTTAATTGATACTGCGTCAGCTCCGGCACCTGATTCGTCCGCACCGGGGGCGGCACCGGCTTGATCTGAAAAAACGGGTCGCGCAGGGGCGACTCCATCCATCCGCTCAAATGCGACTCCGCATACTTGCGGTCAAGGGTCGGACCGGGAGCCGGCGAAGCGGAAGGCGGGTTGGTGGTGGAATGGGAGGCCGCCAACAAGGCCGATGAATCTATTCCAAGTGGCGAAATGGAATGCGCTTTGCGGGAAGGCAATAATCGCAGGGTGAGGAAGCCGACGGCTCCGAGGATCAACAGCGCCGTCAACCAGGTGTTGAAACTCTTGACATTGAACTTCATTTCGCCTCCTTTGCACCCGCCCAAAAAGTGAGGTTCAGCACCGCATGATCAATGGAGTTGGTGCCGCTGTGGACCGTCAGGCCGGTCAGATCGGCGATTTTATCCTGGGTGGTGATGCGTTGGGAAAACTGGAGTAATCGCTGAAAGGGGGTGTCCTTGTCCTCCGAACCGGCCGTCGGGGAAAAATCAATGGTCACCGTGGTGGGGATCGCGGAAAATCTCCGGCCCGCCACTGCGGGCGCATTGGAACTGACCAGGCTGGCGTTAAAGTCGGTTTTGATGTTCAACCCCAGGGCGATGAATTGACCCTCAAAATCATCCAGCCATGATTTCAGCTCGGGCTGGTCGTTGAACAGGCGGGATTGCACCAGATGAAATTTTTGATCAATCGCCGCCAGCTCGGGCTTGGTCCACTGGTGATCCAAATCATCCACCGCGATGGTCAGCTTGACCACGTTGGCATCCAGTTCATGGTATTCCTTCACGCGCGGGAGATACACCCGGCAGTAACTCCACCAGAGCAGCCCGGCCGAGGCCAGCAACAGCACGCCCACCACCACTCGCGACAACAACGTCACATAACTGAAACCAACGGGTTTGGTGCCCGCCACCGGACTGCGGCTGGGACTGGGGGCGCTCATCGGATCCCCCCTTCGATCCAAAACTGGGTGTCCGCCGGGGTCTGGCTGTTGGACTTGGCGGGGGTGGTGCGGGGGCTTGCGGATTTATCCGAAGCCGCCTCCCCATGGTCGCTGCGCTGCACCAGGGTCAGATGCAACGGGCCGGTTTCCAACCGGTCGGCCAGCACGACGACGGCGTTGGAGAGCGCCGTGGGGGAGGGCGAATTTGTTGTTCCCTGCAAAGCCCCGGCCAGATGAACATTCCACTCATGGCCGCCCCAGTTGACCTGCAGATTGGTCACCACCAGTTCGGCGGGCAGGGCCTCGCTCAGATAACCCATCATCCAGACCGGCACGGGGGCATGCTGGCTGTCCAGCACCTCCTTGGTGAGCTGGTCCTTGCCGGAATATTCCGCGTTGCGTCTTTCCAAGTCTTGCTGCTGGAGTACCAACTGGGCGACGCGCTCGCGGAGCGACCCCGCCTGGACCGATTCCTGTTTCGCCAGCATGTACAAAATGATGGCCACCGCCAGCGAGGACAGGACCATCAGCGTGGTGACCACGCCCACCACCCAGCCAAACATCCGGCGCTGGGGCGCTTGTTGCATTTCCACCCCAATGAAATTGGGGGTGGCGTCCAGACGCAGTTTCGCCGCCTGCAGCGTCCAGTATTCCGGCTTGTATTCCACCGGGCTGATCTGGACGGATTGCGCGAGCAGAAGCTGAAGGACCGGCGCCTGTTGCTCCGCACCCTGGCCAAACAGCCACACCCCGGCGTTGATGTTCAAATCGAACTGCTGCGTGATAAAGGCGATGGTGCGCTTTAAGTCCACCATCATGCGGTCCACATTCTTGTTCCAATCCCCCAACAGCGTGCGCACCAAAAGCAATTGCCCGTCCGCCCGCCCCACCACCACCGTCGTAAAACCGCCCGTCTCCGCCGCCAGCAGGGCCACGTCATCCTTGTTGAGCGGCAGGCGCGTCAATTGCTGGTGCAACACCGCCGAAACCGGCACCACGGAGGTCAGCAGCAGCCCGTTGGTCTCACAGGCCTGGATGAATTGATCCAGCAGGGCTTTGGGCAGCAAATGCAGGATCACCCGCTGCACATCCTTGACCGTCAGCGAGCTTTGAAACGTCCACGCCGCCTCATCATTGAAAAACTTCTGCTGTTGCGCCTCCCGCTGGATGATCTTGACCAAACCCGACCCCGTCACCGGCGGCACATCCACCAGTTTTTGCGCCAGGCGGGGATTCGCCAGCAACAAGGACACCGACGTGCCCTTGTAATTGGTCTTTTGAACGGCTTCCCGGAGCAGACTGTTAAACTCCGGCACACTTTCCGCCGAAAACGAGGCCTTCCAAGTTTCCCCCACCACGCCGCGATGAATGGCCACGGCAACCACCTCGTTGTTGAGCCAGCTAATGCTGAGCGTCGTCAACTTTTGCGAAATTTTGGCCGGACCGGTTTTTAAGCTTAACATGTTGGCAGGCCCGCCATGAAGCCGGTCTCCAGTTTCATGGCGGAACCCACAGACCATATCGGCCATCCCGGCGGAGACTAAAGCGTCTTTTCACCCTATTTCCCGCTCCCCGCCGGAGTGCCCGGTTTTGCTCACCCTGACAAACATCGGCCCGCCATCGAAAAACCCCGTTAAGACTCAGCAACCACCACCGGTTGTGGTCAGATCAAAAAACCACCACATCCCCATCCCCGCCCTGTCATTCGAACCAGCCCACGACTCATGCACAAAAAGGGCCCGTCATTCTTTGATCCTTTTATCAAAGGATGCAGATTTGGTTGCAGGATTTGGCAGAGTTTTGCCCCTTCCCCGCCGCTCACCCGTTAAACTCATCAGCATGATATGAACTGCGCACCAGCGCCCCGCTGGAAACGTGCAGAAAACCCAGCTCACGCGCCACCTTCCCGTAAGCGGTGAATTGTTCCGGCGCGATGAATTCCTTCACAGGCAGATGTTTCAGCGTCGGCTGCAAATATTGTCCCAACGTGAGCAGGTCGCACTTGACCCGGCGCAGGTCCTCCATCGCCACCACGACTTCCTCCAGCGTTTCACCCAACCCGAGCATGAGGCCGGACTTGGTGTAAATGCCGGTGCCGCTCCGGGCCTTGACCGCCGACAGCACACTCAGGGACCGGTCATAAGTGGCGCGGTGACGAACCTCCGGCGTGAGCCGGCGCACGGTCTCCAGATTGTGATTGAAGATTTGCGGTTTGGCGGCCAACACCAAGTCAATGGCCGACGCATTTTCATTAAAATCGGGCACCAACACCTCAATGACAATGCCGGGGTTCAAGCGGCGCACGGCCTCAATGGTTTGCTGAAAATGCCCGGCGCCGCCATCTTTCAAATCATCCCGGGCCACGGCGGTAATGACGACATGGCGGAGTTTCATGCGCCGGGTGGCCTCGGCCACCCGCAGGGGCTCATCGGCTTCCAGCGCCAGCGGTTTGGCGGTGCTGACCGCGCAAAAACCGCACGCGCGCGTGCAGCGATCCCCGGCAATCATGAACGTGGCGGTGCCCTTGCCCCAGCATTCCCAGTGGTTGGGACACTTGGCGCTTTCGCAGACAGTGTGCAGCTTCAGTTCATCCAGCAGGGCGCGGGTGTTGGAAAAAGTGCCCGTGGTGGGCAGTTGCCTGCGCAACCAACCGGGCAGGCGGGGGCGTGTTTTCGGTTCAGTCGTCGTCATTTGATGTTCATTCGCGCCGGGCGCAAACAAACCAGAGTCAGGGTAGCACCCAAATCAACTCATGTAAATTCGCATCCGGCGCGGAATTTATTTCCCAGTCAGTTTCTCCCAAAACCCGGCCAATTCCTCCGGCCCAAAGTCGGCGAGGATTTCGCCGTCCACCTCAATCACCGGCGCAAAGCGCTGGCCGGAGAGATTGACCATTTCCGTGAACGCCTTGCTGTCCGAAATCACATCAAGGGTTTGATATTGGATGCCGCGGTCGTCCAGCCAGGCGGCGGCTTTGCGGCACCACGGACAGTACGGCTTGATAAACAGACGGATTTTCATCTAATCACCGGCTGAAAATTCACCCGTCAATCTGCTTCTGGTAATCCTCCGGGGACAACAGGGCGTTGACTTCCTCCGGGTGGCTCAATTTCAGTTTGAAGAACCAGCCGCCGGCATGCGGTTCGGTGTTCACCAGGGCGGGGTTGTCAACCACAGTGGCGTTGAATTCGAGAATCTGACCGCTCACCGGGGCGTAGATGTCGCTGGCGGTTTTCACGGATTCCACCACGGCGCAGTTTTCCCCGGCTTTCACCTGGCGGCCGACGGCGGGCAATTCCACAAACACCACGTCGGTCAATTCGTGTTGCGCATGATCCGTGATTCCCACCACGGCCACGTCACCGGCGACGCGCACCCATTCATGCGATTTCGTGTATTTCAGATCCGAAGGAATGTTGCTCATAAATAGATTGTTATTTCACCACCAAAGGCACCGGACCAAAAGTTTTATTTTGCCCGGCTTAGGGATCGGTCACCGTTTGTAAATGGGCTTGGGCACAACGACGGCGGGAGCGGTTTTGCCCCGGATTTCAATCTCCAATGGGGTTCCTGGCCGGCTAAATTCCGACGGCACATACCCGAGGCCAATCCCGACCCCCAGCGAAGGACTTTGCGTGCCACTGACCACCTGGCCAATGGCCCGGCCATTCGCGAGGATGCCATAGTGCGGACGGGGCGGCGCGGATTTTCCGGTCATCTTAAAGGCCACCAGCTTCTTTTTGGTGCCTTCCGCATTTTGCCGGGCCAGAACGGCGCGACCGGTGAAATCACCCTTGTCCAGCGCGACAAAAAAACCGACCCGGGCTTCGATCGGAGTCGTGGACTCATCCAATTCATGGCCGTACAGCGGATAGCACATCTCCGTGCGCAATGTGTCGCGGGCCCCCAGTCCGGCGGGCTTCAGGCCCAACGGCCGCCCGATCTCCAAGAGGCGGTTCCAAACAGCTTCGATTTTTTCCGTCGGGGCGATGATTTCAAATCCGTCCTCGCCGGTATAGCCGGTGCGGGCGACATACAGGGTGGAGAAATCAAAAATAAAAATGCCGACCTGGTTTTTCTTCAGTTCGGATATTTTTTGAACTGCGGTTCCGCCACAGGCATCACCGGGCAGGGCGGCATCAATGAATTTTGCCACGACCGGTCCCTGCACCGCCACAGCGGCCATTCGTCCGGACAGATCGCGCAGTTCCGCCTGGCCGGCATTGGCTTGCTCCAGCCAGGGGACATCCACATCAATGCGCGAGGCGTTGATGATGAGGAGAAAGTCCGTGGAATTCATGCGGTAGGCATAAAGATCATCCACCACCCCACCGGCTTCGTTGCACATGAGGGTGTACTGCCCCAGACCGGGGGCCAGTTTCCGGACATCATTGGTCAGGACGCGGTTGAGAAAATTCTCGGCTCCGGGGCCGCCGACAAACACCTCGCCCATGTGTGAAATGTCGAAAATTCCGGCCGCCTGGCGGACCGCCAGATGCTCGTCGGTGATGCTGGTGTATTGCACGGGCATTTCCCAGCCGCCAAATTCGATCAGCTTGCCGCCCAGTTTTTGGTGGGCGGAATACAGTGGTGTGCGTTTGAGCGTCATGTTCGTTTATCCTTGAAAAATCAAGATCGGCGTTGCCGTCCACCGGCATACGGCCTCCGTCTCCCGGTCGATCCCTCTGAATTTCGCACGGGGGCAATTCCGGTTCAACCCCATTTTTCCGTTTTCATCTGCTCCTTGGGGACGCCCAAACCGTGAAGCACCACGTCCTCGGCAAATTCAACGAGTTCGTTGGGTCCGCAGGCGTAAAACACGGTGTTGGCCAAATCATGGACATGTTCCTGAACCCATTTGGAGGTAATGCGTCCGCGCCGTCCCTCCCAAGCCTCGTCCTCATGAAGGCGCGTGCAGGTGACATAAAAGCTGAAATTGGGGTTTTCGATTTCCATTTGGTGGAATTCGTCCTTGAAAATAATGCTGCGGGTGGTGCGGACGCTGTAAAGGACGGTAATCTTGGTATCCAGTTTCCGGCGGGTGGCTTCGCGGACAAAGCCACGGAAGGGCGTCACCCCGGAGCCACCAGCGACGCAAATCAAATGCTTGTCCGGCTCGTAAACAGGCAGGAATTTTCCGACCGGCGGAATCACAAACAGGGTGTCACCCTCTTTCGCCCAATCCACCAGGCGGGTGCCCATTTTGCCGTCGCGCCGGATGGTGATCTCATAATGGCCGCGGTCCAAGGCGCAGGAGGACAGCGAGTAGGCGCGCTTGTAGGCCGGCGTGTCCGGCCAGTAAACCGTGATGAACTGGCCCGTCTTGAAATCGGGGTCGTACCCGTCGGGCCATTTTAAGCGCAGGGTTTTGGTGTCGGTCAGTTCCATGGTCACCTTATCGACGAGCATTTCCAAAGTTTCTCGGGCCATATTTTTTATGATTGTTGCCAAGCCAGACACAAAACCGTTTTTAGACCAGGGGATAAACCCGACGGCGGCAAGTGCTGGCGTTGGTCCGGAATGATTAATGTTATGTCAGTATGAGTTTAGTTTTGCCACCGGCAGCAAGGATGATTCATCTTCCCACAGACACCCGCCCGGTTTTGAATTTTTAACACGGTTTTTGTTAAAAATAAAGCAATTCGTGATTGATCTTCACTTTTTTACGACAGCCATCCGCGCCACGACCTCGTGGGCGAGCAGTTCGTAGGCGGCCGCCCCGCTGCTGTATTTGTCATAGTAAATGATGGGTTTGCCAAAGCTCGGGGCCTCGGCCAGGCGCGTGCTGCGCGGGATGAGGGTTTCAAACACCTTGTCCCCTAGACGGGTGCGGACTTCACCCACAACCTCGTTGCAGAGCTTGGTGCGACCGTCAAACATGGTCATGACGACCCCGAAAACCTCGAGTTCCGGGTTAACGTTGGCGGTGCGCAACTGGTCCAGCATGCGGTGCAGCATGGAAATTCCCTCGAGGGCGTAATATTCGCATTGCAGGGGGATGAGGAGCCCCTGGCTGGCGACAAAGGCGTTCAAGGTCAACAGGCCGAGCGAGGGAGGGCAATCAATGAGCACCACGTCATGCCGCCCGGTGGCCAGGACGGGTTTGAGGATGTCGGAAAGCCGGGTCAGATAATTATCCAGACGCGACATCTGAAGGTCAGCGGCGCAGAGATCCATTTCTGAGGGGATAACTTCCAAACGCTCAAAGGCGGTGGGTTTGATTTTATCAAGGAGATTTCCTTCGCCGAGCAAAACGCGGTAGGCGCTGGCTCCCTCGATTTTCTCCAAGCCAACCCCGCTGGTGGCGTTGGCCTGGGGGTCGAGATCCAGGAGGAGCACCCGAAGATTGGAGGCGGCCAGGCAGGCGGCCAGGTTGACTGCGGTAGTTGTTTTCCCCACCCCGCCCTTTTGGTTGGCGACGGCAATGACTTTGGTTGACACCAATACATTAAATGAAAATTGGGGCGGCGATTCAACCCTGCGTTTCGGAATTCACCCGAAGCGGGCTAAGCCTTGCACCGCACACGGCCGAGGAGCGCGGATAAGCAGAAGATGGTGAGCGGTTCGGGGCTGGAGTTTAATTTTTTTATCCGTGTTTTTTCGTGTCTTTTTGAGTTTTTCCGTTTTGAACCCGGATTTGGGCAGAAAATAAGGGGGGCCGGACGCCAAGGGCAAAGGTTTGACCCGGTTTGACCCTCAACGCCGGGTCAGGGGACCCGGCCTGCAATTAAACACCCCATCCAAACCCGGTTCTGATGCGTTCACCGGGTGATTTTTTCCCGTCTCAAAGGTCGGATTAAGTCGGATTTGGCTGGATTTGGCACCTGAGGGGTTGGATTTGGTTTTACTGGGTTTGACCCGGTTTGACCCTCAACGCCGGGTCAGGGGACCCGGCCTACAATTAACGCCTCATCCAGACTCGGAACCGCCTTTGACGGCGGAATATGTCAAAGAACCGACGGGTGGGTTCCATCCGCCGCCCATGACCGGCAAATAAATATGCCGGGAATGGCAAACTGTTGGCAAAAGTGGGGGACGAAGGCCAAAAGGCCAAAACTGACTCTGACACCTCCTCATTCGCCGCCCGGAGCCGAAGCGCCAAGGCTAAAATACAGTTAAGCCGGCTTTGGAAGGTTGTCAAATGGAAGTTCACAGGGTTTTGGGCCCCGCCGAGAGAGGAGAAAAAGAAGGTTCCTGGACCACATTTGAAATCCACGCGCTGCGGGTCACAGACGCACGCTCCGGTTTGGTGCGCAGGTCAAGGTTCCAAGAGGCGGTCGAAGTTGGCCACAGGAATGGTGAAGCCAAAACAAAACGCCGCCCCATGAACCCGGAGAATTGATCAGCGGGTGAAACCGACGGGCTGAAAGAGGGGGGCTTGGCCGCCAAAGGGCGAACTGCTGGGTTCCAGGCTCAAAACGGGGTTGGTGCTGGAAACCAAACCGGAGGACTGGCCCATGGATTGTTCCATGAAACCCGGGGTGACGACGGCCAGCGGGGAACTGTTGGGGGCTGGCGCCGAAGCGGGGGTGAGGGTATCCGGGGTGACTTCCGGGTGATCCGAATAAACAATGCCCGCCACCAAGAGCAGGAACATCACGGAGGCGAACATTCCGGCATAGGCGGGCTTGGCCTCGAAAATGCGGATAAACCTGAGCAGCCAGGGGGCTTCATTGAGCAACCGGGCGATCATGCCGTCGGCTTTGGCGGCTTCGCCCAAACGGATGCGGGCGATCACCTGGTTGGAAAAGCCGTTAAAGTATCCCGGGGGCGGAACCTCGTGCCGTTTCAAGGCGAGCAACTTGCGCAACGGTTCAAAATTGTCTGCTGGTTCGTTCATTTTACTTTAAATAATCGGCTAATTCGGATTGCAACTGCTGGCGCGCGTAAAACAAGCGCGAACGGACGGTCCCCACATTGCAATCCATTACTTTGGCTATTTCTTCATGCGACTGACCCTGAACATCATGTAATACCACCACTATTCTATGAGGTTCAGACAACTTCAGCAATGCGGCGTTCAATTTTTCCTGCAACTCATTGAGACCGGCATCGCGCTGCGGTGTTTTTTCGGAAATGAGCGCCATCAGGTCGGGATCATGCTCGGCGTTAAAATCCAAGTCATTGAGGCTCATGTGGGTGCGGTTCTTGCGCTGCTTGAGAAAATTAATCGTTTTGTTGACCGCGATCCGGTAAATCCAGGTGTAGAAACTTGATCCGCCCTTGAAGGAGGACAGGGCTTGGTAAGCCTTGATAAAGGATTCCTGGGCGAGATCATTGGCGTCCTCATGGTTGGACGTCATGTGATAAATGGTCGCGTAAATGCGTTCCTGATAACGTTTTACCAAATCATCGTACGCCTTCAAATCGCCGCGCCGGGACCGGCGCACCAGAACCTCTTCCCGAACCTCCTCCACGGCATCGGAGGCGGCATTCGGTTCCATCGGTTCAATTGGGTCAGCCATATCTCTGATTAAACCACAAGCAAATCAGTTTGTTGTGCCAAAAATTTCGTCAACCCCAGCAACCCCCGCCGGCCGCCGGACTCCGGCAGGCAGCGCAAAGCGATCCTCGCCTCGTCCAAATACTGGTTGATGACCTGCAACGAGGGTTGAAACGTTTCGTACTTTACCAATAACCGGTTGATCTCCGCAAAGTTTTCCGGCTGCCAATTCGCAATCAGGTTTTCCAGCCGGGCGCGGTCCCCGTTTTCGGCGCGTTCCCAGGCCAGCAGGAGGGGCCAGGTGAGCTTGCCCTTCTCCAAATCGGTGCCAAGCGACTTGCCGGCCTCGGCTTCGGTGCCAAACAAATCCACGCAATCATCAAAAACCTGGTAGGCAATGCCAAAGGCCGCGCCGTATTTTCCGAGGGCGGTGCGTTGTTCGCCGCCGGCACCGCTCAAATAGGCCGCCAGGTTACAGGAGAGGGTGAACAGTTCGCCGGTTTTCATGCCGATCACGCGGAAATAATGATCGCGGGAGGCTTGAAAATTCCGGCGGTTTTGGGTTTGCAGGATTTCACCGGCACAGACGGTGTTGGTGGCCCTGGCGACGGCGCGGCACACTTCGCGGGTGGAAAACCCGGCGGCCAGTTCCAAGGCCCGGGCAAACAGGCAGTCGCCAAACAGGACGGCGATTTCATTCCCCCAGTTGGAGGCGAGGGTGAGCTGGCCGCGGCGGATTTCCGCCTCGTCACAGATGTCGTCATGCACGAGGGTGGCCAGGTGGACCATTTCGATGATCATGGCCACCGTCACATGGTCTTCCGACACTTTCCCGAGGGATTCCGCGATCAGGGCCACGAGGGCGGGGCGCAAATGTTTGCCATTGCCGGCCAGGGCGTATTGGGCGTAGGGAACGATTTTAGGGTCAAAATCATTCGCCAGACCCAGCATCCGCTCATTGACCTGATCAAGGAAAGGCTCCACCGGTTCCACGAGAACTTTCCAGGAACGATTCAAATCCGCTTTCTGAGGGGAGGCCGCAGCCTCACCCACAACCTTTGATGTAGCAGCCAGCATGCTCAGTGCAAGTTACGAAGGTTTGGGAGGCCAGTCAAACTTGTTGTATTTTGCCCGGGGGTAAACAAAAGGCGCGAACGGTTGTCCGTTCGCGCCTCAATGAATTGGAGACGGGTTATTTGTCGGCCGGAGCGGTCGCCGGAGCGGCGGCCAATTCCTTGTCCCGGTCTTCCATGGCGGCGCGGCGGGAGAGGCGGACCCGGCCTTTTTCATCCACGCCCAGGCATTTGACGGTGATATCGTCTCCGACTTTGACGATGTCCTCGGTTTTCTTGACGCGGAAATTGGCGAGTTCGCTGATGTGAACCAACCCGTCCTTGCCGGGCAGAAATTCAACGAAGGCGCCGAATTCCTTGACGGTGACGACTTTGCCCCGGTAAACCTTGCCAATTTCGGCTTCGGCACTCATGCCTTCAATGGATTCGCGGGCCATTTTCATGCCTTCGGCGGAAACGGAGAAGATGTTGACGGTGCCGTCGTCTTCAATGTCAATTTCGCAGCCGGTTTCCTCCACGAGGCGTTTGATGTTCTTGCCGCCGGGCCCGATGAGGGCGCCGATCTTCTCGGGGTTGATCTTGAGGACTTCAATGCGGGGGGCGTACTTGCTCAGTTCCTTGCGGGGAGCGGAGATGGTTTTGGCCATTTCGGCCAGGATCTGCAAACGGGCGACGCGGGCTTTTTCAATGGCCTCGGCCATCAGGGCGTGGGGAATGCCCTTGAGCTTGAGGTCCAGTTGGAAGCCGGTGATGCCCTTTTCGGTGCCGGCGATCTTGCAATCCATGTCGCAGTAGGCGTCTTCCCAGCCGATGATGTCGGTGAGAAGCTGATAACGGGAAATGGCGTGGCTGGCGTCGTATTCGGTGCAGATGCCGACGCTGATGCCGGCGACGGGGCGAATCAAGGGCACGCCGGCATCCAGCAAGGCCAGGGTTCCGCCGCACACACTGGCCATGGAGGTGGAACCGTTGGATTCCATGATCTCGCTGGTGACGCGGATGGTGTAGGGATAGTTTTCCGACGGGATCATCGGTTCAATGCTGCGTTCGGCGAGGGCGCCGTGGCCGATTTCCCGGCGGCCGGGACCGGTGATGCGGCCGGTTTCGCCGACGGAGAAGTTCGGGAAGTTGTAGTGCAGGATGAATTTCTTTTCATTCCCGCCGCCGGTGTAGGAGTCAAACTCCTGGGTGTCGTCGCCGGTGCCGAGGGTGGCAAGGGTCACGGCCTGGGTTTCACCGCGGGCAAAAATGGCCGAGCCGTGGGCCCGGGGCAACAGGCCGACCTCGCTGGTAATGGGACGGACGGTGTTAAAGTCGCGTCCATCCAGGCGCTTGCCACTGTTCAAAATCAAGCCGCGGACGGCTTCTTTTTGAATGAAATAAAAGGCGTCGTTGATGACGAATTCGGTCACTTTTTCGGCGCCGAATTTTTCCGTCAGCTTGGCGCCGACTTCGGTCTGGATGGCTTTGCAGGCGGTTTCACGCGCCAGCTTGCCCGGGGTGAGCAGGGCGGGCACGAAACGATCCCCGGCGAGCTTCTTGGCTTCCAACAGAATTTCCTCGGGAACGATATTCAGCGTGATTTCGCGTTTTTTCTTGCCGGCTTTGGCGGCCAGTTCCTTTTGCGCGGCAATCAGGGGCAGGCAGCATTCCTGGCCAAATTTGAGGGCGGCGTTAAAGTCAGCCTCGGTGATTTCGTCGGCCCCGCCCTCGTACATGACGATGTCGTGCTCGTTGCCGACATAAACCAGGTCCAGATCGCTCTCGGCGAGCTGGGCATGGGTGGGATAGGCGATGAACTTGCCGGCAATGCGACCGACACGGACGGCGCCCAGGGGACCGGCCCAGGGGATGTCGCTGACCATGAGGGAGGCGCTCGCGCCGATGATGCTCAAAATGTCCGGGTCATTTTCGCCGTCGGCGCTGAGGACGACGGTTTGGACCTGGACTTCGTTGTACCAGCCCTTGGGGAAGAGCGGACGAATGGGGCGGTCGGTGAGGCGGCAGGTGAGAATTTCCTTTTCGGTTGGCCGGCCTTCGCGTTTGAAGTAGCCCCCGGGGAACTTGCCGGCGGCGGCGGCTTTTTCGCGGTAATCCACGGTCAGGGGAAAGAAATCCTGGCCGGGCTTGGCTTTGGTGGCCGCGACGGCGGCGACGATGACGATGGTTTCGCCGAGTTGAATGGTGACGGCGCCGTCGGCCTGTTTGGCCAGCTTGCCGGTTTCAATGGTGATTTGCTGATCGCCCACCCGGGCGGTAATTTTTTCTGACATATGACTGTTGGAACCCACCGCCCCCAGAGAAACTTCAGTCAGCCCCGTCAGAAGGAATCCGGGGTTGAATGAAATTGCCCGAAGGCGGCAGGGTATTATGCGCGAGGTTTTGGTTTGGTTGGGGAGTTGAACCGGTCGCGTGGCCGGGCCAAATCCGGAAAACGAGGGAGGGCTGGCTGAAAGAAGCCCGCCGGATCCCCCGTAAAAAATCAATGGCGCAGTTTCAATTTCTTGGCAACGGTCTGGTAGCGGCTCACATCCTTGCTCTCCAAATATTCGAGCAGGCGGCGGCGCTGGCCGACCATCATCAGCAACCCGCGACGGGAGCTGTGGTCTTTTTTGTTGGTCTGCAAATGTTCGGTCAAATGGTTGATCCGCTGGGTCAGCAGCGCGATCTGGACATCGGCCGAGCCGGTGTCTTTAACATGCAACTTAAATTGTTCAATCGTCTTTGTCTTGGCTTCCATATCAATAAGGATGGACCATCCTAGTTATTCACAAGGCGGGTGTAAAGCCTTTTTAAAGGCCCATGAACGATGGTTTTGGCAGGGGGAAACTCCAAATTCCAAAATTCAAACAGCCAGGCGCCCCCCTGGGTGTTGATTTAGTAAGACACTTCCCGGGAACGCTTGTCCCAAAGCTGGTGGAATCCAACAATCCCCGGCCATGGTGGTGTCTCAAAATTGAGACAGGAATACTATAAACTCAAAGCAAAATTGCCAGACTGGCCATCGTAAACAAAAAGGCAGTGGCTCAAAATATCCCTGCCAATCAACGCCTGAATTCCCTGGTGGATGAGTTGCGCCTCAATAACCGGCAAAGCGTTAAACGCTCTGGCCATTAAAGGGTGGGCCAAAGCCAAACTGATATCATAAACGCTCGCACAGTGGGGAGCGCTCGCTTGAGTGGAGGGCGTATGAACCATTGTCCTGCCGGTTTCAGGGATGCCAAGTTGCCTCAAAAGCGCAAGATCAATGCTCGTGCAACTTGCCCCGGTGTCAATCAAGCCTGTAATCGGGATTGGGGCAGGAACGGGCTGCCCGGCAGCCGTCAAAGCCACAGCGCGAGGTGCGCTGACCCCAGGCAAAACTTGCAAAAACGGACCTCTCGGACTGATTGTTAAACTGAAATGCGGCATGGTTCAAAACCCAAATCGCGGCTAAAAAACTGAACCTGTTCCACTGACTGAATTTTTTTAACCAGAAATGAGTTAAGCCCGCATTTTTCATAAGCCAGCTTCAGGGCATCCTCATACGAAACATAAACGCCAATGACAGCGTCACCCTGAATAACCACAAATTTTCCCTCTTGGTCGGTCAACCTGGCTAATTCACGATTATAAGTTTCAATTTCCTTTTCCAGAGCCATAATGCGATGGATTGCAGCAGTTCACCTGCCACAATTATCCCACACCCAACAAACATCGAGTCAACGGTTTAGTCTCGCTGATTTAATTGAGGATTTTCACTTTTTGAAGTCGAAATCAATTTGCATCATGATGGCAGTTTTTACCGATGCAACCGGCGGAATTTCCAAAACGGTGACATCTCATCCCCTTGGTCATTTTTCCTCCTAACGATGGCTCCCAGCAGCGCAGCGTTTGGACATCGGGTTCCGCTGCAAACCGCGCCGGGATGCATTTTATTTCGCAACCACACACCGGAGGTCTCCGCGTTGCAGCGACCACCGCCCAAAATCCGCCCCGTGCGTTGGTCGAACCGCCCCGCGCAACTTTTTCAAAATAATTGATTGACTTTAAGGGCGCACAAGCCATAATCACGACATGGTGAGTCGTGTATGTGGCGAATTTGAACTGGCAGAGGCTGTGAAAGTTTTTTTAGCGACGATGGAAAACGGTCGAATCTTTATTTGCCGATAATGTCTACTCAATAAGTCGTAATTAACTTTTGGAACCATTAATGATAAGATGAGCGAGACCCATGAAAAGAACGGCAGCCAGGTGTTGCAAAACGCGAACTGGCTGGAAATCGTCCGCGAACAGGTCGCTTCGCTGAAATACGGGGTGGTGGAGATTGTGGTTCACGATTCGCAGGTGACGCAGATTGAGAAAACGGAGCGGCTGCGGCTGGACAAGCCGGCGGGCCGGGCGGTCACCCGCAGCTAAGGTCATGGGAAATTGGAAATTCAATTTGGCAGTGGCGGCCCTGGCGCTGGCGTGGCTGGCGGAGGGTTTGTTCGTGCGGCTGACGGGCTGGATCCCGGGGCGGACCCGGGGCAATGATTTGGCGGGGTGGGGAACTGCGCTGAAGAAACCCATGGGTGACGAGGCTCCGGCACGCCGGATCCCGGCGAAGCAATTCGCCGGCGGGCCGGGGTTCGTCACCGGTGGGGGCGGTGCGGCGGCGATTTTAGCGGGGCCCGGTCGAAAGGACGGGCTCCCTCAACCAAACAACAAATAGACAACTATGGCTCACATATATAATGACATTACGGAAACCATCGGCAACACCCCGCTGGTGCGGTTGAACCGCACGGCGAAAAAGCACGGCGCAATCGCGGAAATCCTGCTCAAGCTGGAGTTTTTCAATCCCCTCTCGAGCGTGAAGGACCGGATCGGCGTGGCGATGATTGATGACGCGCTGAAGTCGGGCGCGATCAACCAGCACACGATTCTGATCGAGCCGACGAGCGGGAACACGGGGATTGCGCTGGCGTTTGTGGCGGCCGCGCGGGGTTTGAAGCTGATTTTGACGATGCCGGAAACGATGAGCATTGAGCGGCGCAAACTGCTGAAAATCCTGGGGGCGAAACTGGTGCTGACGGAAGGCGCCAAGGGCATGAAGGGGGCCATCGCCAAGGCGGATGAACTGAACAAGCAGATTCCGAACAGCGTGGTGCTGCAGCAGTTTTCCAACCCGTCGAATCCGGCGATTCACCGGCGCACGACGGCCGAGGAAATCTGGCGGGACACGGATGGAAAGGTGGATTTTGTGGTGGCGGGCGTGGGCACGGGCGGCACGATCACAGGGGTGGCGGAAGTGATTAAGAAATTAAAGCCCGGCTTCAAGGCGGTGGCGGTGGAACCGCTGAAATCGCCGGTGATTTCGGGCGGCCAGCCCGGGCCGCACAAGTTGCAGGGCATCGGGCCCGGGTTCATCCCCGTCAATCTGAATTTAAAAATCGTGGATGAGATCATCAAAGTGAACGAGGACGATTCGGGCCCCATTTCGAAGGAGGTCAACCAGTTGGACGGGATTCCGGTGGGCATTTCCAGCGGCGCGGCCATTTGGGCGGCGCTGCAACTGGCGAAGCGCCCGGAGAATGCCGGCAAACAAATCGTCGTGATCGTGCCGTCCTCCTCGGAGCGGTATCTCTCAACGTGGCTGTTTGCGGACATCAACACGGACGCGGATGACATCAGCCAATTGATCCCGGTGCCGGTCGGAGCCGCCTGAGGTCATTCAGCCGACCCCGCACCCCGGGGGAGGCCCCTCGTGCTCAAAACGAGCGTCAAACCATTAAGCCCAAGGCAGGCCCGAGGCAATCGGGGCCTACCTTGGGCGTCACCGTCAGCACCAAAACCGGGAAAGGGTTGCCGCTCATCAGTCTGCACCCCCGTCGGGGTTTTGGGGCTTGCCGCACTTTCACCGGGGGCGGCTTGGGCCGCCCACCCCCGGTGGAAGGAGGATCATTTCGCTGGAATCCGCCCGCCCATTCGAATCAGCGCCGGGCGCTCTCGTTGACTGGTCGAATGTCATCGGGCATTGAACCCAACCGGTCGCGGGTGGCGGCGGGTGTCCGGACCGGCACGAACACACCGGAAAATTCACGCCGACCCTGACCGGCCCGTCTTCACCGGCCTCCCGTCAATTGTTGTTATAATTATTATAATAATAACCATTGTAACCGCACAGATCGCAGCAGTCGCTCTGGACGGCATTGCAACAGGTTTTCAACTGGTTATAGCTGGAATCATTGTGATTGCAGCCGCTGCTGAGATAACGCTGATAGGTGGCGCAAAAATTGGTGAAGTCATTGCAAAAACTCTGCGGTGAACAGACATGGTAGGTCCGGTTGGTGCAGAAGCCCTGACAGTTGAACTGCCGGCAGGTGTCCGAGGTGTTCGTGCTGAGCACCACCGTGAGATTGCTGACGGTGGTCAAATTTGACGTCGTGGTCAGATTGGTGATGGTATAGTTGACAGCGGTGTAGTCAATGGGCGCCGGGGCTGAGGAATTGCGCCAGCCGCCGTGGGAGAACTGCCAACTGCTGTCAAAGTTGAGAATCTGCGTGGCTTCCACATTGGTGTTGGCCAGATAGAGCCCCAAAACGGTCGAGGTCAAAAAGTAGGCGTTCGACTGGGAATTGGGCGCAATCGTGTTGATGGTGCCATTAATGCTGTAAACGGCGTTGGTGGGGTCGAGATTGCTCAACACCAGATGGGCAAACAGGTAACCCACGTTCAGGCGCTGAACGGTGACGTCCGTGGGCTTGCCCGTCCAACCGCTCCAGGCGCCGTTGGTGGGCACGGTGCCACTGGCGGAATTCCACAGATTGTTGAAATCCGTGGCAGACAGGTAACCATTCACGTTGTTCGTGGTGAACGTCGCCGGCAACGCGGCGCCCAGGCTGGAAACAATCAGCAGGCGCGGCAGCGTGGAGTTCGTCAGCGCGTCGGGCATGCCGCAGATGGTTTCGGTGTAGGGCAGGCTGATTTTGCCGAAGCCGTTGGTGTCCACCAGCAGCACCCGCGGCTGGTTGAGGGCGTTCAACGCGACGTTGTTGCTGTACATGCCCAATTCCGTGGAGACCACGCTCACCCAATTGGCGGCGCTGGGAATCACATGGTTGCGCTGGATGTTATTCTGCAGGGCGGTGACGAAGGACTGCATGGTGGCGGCCTCCTGGGTGGCCGTGAGCTGCTGCGTCTGCTGCACCAGGGCGGGCAGCAGCATGGAGGCGGAAATGGCGAGCACCGCCATGACGCCGATCATTTCAATCAGCGTAAAGGCGCGGCGGACGGGCCGGCCGGAACTGGAAAGACAGGTGGTTTTCATAGGCATATCGGTTGGATTGATCAGGTTAAACACAAGGGGCTACTGGCTTAAATTCCCGCACATGTCGCACAAACTTTTGCAGTCATTGCAGATGTTGTTGTAGGTGCATCCGCCCGCGCATCCCTGATTCTGCCAGGAATTGTAGTCGGACATGAAGTTGTCACAGCACGACTGGCACGACTGACCGCAATCGGTGGGATGATAGCTGTTGTGCGAGTTGTTCCCGCAGCCGGTAAAACTGTGGCAGGTCGTCGTATAATTCTGGGCCAGCGCCACGGTGTTGACATAATTCGTGGTGAACGTCGTGGTCGTGGTGGTGATGACGATGGTGTTGGTCACGGAGTCATAATTCGTCAGCGTGATCTGCATGGGCGTGACAAACGAAACCGCCGGGCCAAACGGCCCCCAGCCCGTCAGCAGGCCGCGCCACGCGGCGTCCTCATACACGAAACTGATGTTGTTTTGCACCACATATTGGGATTCCAGGTTCAGGTTGCAGTTCCCCAGCGCGGCGTTGTAGTTCGTGTCATAAAAGCCGATCACCGTGCCCTGCAGATACCAGCAGTTGTTCGGGGCGTTGGTCAGCACATAGTTGGCGGCGGTGGTGTACGCGGGCAGGCCGCTCTGCACCACAAAGGCGCCAAAAGCGTTGGTGTCCACCGCGCTGAGAATCACCTGCTTGAACAGCGGCAGCAGGTTGACCCGCTGAATCAACAGCCGGCTCCCGCTCGCGTGGTGGTTCGTCGCCCACGCCGTCCAGGTGCTGGGGATGTTTCCCGCCGTCGTGTTCCACACGGCGCTAAACTCGGTCGAGTTGGTGCCGCCGCTGACATCCGGCAGATTCCCATCCAGCGAGGAAACGATCATCAGCCGGGGATTGGAGGGGTACGTCGTCGCCCCGGTGGTCTGCGTGTAGGGCAGCGTGATGGAACCAAAGCCGCTGGTGTCATACAGATAGATGCGCTGATAGCCGCAGGCATTGTTCGTGATGCTCTGGGGCGGGGTCAGCAGCCAACTGCCCAGGCTGCTCGCCCAGGTCGAGGCCCCGGGAATTTGATCCGTGTGGACAATCTCCGCCACCAGCGCCTGGCCCATGGTGGCCAGATTGGACGTCTCGGTGGTCACCTGCGAGGATGTCATGTTGCCGATCACCGATTCGATCCCGGCGGCGGCGAGAATGGCAATGATCGCCAGCACGCCAATGAACTCGATGAGCGTGAAGCCGCGCCGCGCGCGCGGGCGCTCGCCGGCGGGAACCGGGTCGGGGTGCCCCGGCTGGCGCCGGGTGCGGAGACGGAATACATTCAATGGTTTCATAGCATTATTCTTTCATCGGTTGTTCGGTTAATTTCACGGTTTGCAGGCAAATCACTTCACGCTCCCCATGAGGGAGATGATGGGCAGATAAATGGCCAGCGCCACCACGCCGACCAGGCCGATGATGAATAACATCAACAACGGCTCGAGGACGGCAAACAGTTTCTTGATGCGCTGCGGAATGATTTCGTTGTAAAAGTCGCCGACGGTGATCAGGGACTTGTCCAGACTGCCCGTCGCCTCGCCCAGGGCCACCATGCGGACGAGCATGGAGGAGAACACCTTCTGCCGGTGCATCGCTTCGCTGATCGTGCTGCCGGTCTTGATGTCGTTGGCCATCTTGCCCACCGCCTCCTCCACATATTGATTGCCAATCAGGCCGTGCTGGCACTGTTTCAACGCCTCCAGAATCGGGATGCCGGACGCATAAAGAATGGCCAGGTTGTGGCTGAAACGGGACAGCGAGAGCATCAGGTTGATCTGCCCGAAAATGGGGATCTTCAGTTTGTACTGGTCCATTGCCTTGGCAAACCGCGGCGAAAATCGCCGGCCCAGCGGCACGCCAATGATGACCATCAAAAACGCCGGCACCCAAATCCACCAGGTGTGCTTGGCCAAATCAGCCACCCCCATCACCGCCTGCGTCAGCGGCGGCTGCTTCACATGCATGTCGGTCAACAATTTTGCAAACTTCGGAATGATAAAACTGAACAAAAATCCGGTGAACCCCGCCACCACCACCAGCACGATGCAGGGGTACATCGCCGCCTGCCGCACGTCGGCCATCATTTGGTCCACCCATTCGAGATAGTGCTTCAGGTTGTCCAGGATTTCGGGCAGTTTGTCGCTCATCACCCCGGCATGCACCACGTTCACAAAATGCGTGTCAAACGCCTCCGGAAACAGCGCCAGCGCCTCGTGGAATTCCATCCCGGATTCAATGTGCGCCTGCATCTTGGTGATCACTTCGCGGAAGTGGGGATCATTGCAATCCTCCGCCGTCGCCTGCAGCGCCTGCACCAGCGGCACCCCCGCCTTGATTTGGAAGGTCATCAGCGTGCAGAAATCAATCAGCTCGCGGCGCGAGCATTTGCGTTCCCCAAACTTGATCCTCATCCGGGCCGGCCCCGCTTTGGACGCCACCGCCTCCCGGCCGAGGGCCTTCACCTCCGATTCGGCGAGCCAGAGCCCGAGCACCCTCAGTTTTTTCAGCAGGTCCGACTCGTCCACCGCCGGCATGCTGCCGTTCAGCTTGCGGCCCTGCTTGTCAATGGCTTGGTAACAAAATACTGGCATAAATTTTATTCGCTTATCACTGCGTCAGCCGCGTGGTCCGCAACAGTTCCTCCACCGTTGTGACCCCCTTCGCCGCCTTCATCAGGCCGTCATCCCACATGGTGATCATGCCCTGCTCCCGCGCGAGCCGCCGGAATTCCGGCGCCCCCGCCCGGTGGACAATCGGATCGTGATACCGCTCGTCCAGCACCATCAGTTCAAAAATCCCCCGCCGTCCCTTGTACCCCGTCTGTTTGCACACCGGGCACCCCTTGCCCCGCCACAAGTGCAGCGGCCCCGGGCCGGCCGGCGGCGGCACCTTCAACTTTTCCAGCACGTCGGGCGGGTCGGGCAGTTCCTCCTTGCAATGCGCGCACAGGCCGCGCACCAACCGCTGGGCCAGCACGGCCAGCAGCGCCGCCGGCAGCAAATACGGCTCCACCCCCATGTCAATCAGCCGCGGCACCGCCCCCGCCGCATCGTTCGTGTGCAGCGTCGAGAACACCAGATGCCCCGTCAGCGCCGCCCGCACCATCAACTGCGCCGTCTCCGTGTCCCGCGTCTCCCCCACCAAAATGATGTCCGGGTCCTGCCGCAGCAGCGCCCGCAATCCCGTGCTGAACGTCAGCCCCATGTCCTCGTTCACCTGCGTCTGCCGCACCAGTGAAATCCGGTATTCAATCGGGTCTTCCAGCGTGAAAATGCTCACATCCATCGTGCTGACCTCCCCCAGCACCGAGTACAGCGTCGTGCTCTTGCCGCTGCCCGTCGGACCCGTCACCAGCACCACCCCGTACGGTTCGTTCACCGCCTTGCGGAAACTCTCCAGCACCGACGGCACAAAGCCCACCGTGTCCAGGCTCAGCGTCTGCGACGACGGATCCAAAATCCGCGCCACCACGTTTTCCCCAAAGTTCGTGGGCAGGCTCGACACCCGCAGCGTCACCTGCCGCCCCCCGACAATCAGGCTGGCCCGCCCGTCCTGCGGCGCATGCTTCTCCGCCAGATCCAGGTCCGCGATGATTTTCATCCGCGTGATCACCGCCGACTGCATCGCCTTCGGAATCAGCACATCCTGATGCAGCACCCCGTCCACCCGCGTGCGCACCCGCATCATGTGCTCTTCCGGCTCAAAATGAATGTCGCTGGCGTGATGGTTCACCGCCCGCGTGATGATCTGCCGCACCACCCGGATCACCGGCGAATCCTCGTTCTTGTTGGACATCTTGCTCAGCGCCTCGTCCAGCGACTTCCCCGTCTGCCGTTCCTTCTCATCCAAAATCTTCTCAATCGAGGTTCCAATGCTGTCGCCCGTGCTGTAATACACCTCAATGCAATTGAGGATGTCCTCCTCGCTCGCCGCGACCACATGGATGGGCATCCCGGTGATTTGTTGCAGCAAATCCACCGCCATCACGTCAAACGGATCGGCCATCGCCACCGTCAGCGAGCCGTTTTCCCGCTCAATCGGCACCGCCAGGCAGCGCCGCGCCACATCCGGCGTCAACAGCGAGAGCACACTCTGGTCCA
This sequence comes from uncultured Bifidobacteriaceae bacterium, assembly GCA_964618545.1. GTDB lineage: Bacteria > Verrucomicrobiota > Verrucomicrobiia > Limisphaerales > UBA11358 > UBA11358. Next base: position 19,029 of record CAZUBG010000006.1, on the reverse strand, counting down.
GGCTCGTCCGGCTCAGGTTCACCACCGTCGTGCCCGCCTGGTCCCCCAGAAAATGCGCCAGTGCTTCCGGCGGCACGAAACAGAGCTGCACCAGAATCTGCCCCAACCGGCTGCCGCTGCGCGCCTGTTCGCGCCGGGCCAGCTCAAGCTGCTCCGTGGTCAGCATGCCCGCTTCCACGAACTGCTCCCAAAAAGCGCCTTTTTGTTGGATCGTTTCCATATTACCGGTCTCTTCCCGTCACCCCAGTGATCCTATTCTGCCGTTGATTTCCAACCAACCCGCTTCTGCTCCCCACCCACCCCCCAACCCGGTTTAAAGAAAAAGGCGGACGCCTGCTTCCGGGCGTCCGCCTTGAAGTGGTCTAACATCAAGCTGCACGCTTGAGGCGACCCGGCTTAACGCCCGGCAACGTACAGATATGCCGTGCCCACGCCGGGGGTTGCGCCATCGGAATAAACCACCCGTCCCGTCGTGATTGTGGGGCCCGGAGCCGTGCCGGCCAGGGCGGTCCCATCCAGGCGGGAGGCGATGTCATAGGCATCCTGCCGGGCAATGCCGTTGATCACCAGTTCGACCGTATAAGCATTGGCGGCCGTGCCATTATTCACGCCGTCGAGCTTATAACCGTTGGCGGCCCCAGGCGTGCCGGTGGCCGTGATCTCATTGCCCTCGCCGGCGGAAACTTGCAGCGTGGCACTCGTTCCCACCTTCAGCGCCACCGGTGCGTCCAGATAGCCTTCAGGCATCAGCGCCACCGTGTCCCAACTGGTCAGCGGGGCCCCGGTCGCGATGGTCTGGACGGTGTTGGTCACAATGTTGAATGCATTATATTTGCTGTAATGACTCGCTGTGGCCGTGGCAATGGTCTGATATGTGCTGATGGCGTTGTTGACTTTGGCGTCACTGATCGCCTGCGTCACTTTGGGAACCAGCAGGGCGGCCAGAATGGCGATAACCGCCAGCACGCCGATCATTTCTATCAGGGTGAAGCCACCTGATTGGCGGCGCCCGGTTGTATTTAACGTGTTGTTGAGTTTCATATTACTGCCTCTTTGACTGTTTGTTTTTGTTTTTTCCTGCGTCCATCCGCTGGCCGCATCATTGCTACATCTGAGAAAGCTTGCTTGGCGAGTACTCTAACGCCCGGCAACATACATGTACACCGTGCCGGAGCCGGTGGTGCCGTTTTCAAGATAGACGACCCGCCCCTTCGTGATGGAGGATCCCGCAGCCGTGCCGGCCAGACCGGTCCCATCCAGGCGGGAGGCAAGGTCATAAGCATCTTGTTGGGCGATGCCGTTAATGATGAGTTCGACCGTATACGAGTTGCCGGACGTTCCATTGTTCACGCCATCGAGCATATAACCGGCCGCCGTACCAGAGACGGCATTACCCTCACCCGCCGTGACCTGCAGCACCGAACTCGTTCCAACCTTCAGCGCCACCGGCGCATCCAAAAAACCCTCGGGCAACAACGCCACCGTGTCCCAACTGGTCAGCGGGCCCGTCGTCGTTGTGATGGTTTCGACCGTGTTGGTCACAATGTTGAACGCATTATATTTGGCATAATGACTCGCTGCGGCCGTCGCAATGGTTTGATAAGTGCTGATCGCGTTGTTGACTTTGGCGTCACTGATCGCCTGCGTCACCTTGGGAACCAGCAGGGCGGCCAGGATGGCGATGACGGCCAGCACGCCGATCATTTCGATCAGGGTGAAGCCAGCCGATTGACGGCGCCCGGTGGTGTTTAACGTGTTGTTGAGTTTCATAATATTGCCTCTTTGACTGTTTGTTTTTTGTTTGTGTTTCCTGCATCCAAGCGCTGGTGATACGTCAGCACTCAAATACTATCGTTGTATCGGCGGTCTCGCTTGAAACTTTATTGCCTAAAATGGGGTAATTTCCGATGCTTCCTTGGACGGACCGGGATGGCTTTGCCCAAATCGCGGCCGCCACGCCCGTCAACCGTGGGTTTCCGGCCGACCGGACCCGGGACAGGCCGGCTTGCTGTTCTGACCAAAAGTGAAAACCACCCGTGCGAGAACCTCCCCCGATCACCGGGGACGACCGGTCGCAGCGTTCACTCGAACCGCCGTCCCGGGTTTCGCCTGTGGCCATTGTTTTCATCGCATGACTGATCTGCCACCACTATACCGGCATCCCCCCCGGGGTGGTAATGCCATGATGAGTGAATTTGGGCTGAAAACCCTGATGTTATGCGATAAAATTACCCGGTTCTGGTTAAAAAACCGCTCCTCGCCAATCAGATTCTGTCGCTATACTATTTGATTTTGGAGTGGCCCCGGCCCGCCGCCGGAGCGCGCCGTTCACGGCGCCTCACCGTCACACGCGCAACTGGCTCACGACCTTCGCAGACCCCGTCGGCGGTTGCCGGGCCAATTCCCCCCAGCCCCCGCCGCTCCTCCCGCCAGCCACCGGGCCCGTTCTTGACGGAATTGGCGTGGCGGCAAACTGGCGTTTGCCGCATTTGTTTTTGCCAGCCCTGACCTTCGCTGACGGGAGTCGTCGGAAAGTCCGGAGTCTGGCGAAGATGCTCCTCCTGGCGCGGAAAGCCGGGTGGGCGGGCATGGTTCCTTCCCGCAGGGACTGGATCTCCCCTTAATGCAACTGCCCCGCCGGGGGCAGTTGATCAAACCGTTCGCTGACCTTCAACCCGCGGAGCTGCTGGTCGGAAAAATCCAGGATGGCCCGCCAGTCCGCCGGGGCGAGCATGTGCTTGCCGGGGCGGAAATGAATGCCCAAATGATCCGGCACGCCCAGCAGGGCGTAAACGGGTCTGGCCGCCAGCCAGGCCTGCGCCAGGGCGTTTTCATTGGCCGCGCTGTCATCCAATCCGTCCGGCGCAATGAAAACGCGCGGAGCCACCAGGGCCATCAGCCAGTGCTGGTCAAACGGCAGCTTCTCCACCTGTCCGGAAAACTGCGCCAGCCGCGGCCCGAACCATTGGGGGAAATTCCGCGTGGCGTCCTCCAATCCCTCCTTGCCCCCGCGCCCCCGGCCATTGAACCGGTACGCCCCCGTGCCGCCGCAGCCCGAACCCGCCGGCGCCACCAGCGCGAACCGCTCATCCAGCGCCCCCGCCACCAGCGTCGCCTTGCCCAGGCGCGAATGCCCCACCGCCAGGATTTTCGCCTTGTCCACATACGGCTGCTGCTCCAAATAATCCACGCAGCGCGACATGCCCCACGCCCAGGCCGCCAGATCCCCCCAGTCATAATCCGGATACGCCGGAAAAAATCCGCTCCCCCGGTTCGTCCGGTTGTCCGCCCCGCATTGTTGATAATAAAACGTCAGCACCGCATAACCCCGCCCCAGCGCCTCGGCATATCCCGTGGCGGCGGCCTCCGGGGTAACCGGCTTGAACACCCCCTTGCCGGCCGCGTTGGTCACCGGCGTGAAATCAACCCCGGGAGTCGAGTCAAAGGAGGGTTGCACCACCGTCGGAAACGGCCCGGCGGGCGCCGTCGCTCCGGCGGGCGTGAAAATCGCCACGTCAAAACCCAGCTTGTCCTCCGGCCCGAAGGACAAATGCACCAACCGGAACAACCCCTTCCCCTCCAGCACGGTTTTGGATTCCATTTCGCGCCCCGTCACCCGGCCCGGCGGCGGCGGTTGGTGGCCGATGGCATAATACTCGATGATCCGCCGCAGGGTGTCGCGGTGCTGCCGCCATTGTTCCGGCGTCGTGATTTTCCGTCCGTCCTCCAGCACCAGCGGATCGGGCAGATTCGTTTGGACGGGCAATTCACTGACCGCCGGCCACGCCTCGGCCGGCTGGGCCGCTGCTAAACACGGGACGGCCAGCCCACCCGCCGCCAGCCATCCCCAAAAAGCCAGCGCGGCGGACACCCGGAACGGGGCGGTCAGATTCAAATGGTTCATGCCGACAGAGTAAGCGCTCACTCCCCGCTGTCAATGCCCTGCCCCCATCCGGAGCGCGCCGTTCACGGCGCTTCACCGTCCAATCCCCCGCCACCCCATCGAACCGCCCTCCCGCATTAACCCCCGGAAGCGGCCTGAAGGCCCCGCTCCGGGACCAGTGTCAGGCTGCGCCCGGCCCGCGCCCCCCGCAAAAAACAGATTTGCAGCGCCGCCCAATGCTGGTATGCTCGTCAAACCTGATCTTGTGGTTCTGGAGCTGCGGTCAATGACCACCGCTGTTTAATCCGCCCGGCCCGGTCGTGCAGATATCCTGCAAGATCGCCTGGACGACAAAGTATAGATGATTGGAACCGCACCAGAATGACGGGTGAGGTGACGGACGAAATTTGAAAATATTGAGCATTTATGACAAGTAATAAACTGAACAACCTCAAAACGACCATGAGAGGCGCCCTGGCGGGTGCCGCGCTTGGCTGGATGTGTTGGACCTGCGGCAATGCCTGCCAGGCCCAAACCCCGCCGGCCAACCTGTCCCCTGATTTGCAGGAAGTGGTCAAACTGTCCCAGGAAAAGATGAGTGATGAAGTCATCACCAATTACATCCGTAACTCGGGCAAGGCCTACAAGCTCGGCGCGGATGACATCATTTATCTGAGCAGCCAGGGCGTTTCCCAAGGCGTGCTGGGCGTCCTGCTCCAAGCCTCTTCCTCGGCCGTCAGCCCGGCCGCCTCCACTCCTCCGCCGGTGGCTTCCACCACCAGTGCGGCCCCGGCCGGCCCCGTCCCGCCCCCGCTGGACAGTCCCGCCCCCGCCCCCGCCCCCAGTGCTCCGGCAGCCCCGGTTCCCCAGCCCTCCCCGGCTCCGGACATGACTCCGGCCCCCATGATGGCGGCCGCCCCGGCGGGATTACAGGATAACTTTTTCTCCGACCCCGGCTTGAATCCGGCCCTCTGGGTCACCCAGTCCGCCGTGCTGACCTCGCTGGCGGCCATGCATGGCGCCCATGTGATTCCCGCCCTGGCCTTCTCGCCCTCCGGCATGCAAATGTCCGGCATCAGCGGCCCGGGCCAGTTTATGGGCATCCAATCCACCGCCGCCTTTGTCGCCCCCTTCAACTTTACCGCCTCCGTCAGCGGACTGGCCCAAAGCGCGATTCCCTTTGAAATTTACCTCGTGAGTGCCGACCTCCAACAGTGGGTCAGCATCTCCGGGCACCTGGGTGGCCGGGGCGGCCCGCGCGGCGGCATTGAAATTGGCGGCGGCATCCACCATGTATTCGGGGACGTCCGAATCCCCCTGGGCGGCAGTTCGCCCGAATATGGCGTCTGGGTCAACCACACCGCCAGCGGTCAGCCCATCTCCATGTTGGGCTACAAGATCTTTGAGAATCCCATCGCCGGCATCCCTTACACCATCCAAGTCTCCCTGGGCGCGGATGGCGCGGCCTCCGTGGCCTTGCTCGACGCCGGCCGGGGCGTGCTCGCCGCCCAAAACGTGCCGGTCGGCACGGGACCGTTCTATGTGGTGCTGGCCGGACGCGACGGCCCCACCTTTGCCACCTGGCAATCCGTTCAGTTGCTCTCTCCCGCCCCCGTCGTCGCGGCCCCCGCGCCCGCCGCCGAGCCGGCCCCGGCGATCCCGCCCACGCCGACCCTCGATTATTTCCAATCCCAACTCACCCCCTATGGCACTTGGGTGAACGTCCCGGACTACGGCCTTTGCTGGCAACCCGCCGTTGATCCCGGATGGCGTCCGTATTATGACAACGGATCCTGGACCTACACGGATGCCGGCTGGTACTGGCAGTCGGGTTATCCGTGGGGCGATCTGGCCTTCCACTATGGCCGGTGGACCTATGCCGCCAACGGCTGGCTCTGGGTCCCCGGTTACGATTACGCCCCGGCCTGGGTGGCCTGGCGGCACGACGATGCCGATGGCTACCTCGGCTGGGCCCCGCTGCCCGTCGGAGCCGTCTTCGTGGACGGCGGCTGGATGTACCGCGGAGCCCATGTCGGTGTTGATTTCGACTTCGGCATTGGCGCCGGCTTCTTCACCTTTGTGGCCTGCGATCACTTCTGGGAACATGACTTCCGCGGTTTCATTGTGCCGCACGACCGCTTGGAATTCGTGTTTGGACACAGCCTGTTTGAAAACCACTTCCGCTTTGATCACGGCCGGTTCTTCAACGACGGCTTGGGCCGCGACCGCATGGCAATCCTGACCCATCATGACATCCGGATCGTGGGCTTGGGCGAACTCCGCCACGGCGAGGAACTGCGCCATGCGGAAATGCGCCGCGACGACATTCACAACTTCCGTCCGGGCGGACATCCCGATGCCCGGGGCCCGGGAGGCCGGCCGGGTGAACGCCCCGGTGAACGCCCCGGTGAACGCCCCGGTGAACGCCCTGGCGAACATGCCGCCGCCCCGGAACGTGGAAACCCGGGTGAAGCCAAAGGCCCGGTCGCCACCCCGAAGACTACTGCGGCTCCCGGCGCTGCCGCCGCCGCCCCCAAAACCGGGGCCGCCCCCGCCGCTGCTGCCAAAGGCGGAGCCTCCAGCTCCAGCTCGAAGGACAAGAAAAACAACTAACCACTTAAACGAGGAAACGATTCAACCCGTCCGGCGCACAGGCGTCGGGCGGGTTTTTTTTGTGGGGTGGCCGGCCCGCCCCCAGTCCGCCGGGTTGAACTCAAAACCGCCCCTTCATCGCTGGCCCCCAAATTGGATGATCAGGCCTCCAACGATGATGATCAGCAGTCCCAGCCACGTCGAAGCGGGAATCGTCTCTTTAAAAATGAAGCGCCCGCACAAAATGCTCACCAGGGCGAAAAAAGCGACGTAAACCCCCAGCAACTTTGAAAAATCCAATGATTTTGCGGAATTGACCACCAGCCCGTAGGTGCCCAGGATGACGAAACCCGCGATCATGAACAGCAATCCCCCGCCCCGCAGCCCGCGGCGAATGGCCGCATCACCCCCCACCTCCAGCAGGGCGGCCACGATAAAAATAAACCAAGTGAGCAATGTCATATGAATCAAGCAAGCTGATTGTCCGGGCGCTCCTTGCCAGCGCCGTGGCGCCGACTGGCAGTCGGCTGTATCACGGATTGGCAATCCGCAGACCCTTCGGTCCGTCCCGCCACCCGCAATACCCGGCAACTCTCCCCGGAACCACCCCGTTTGGCAAGGATAACCCGCGTTTTGGCGCCAACCACACCCCTTGAGCTCCTGTCGGCATTGGGTCACCGCCCCGCGCTCCAATCGGTTGGCCCTCCTGGACCGTATCCCACAGCGCACTGGTCGTGTTTCTCAGTAACGTAAAACGCCCGCCCATGTCACTATTCTTTGACGCCACCTAACCTCCTCAACACCAACACCTTGCCAATCATGTCAGGTAAATTGATCACCCGGGTTCGTTACTAGGTAACGAAAAATACCCCCCAAATTTTTTTCCCACGGCGGGATTTGGCACTGTTTTGCCCCCCGCCAATCCCGCCCCCTCCGGCCGGCCTCACAGGTTCGGGGCGTAAGCGATGAACTTTTGGTATTCCACCAGAATGGTTTGCAGCGCCAGGAGCAGCGCGCACACCTTCAAATATTCAGGGGGCGTGCGGGGCGTTTCCAGGATGATTTCAAAGGGCTGCGGCCGCGATTTGGGCGGGGCGCTCAACACCCCGTCGTAGCAATCGCGGATCACGCCGTTGCGGGCGGTGAACCCGTCAATGACGCTCCGCCGTTCCCGGGGCAGAAACTTTTCCGCCGCCCGCAGTGCGGGTTCAATGAGATGCTTCGTCAGCGTGGCCCCGCGCACGAAGCCATAAAATCCGTCGCTCGTATCGTCCGTGTGCAGCGAGATGATTCCCTGAAACGAGTGGGCGTTGAGTTCGGCCTGCAACAGCTTCACCTCGGGCTCCTGGGAATTCCTCCAGAATTCGCGGTTCAAATCCTTCCGGTTCCGGGACAGGCGGGTGCCGTCTTCAAAGCCGGTGGGATTGCACACGGGATAAAACGAGAGGTAATAACCGGTGGCCAGCTCGGGCCTGGCGTCAAGCAGTTTGATGAATTGGACCAGGGCGTGGCAGCCCTCGGGCTCGTCCCCGTGGACTCCGGCGAAAATCCCCAGGCGAATGGGGGTGTCGCCGCCCTTGGGTCCGACGAAGAGATAGCGCGGGATTTGGTAACTGTCACCGGCGCAGTCAAAGCGCGCCTCGCGGTTGACGACGAGATTCGCTGAAGTGGTGGCGATTTGATCCAGCGGGGCGAGCAGGTCGGCCAGGGAACGGCGGCGGGCGGTTGACACGGGGGCGGTTGGGTTGAACGAAGGCACGGTGGTGGTCATGGCATTATTGGGGTTGGAAATTAGTGGGGCGTGTAGATTTGGTCAAAGACCCCTCCATCGGCAAAGTGAGTGGCCTGGGCTTTTTGCCAGCCGCCAAACACTTCGTCAACGGTTTGAAGTTTCAGCGGGGGAAACTGGGCGGCATATTGGGCGGCAATCTTCGGGTCGCGCGGACGATAATAATTCCGCCCGGCAATTTGCTGGCCTTCGTCGGAATACAGGTATTCCAAATAGGCCTGCGCCACCGTGGTGGTGCCGTGCTTTTTGGCGGTTTTATCCACCACGGCGACCGGAGGTTCCGCCAGGATGCTCAGGGACGGGGTGACAATGTCAAATTTGGCGGCGCCATACTGTTTGACCGCCAGATAGGCCTCGTTCTCCCAAGCCAGCAGGACGTCGCCAATCTCGCGTTCGACAAAAGTGGTGGTGGCGCCGCGCGCGCCGGAATCGAGGACGGGCACGTTTTTATACAGTTTGGTGATAAACTCCTTCGCCTTGGCGTCGTCATGGCCATATTTATCCAGCGCATAGGCCCAGGCAGCGAGGTAGGCCCAGCGGGCCCCGCCGGAGGTCTTGGGGTTGGGCACCACGACGGAAATGCCGGGTTTGACGACATCGTCCCAATCCTTGATGTGCTTGGGATTGCCCTTGCGCACGAGGAAGACAATGGTGGAGGTGTAGGGCGTGCTGTTGTGCGGCAGGCGTTTTTGCCAGTTGACCGGCAGCGTGCCGGCCTGCTGGGCAATGGCGTCAATGTCGTAAGCCAGGGCCAGGGTGACGACATCGGCGGCAAGTCCGTTGATGACCGATTGAGCCTGTTTGCCGGAGCCGCCATGGGATTGGGAAATGATGACATCATCCCCGGTTTTGGCCTTCCAATATTTGGCGAAGGCGGTGTTGTAGTCAGCGTAGAGTTCGCGGGTGGGATCGTAGGAGACGTTCAGCAGTTTGATTTCCGCTGCCGGTGCCCGGAGACCCGCCCCCAGCAACAGCGTTGCCCCGAGGATTCCGGTGAGCAGTGCGAATGTTTTGTCAGTCATAATGATTAATCGATTGGTAAATGGTTGAGACACATCAAAAAGCCAGTTGCAAGCGGGTGAAAAAGACATCCTCAGGATGGCTGCTCACACTGCCGGGCGCGCTGGTGGCAACCGAAGTGCCGCCACCGGTGAAGGTGGTGCGGGAGAAGCTCACATCCGCCCGGATATTGCGATTCAGATACCAGTTCAAGCCCACCGCCCAAGCCTGGGCGGCGGAAGCGGAAGTGGCCGGATTGGAGAAATACGGGAAAGCCGCCGGGTCAACATTGAGTTCCTCGTAACGAGCGACGACTTGGAAGGCGCCCCAGTCGCCATTGCGGGGGTCGAAGGGATGCTTTGGGGTCACGCCGTTGAAGGAGGCGTCTTCGCCGGTGAGCACCCAGCCGCCGGAGATTTCCCAAGCGGTGTTTTCCAAATTGGCGGAGTGTCTGGAAGTGGTGCCGATGGTTTGCACGCCCTGATCGGAAATCGCGTACTCGCCGAGCAGCCCAAAGGGTCCGTAATAATAAGAGGCCTGGGGGGACAGACGCCAATGGGTGCCATAAGCCGTGACCAGACCATATTGCGAGGCTGGATTGTAGGCAAAAAACTGTTGTTGTCCGTCCGTCGTAAAACCTCCCAGGGTGCCCCCGGTGGTGTTGGGCAACCCCAGCGTATTGGTGATGGACGCCTGCCCCCATCCGCCGGCCAGGCCCGCACCAAGATTTTTCAACGCGGGTTGGGCGGAGTTTTTGAACGGCAGGGCAAACAGGCGGCCGTCAAACTCACGGTTGTCCTGAAAACTGTAGTTGCTGGTATTGCGGGCATCACCCACCCCGTTAAACACCCCGGCGGCGTAACTGACCACTCCGCCACCCAGGTCTCCGTGCAGTTCAAAGCCCAGATCGCGGTTGGGCACCAGATCGGTGACCAGGGAACGTTCGTTAAACTGGAGGTTCGCATCCGCCTGCAATTGTTCCAAACCGATCGGGGTTTTGAATTTGCCAGCCTCGAACTGCAATCCTGGGGAGTAACGATAATCGAGGTAGGCATCATATATGGTTGGTGTGGGCGTGGCGCTGGTCGCGCCCGGGGCGGCGTTGCCAAAATCGGGGGTGAAATTAAAATCAAAGTCATGATACACGGTGCCGGTGATAATCGGGCGGGCGCGGCGCAACAAAAAACCGCTGCTGCCCGGAACATGGTCATCGTTTTCGAACGTTCGGGTGTCCATCTGCAACACGCCATGAATGGCGACGGCGAAGTTGGTGTTGGCCGAGGCAAAAAGAAACCCATTTGCTCCCACCGTGATGCGCGGCAAAGCATTGGCGTTGTTGGTGGCGCTCTCCTGTTCCAATTCCTGATGCCGCTCCAAAATGCGGACTTTTTGGTCCAACTCCTCAATCTGGCCTTTCAAAGCCGCGATGTCAGCAGCCTCGTCGGCGAAGATGGGTTCAGAGATAGGAACGCTCAGCACGGAGGCCACGATCCAATAATTTAGTTTGAGGTTAGGTTGTTTCATTCAAATGTGTTGTTTGTTTGATTAACGACTCATCGTGTCGTCATTATCCTTAAAAAAATCACCTTGTCAACAATTTCTTATGCCTTTTATTATTAAATACCTTCGCCCCAAGTGAAACCCGCGGAAACCTCCTGTTTGGAAACGGGCAAAATTTTGGCGACATCCCCCAGCGTGGACCGATCCATTACGCCGGCCACATAATTGCGGGCGTCGAGAAAGACCCGGCGAAAGCGACATACGGATTCCTGGGTGCAGCGGCTGTAGCCGGTGACCGAGACGCAATCAATGGGAGCCAGGATGCCATCGAAGTGACGGACGATCTCCCCCATGGTGATTTTATGGGGGTTTTTGGCCAAAACGTAACCGCCCCGAATGCCGGCGGTGCTGGAGACCCAGCCCTGGGCCTTCAAGTCGAGCATGATTTGTTCGAGGAAACGTTTGGGAACATCGTTGCGGCGCGCGAGTTCCCGAATGGGGATGGGCGCGCCGCCAAAATGGTCCACCAGCGTGAACATGACACGCAGGGCATAATCAGTCTTTTTTGATACGCGCATTGTAAATACGATAAGCGGAGTGGGCGTTATGTCAAACAAACTTTACCCCGATACCCGCTCGTTCGCCCGATTAGCCGAGAATCCGACCTCCTTCGTTGAGGAAGATGCCTTTGAAATTCATTTCGAGCGCCTGCGGATTGGAGGCTTTGGCGAGGGCTTCCTTCTCGGAGACCTTGCCGGCTTTGACCAGATTAAAGAGGGACTGATTGAAGGAAATCATCCCGTCATCAGCGCCGGTTTCAATGGCTGCGGAGAGTTTGTCCAGCCGGTTTTCCTCGATGAGTTTGCGGACCATGGGGGAATTAATCATAATTTCCATGGCGGGGACCATTTTGCCGTTGAGGGAGGGAACCATGCGCTGACAGATGACGGCGCGCAGGGTGCCGGCCAACTGGCGGCGGATTTGCTCGCGTTCCTCGGCCTTGAAAAAATCCAGGATGCGGGTGACGGATTGGGCGGCGGTGGTGGTGTGGAGGGTGGAAATCACCAAATGGCCGGTGTCCGCCGAACTCATGGCGGCGGCGAAACTGATGTCGTCGCGCATTTCGCCAATCATGATGATGTCGGGATCCTGCCGCAGCACATGCTTGAGGGCGTGATGAAAGGACTGGGTGTCGAGGCCCACTTCGCGCTGTTCGATGACGCATTGATTGTCTTCAAAGACAAATTCGATGGGGTCCTCAAGGGTGATAACGTGGCGTTTGAAATTGCTGTTGACATGTTCCACCATGGCGGCGAGGGTGGTGGATTTACCGGAACCGGTGGCCCCGGCCACAAGCACAATCCCGCGTTGCTCTTCGGCAATGGTTTTGATCTGCGGCAACAGACCCAGTTGCTCAAAACTGGGGACGTTGTTCCGCACATAACGCATGGCAAAACACCACTGCCCACGCTGTTGAAACAGGTTCGTGCGGAAACGGCCGATCTCCGGCAGAAAATACGAAAAATCCACCTCCCGCTCCTCCTCGAGGCGCTTTTTCAAATGCACGGGGGTGATGGTTTCCACAACTTTGTTCATCCATTCAATGGTGGGATAGGGGCATTCGACGGCGATGAGTTCGCGGTTGATGCGGAAGATGACCGGCGTGGCGGTTTTGATGTGGATATCCGAAGCATTGCCTTCAACGGCAATTTTAAGTATGCGGTGAAAGAGTTCCATCGGCCCAACATAGCAAAAAACCACGCAATGCCAAGCGGGGAAAACGCCGGCTTTTCACCACGGAAAATCGCCGCGCTGGGAGTCTCCGCAAACGCTTTTTAAAACGACCGGGCCGGACGCATTTGACCGGGGGGATCAGCCGTGATTGTGCGGCGAATTATTCCCAGCTCAGGACATTATCCTTATTTTCAGCTTGGTTCGCTGGAGTTCTGGTTCCGGTCCCCTGCTTTATCTTCTTATCCGGCCCGGCTGACCAGACCATGACCTTGCCATGATATTGGAAATGGTTTCCGTTGCCGCCCGCATCAACATTGTTGACCAACCCATGATAACCGTTCGATCCGGTTCCATTTTGCTGGGAGACACCCTGCTGGCCATAAAAAACATCATTACATTGTCCGTCGCGATTCAAATCCAGCGTGACAAAATACGGGGTTCCCCAAGGATCCCGGTAGACCAGATCCAGACCGACCCCCGGTGATACCGTATCAGCCGCCAAATGAGGGCTCAGGAAAATGATCCGCTGTGGATTTAGGAGATAGTTTGTGTTTGCCGTAAACTCCCCTTGGTTTCCGGGGAAATTGGTGAGGTTCATCAAGATGGCAATGACCTCGGAATTTGAAACCACACTGTTGTTTACCAAGGTACCGATTTTGGTTGCGGCGATGGGGGCCGGGATGATGGAACCGCAGGTAACATCTCCGCTGCCAGCCGCCTGCAGGACCGCCGCTGAAACCGGGAAGTGGCCGTACGCCTGATCGTAGGCCTCAATCGCCTGCACCAGCGCGCTCATTTCAATTCTGGCCTTGATGATTTCCGCCTGTTTCCCGGGTGAAGTTCTCATTGTGATCAAGGCCGCGAGAATGGCAAGGGTGAGGATGATCAACAGCAGATCAACCAGGGTGAAGCCTTGCCGTGGACGTTCCATAAAAATCAGCCGCGGTCTGCTAAATCAGGTGATTTTGATCGTTGATTTTTTCCCTGTCCACAAGAACAGTCTGCCCCCCGGTTTGGTTGACGGCATTTATCACTGAAACCAACCATGCTCAAATCGTTGCCAAGCACGACATTCTGACCAGAATATCACCCCAACATCGGATGGGCGAAACAAACCGCCAGCCTGAGGCCTGCGCCGCAGGCTGGCGTGAAAAACTTACTTCTTCTTCGCGTGAACCTTCGCCGCGACCTTGAGGCGCAGGGCGTTCAACCGGATGAAGCCCGTGGCATCGTCCTGGTTGTAGGCTTTGGTGGGGTCGGCTTCCATGGTGGCGATGTGCGGGTTGTACAGGCTCACCGGGGATTTGCGGCCGCAAACGATGATGCCGCCCTTGTACAATTTCACTTTCACGGTGCCGGTGACGTTCTTCTGGCTCTCGGTCACCAGCGCCTGCAACGCCAGCCGTTCCGGCGCAAACCAGTAGCCGTAATACACCAGTTCGGCATATTTCGGAATCAGCGAGTCGCGCAGGTGCATCACTTCCCGGTCCATGGTCAGGCTCTCGATCTGGCGGTGGGCGAATTGCAGGATGGCACCGCCGGGGGTCTCATAAACGCCGCGCGATTTCATGCCCACATAACGGTTCTCCACCATGTCCACCCGGCCCACACCGTGTTTGCCACCCAGTTTGTTGAGCGTCTGCATGACGCCCAGCGGGGTGAGTTTCCGGCCGTTGACGGCCACGCAGTCGCCCTGCACGAACTCCAGTTCCACAAACTCGGGCTTGTTCGGGGCGTCTTCCGGCAGCACTGAAAGCGTGGTGAAATAACTGCGGTTTTTCAAATCTCCGGCGTCAAACCATGGATCCTCCAAGATGCCGGCCTCATAGGAAATATGGAGCAGATTGCGGTCCATGGAGAACGGTTTTTTGGCGCTCGCCTGCACGGGGATCTTGTGCTTGGCGCAGTAGTCAATCATTTCCTGACGGCCTGGAAATTCGCTGCGGTACCGCTCATCGCGCCAGGGGGCGATGACCTGCAAATCCGGCGCCAGGGCGGCGGCGGTGAGTTCAAAGCGCACCTGATCGTTGCCCTTGCCGGTGGCCCCGTGGGCAATGGCGTCCGCCTTTTCCTTTTTGGCGATTTCCACCATGCGCTTGGCGATGAGCGGCCGAGCAATGCTCGTGCCCAGAAAATACTGGCCCTCGTAAATCGCCCCGGCCTGAATCATCGGATAGATGAAATCGCGGGCGAACTCCTCCTGCAGGTCGTCAATGTAGATCTTGGAGGCGCCGGTCTTTTTGGCCTTGGCTTCCAGACCGTCCAGTTCATCGTCCTGCCCGACATTCGCGCAGAACGCGATCATCTCGGCATTGTCATATTTTTCTTTGATCCAGGACAACAGCACCGAGGTGTCGAGTCCGCCGGAATAAGCTAATACAATTTTCATGAAGGGACATTTAACCGCCCGGAGGCCGCCGGTGCAAAAAGAAAATGCGACCGGCGGGTAAATTTATTGGGTGCTGGTGGCGGTGCTGCTGCTTTCGTAATCCACCCAGTGGGACATGGTGGCATAGCCGAAGGTCATTTCGGTCACATCGAAGCCCTTGTACCATCTGGAATGGCCGTCGGCAAAGAGGATGTTCTGGCCGCGATTATGAATCTGCCAGAGTTCATAGGGTGTGCCATTGGTCGCCCCGCCGACACAATTCTGAAGGTAATCATTCTTGTCCGCATCCAAGGAACCGAATGGGGCAGCCAGTTCGGTCTGGTTGTTTTGCTCGTCCGGGGAGAGGATTCCCGCCGTGTCACCGCTCAGCACATAGGCCGAGGGGAAATGGATCTCGGTCATGTTGACTGCGGCATAAGTGCCGTTTTCAACATACGCCGCATTACAGCCATTGAAATAATTGAACGGTCCCTGTTGATCCGGAGGCAGTTGCACATTGCCCGGGCAATGATAAACATTGGTGGTTTGGGTGAAGGGGAAAATCTGCTGCATCCAGCCGGCTTTTCCGGTGGTGGGGTCGGTGCTCCCCCAGGCAAGGTCGCCCCCGCCGGACTCCGGATAATATTCGCTGTTCTCATCCGCAAACATTCTCATGCCCAGGCCAATCTGATGAAGATTGGAATTGCAACTGACCATCCATGCACGCTGCTTGGCCGTGCTCAACGCCGGCAATACCAACGAAGCCAGGATCGCGATGATGGCGACGACCACCATCAATTCAATCAAGGTGAACGCCGTTGCCTGAACTTGTTCGTGTTTGGACTGTTTCATGCGTTCATCCGCACAATAACACTTTGGTTGCAATTCTGCAACTTTCTCCTTTGTGTGGATGAATGGCAATCCAAAATTTGCTAATAATGAACCCAATTGGTCATCACGGCGTATCCGAAGGTCATTTCATTCGCATTGTAGCCCCGATACCACTTGGAATGACCGTCGGCGAACAGGATGTTCTGGCCCCCGCTGTGAATCTGCCAGGTTTCGGTGATGTCGGCATTGGCCGCGCCCCCGACGCAATTCTGCGTATAATCGTCCTTGTCGGCATCCAGCGGATCAAAGGTCAGGGTTCCGGTCGTGCTTTTGATGCCCGCCGTGTCCCCGCTCAACACATAGGCCGCCGGAAACCGGATCAGCGAGGCGTTAACCGCCGCATAGGTGCCGGCCGCGCCAAACGCCGCGTTGCAGCCGTTGAAATAATTAAACGGCCCCTGTTCCGCCACCGGCAGTTGCACGTTCCCCGGGCACCGGTACACATTCGTGCTGGCGGTGTAGGGGAATATTTGCTCCATCCAACCGGGCTTTCCCGACCCGTTGGGAGGCGCTGCGTCATTGGTTCCCCAATAAATCGTCGTGCCGGATTCGGGGTAATATTCACCATTGTCACTGGCAAACATGCCCATGCCCAGCCCGATTTGATGAAGGTTGGAAATGCAACTGGTGGTCCAGTCCCGCTGTTTGGCCGAACTCAACGCCGGCAAGAGCATCGCCGCCAGAATGGAGATGACCGCAATGACCACCAACAGTTCAATCAGGGTGAAGGCCGTTCCCGGCCATCGGGTTGGAGCGCTCATTTTCATGGTTCATGTCCCGGGATGCCAAGGCCCGGTCCTTATGTGTGTCATCCTGCCTGCCTTGTAATCCTGCCTGCCTGCCTCTATGCCGACAACGGTGAAATCTTGCACAACTTGCCAAAATTAGCAAAAAATCTTTTCCCAAAGCCGGGAGCCGGCCAACCGCCTCCTCAAGCTTTGGCCGTCTCGGCGTGACGATTTGGCTCAATGTGGATCAGCACGTCGCAGACCAGGGGCAACTGTTGCCGAACCCGGTTTTTCACGAGATGTGCGATTTCATGCGAGCGCTGCACGGTCATCAGCGGGTCCACCTCCACATGCATGTCCACAAAATACTGGTAGCCCGCCTTGCGGACGTTGCACTTCTCCACGTCCGCCACCCCGGGGGTCTGCGCGGCAATCACGCGAATTTCATCAATCAGCTCCCGGCTGGGGGCCGTGTCCATGAGTTCGTTCAGCGCCGGTCGCAACAAATGCCAGCCGTTCCACGCGATCACGGCGGCGGCGGCGATGGCCGCCACATCATCGGCCGCCTCGAACCCCTTCCCGCCCAGCAGCGCCACACTGATGCCAATCCCCGCCACCACCGAGGTGATGGCGTCGCTGCGATGATGCCACGCATCGGCTTTCATCGCCGCGCTGTGCACCGCCCCGCCCTCCCGGGAGACAAAGCGGTATAACAGTTCCTTCACCAGAATCACCACCAGCAGGACGATGAGGGTGAAGCGCGCGGGCGCAACGTGCGGCCGGTGCAGTTCCATGAACGCCTGGAGGGCGATCCACAGGGCCGAACCCAGCAGCATCGCCGAAACAATCGCGGCGGCAATCGGCTCCGCCTTGCCGTGGCCGTAGGGATGATCCTCATCCGGCGGGGCGGCCGCCACCACCAACCCCCGCCAGACAATGAGCGAGCTGAAAATATCCCCAAAGGATTCCACCGCATCCGCCATCAGCGCGTGGGAATGCCCCGCAATGCCGGCCAATAATTTGACGGCGGCAAACGCCACATTCACGGCCATCCCCAAAAAGGTGGCCCGTAAACCGCGCTGGAGACGGTTGATTGGCACGGCGCGGGGTCCCTATATCATGTGGCAGAACATGGCGTCGCGCAGCTTGGGCTCAAACCAGGTGCTCTTCGGCGGCATGATGCCCCCGGCGTCGGCGATCGCCATTAAGTCCTCAATGCTGGTCGGAAACAGGCTGAAGGCGCACGCGTATTCACCGCCGTTGACCAGTTTTTCCAACTCCGCCGCGCCCCGGATGCCGCCGACAAAATTGATGCGGTTGCTCGTGCGCGGATCGTTAATCTTGAACAACGGCGCCAGCACATTCTCTTGCAGCAAGGTCACGTCCAATTGCCCGATGGGATCCTTCGTCGCGGTGAGGCGGGGCAGGAAATTCAGCGTGTGCCATTTGCGTTGCAGGTAAAAACCCAGTTCATGCTTGCCGGCGGGCCGGGGCTGTCCCGGCGACTTGATCTCAAAAACATCGGACAACCGCTCCAGCAGCGCCTCCGGCGTGAGACCGTTCAAATCCTTCAGCACGCGGTTGTACGGCAGAATCTGCATCTGGTTGTGCGGAAAAATCACGCTCAGAAAACGCCCGCTGTGCCCCGCCCCCTGGCGCGACTGAAAAATCCGCGCGGCCGCGGCGCTGCGGTGATGGCCGTCGGCAATGTAGAGAAACGGGATGCGGGCGAATGCCTGTTCAATGAACACCTGGTCCCCGCCTTCCGCCACCACCCACGCGGTGTGCCGGACCCCGTCCCGGGCGGTAAAATCAACGGCGGGCGTCCCCGCCGCCAGCCGGGCAAACCGCGCGTCCAATTCCGGCACGGCGCGATAGGTGAGAAACACCGGGCCCGTCTGCGAATTCAGCGTCTCAATGTGCTTGACGCGGTCATCCTCCTTGTCCACCCGGGTCAGCTCATGTTTTTTGATGATGCCCGCCAGGTATTCCCCGCAATCCGCCACCGCCACCAGGCCGGTCTGGGCGTGCGGGCCCATGATTTGCCGGTACAAATAAAAATTCGGGCGGGCGTCCAACTGCAACGCCCCCTCCGCCATCAGGTCCACGAAATTCCGCCGGCCCCGGGCGTACACCTCCGGGTCATGCACATCCGTTTCCGGCCGCAGGTCTATTTCCGGCTTGCTCACATGCAGGAAACTCAGCGGATTGCCGGCGGCCACCTGCCGGGCTTCGGCCGAGGACATGACATCATAGGGCAGTTCGCAAATGCGGGCGGCCAGCTCGGGCTGGGGTCGCAGGGCGGCAAAAGGTTTGATGGTGGCCATAAATTGAACCCCCAGTATGGGGCGGCCCCGGCGGAAAGGCACGCAGAATTTCCGGAAATAGAGCTTGCAACCCTCGCTGGCACTGCTAAAATCCACAACTCTTTAACGAAAGATTTTATGGCAAATATTTGTGAAATAACCGGTAAACGCGCACAAAAGGGCAGCATCATCTGGCGCAGTGGTAAAGCGAAGAAAAGCGGCGGTATCGGCACGCACAT
>CAZUBG010000005.1:0-61447 GCA_964618545.1 uncultured Bifidobacteriaceae bacterium | reverse complement strand
TGCGGATCACAGACCCACGCTCCGTCTGCAAAGCGCGGGACCGCGCTCCGCCAGGACGTAAACGGGTCGTAAACGGGTCGGTTCTTGATATTTATATGTTTGCGGCTGGGAGTTAGTTTCTGAATCGAATTAAAAGCGGGCGTCAGCCCGGTAAAATCGACTTTCAAAAAAAGTCGGTTGACAGAATGAAAAACAATAAAGGGGTCAAACTATAGACCGGACTTATCTTTCGTGAATTCATAAACGGTTCTTGCTATTTGCATATTCCCATTCTGACGGCGACCTGCTGGGGCGGGCTCGGCTTTCCCATCCGCCAGCTTTGGTCGTGAGATTTGTGGGCAGCCTTTTTCCTCTTTGCGATCTTTGCGGTTAAGCATCCCCGCCTTTTCTCCGCTCTGTGGTTTGGAATCCCGTCTTTCCGCTGATACGATTCCCAGAGTTATTCAACCGGCGGGGCGGCGAGCCGCCGCGAGCTCGGCCGCGCCGACGGTGAACAACTTTCCCGCTTTGGTCTTTTCCCCATCCGTGTTAATCCGTGAAATCCGCGGTCAAATTCGGCGTCTTGCCCCGAATTTTGGCTTTTTGATTTTTGAAATTTCCCGCCCCCCCATCAGCATTTTGCTTATCCGCCGCTTCCACCGCGCCCTATTCGTTCCACCGCCCGGCCCTATTTGCGCTGGTCTTTCCCGCCAATGGTTTCGCCCGGCGGGATGGGCTAATCTTGTTCCCATGAATGCAACATCTGTTCAGGTTGACTTTGCCCACGCCACCGCGCCGGCCCCCGTCGCGCTCAAACCCCTGCCGCCCGGTGCGCCCCCGCTCGCCGGGGCCGGCCGGCGGGAATTCAATCCCGCCCCGGCCGGTCCGCCCTCCGGGGCCGGCCACAATCAAAAACTGGTCGAAACGCTCGCCGCCTCCGCCACCTACCGTGAATATCAAAAAGCCTTCCGCGACGCCACCGGCCTGCCCCTGACCCTCCGCCCCGTGGAAGGCTGGCAGCTTGCCCACCAGGGCGACCCGCGCCAAAACGATTTCTGCGCCCTCATGTCCCGGTCCAACCACTCCTGCTCCGCCTGCCTGCAAATGCAGCAGCAAGCTTGCGACGGCGCCAATGGCGTGCCCTGTACCACGAAATGTGCCTTCGGCATCAACGAAACCGCCCTGCGCGTGCTCGTCGGCCAGGAGACCGTCGCCTTCCTCCAGACCGGTCAGGTCTTCTTCAAACCACCCACCCCGCAACAAACCCGCAGCGTGCTCAAACAACTGGCCGCGTGGGGGCTCCACCCGGACCCGGCCGCCGTCACGCGCTGCTATGAGGCCACCCCCGTCGTCCCCCAGGCCGAATACACGGCCCAAGTGCGCCTGCTCCAGTTCTTTGCCGACCAGCTTGGCGCCCTCGCCAACCAAATCATGTTGCAGCGGGAAAACGCCGAACCCGAACAGATCACCCGCGCCCGCCGCTTCATCGAGGCGAACTTCCAGGAGGAAATCTCCCTCACCGTCGTGGCGCAACAGGCCGGCATGAGCTCCTTCTACTTTTGCAAGACCTTCAAAAAAGTCACCGGGCTTAATTACACCAAATACGTCACCCGCGTCCGCGTCGAGAAGGCCATGCACCTCTTGCTTAATCCCAAATACCGCATCAGCGAAATTGCCTACGAGGTCGGCTTCCAATCCCTCGCCCACTTCAACCGCGCCTTCCGGACCGTCGCCTGCGAAACCCCCACCGAATATCGCAGTCACCTGTCCTCCAACTAAGCCCCGCGCCATGCCAAACTCCGCCGCCTCGCCCGCCGCCGCCCTCGAACCCGCGCCGTCAAAACACCGCGTGTTTGTCATTGATGACCACGGCCTCATGCGCCGCAGCATCGTCGACGCCCTCGAACGCGAGCCCGATCTGGCCGTGTGTGGTCAGGCCGAGGATGCCCCCGAGGGCCTCGCCGCCATTGCCACCCTCCGCCCGGACCTCGTGCTGACCGATCTCCAACTCAAGTCCACCAGCGGCTTGGATCTCATCCGGCAGTTGCATGCCCAAAGCCCGGCGCTGCCCGTCGTCGCCAGCACCATGTTCAACCTGCGCCGCAGCCAACGGCTGGCCTTCGCCGCCGGCGCCGCCGGCTTTACCTCCAAACAGGAGGGCCCGGAGAAATTAATTGCCACCGTCCGAAAAGTCTTGAACACCATCCAGCGGCAGCCCCGGCCCGGAAGGCCTCCTGAGCCGCCTGCGCTCTATGAAAACCCCTCGGATTACCGAAAAGACGAGGCATGACATTGTTGCCATCGTCATGGGGGCGGCCCTCATCCTGCTCGTCCTGCTCGCCATCATTCAGGTTTGCCGCCATGTTCACTGGCCCCACCACTGGGCATTCATCTGATTTTATGCACTTTGAACGCCACAGAAAGCCGGCCCCCTGGCCGCGACCGCTCATCCCCATGCCCTCGCTGGCCGCCCGCCCCTGTTCAATGGGCGGCCACGCTCTTAAGCTGCGCTTCCGCCAGCAGCCAGTACTCCAAATCCCGCCCCTGCGGCCGGCCGGCCTGTTCCCAAAGCATGTAGGCCCGGGTGGCGATGCTCTCTGGGGGCGGCGTGGCTTTGACACCCGCCGGAACCACCGGCGTTACCGGGGCCGTCGTTGCCGGAGCCGTCTTCACCTTGGCCGCACTGGGGGTGGAATGGCTGGCTTCCACCGCACTGGCTTCCGGGGTGAGCGCCGCGGCTTTTCTCGCTTTGCCCGTTGCTTTGACGCTGGTTTTGGTGTTCGATTTGGTCGTAAACTTCATAAATTTATTCGTTTAAATGTGTTGTGTGCCTGGGTCGTAAATTGGTTTTTTGCCGCCCACTCCCTTGGTTCGAAGGAGCCTCCTACGGTGGGGAAAATTTATCCGGCACCCCGTTTATTGTCAAGCGGAATGATCCCGCCCCGGCCTTAATGAGCCTTTGTAACCAGTTCAACTAGAAGTAGTTATGAATAGTTTTCAGGCTCCTCGCGGCACTCGGCCCGCCCGCCGGCTGGACGGCCAAATTGCCGCCCATCGGCGGAAACCGGCGCGCACCCGTCTGCGCACGGCGCGGAGCGCGGTGTTCACGCCGCCTCCTCGTCCCGCCGTGCGCCGGCCAATCGAACGGTTCCGGCCGGCCATCCCTCCCGCCACCCGCCAGCCAAACCATTCTCCCTCCGGTTGGGCGCCTGCCCTTAAAAATGGTATCCAGTTGGACTATCCATGTCTGACCACCTGTGCCATCTTCTCACCGGCTCATGGGATCGCCCATGATTTGCCAGGCTTGCGGCTCCGGGCCGAAAGCAGCGGAGGGTTGGAGTCCCTCCGTGTTCTTTGACATATTCACCGCCCGTTGGCGGTGCCGGGTGGAACCCCGGCCTGATCGGGGTGGGGCAGAGGCGTTCCCTTCGTACCGCAGACTTCCAAGTCTGCCGTGTCGCGGGTTTCCCAACCCGCAGACCGTTCGCCAGCCTGGCGCGCCCGCCCCACGGACCAGCCCGCCGGTTGGGAACCCGGCGGTACGCCCGCCCAAGTTACCTGCAAGGTGCAGCCCACCAAATCGCCCTGCGGTCCGTTTCCTTGCCTTTTGGATTTTGGAATGTGGAATTTTGCCGCCTGCGCCCCCCGGCGGTTTGACAAAAACGCGGGCCGACACGCAAAAGAACGCAACGGATCGCAAAGGATCAATTAATTTTTTCAAATTCCCCGTCTTCCCTCACCCCTTTCGCCGTCCCTGTAACCTTTTGCGCATCACTGCGTCCTAACAACGGGCAAACGTATCAATTTCCCGGTACCGCTTGCAGCCGCATGCGTTAACTTAAATATAAACCTTTGTTAAACCGATGTTTATGAAAGCAAACCAATTCACCGGTTCACGCCGGAATTTTCTCAAGTCCGCCATGACCCTGCCGGTGGCCCTCGCCGCCGCCCCGTCGCTCTTGACCTCCTCCGCCCGCGCCGCCGATGCGCCCGCCGCCGCCAACGCCGACGTCCTCCCCCGCCGCCAGCTCGGCAAAGACGGCCCCCGCGTCACCATGCTCTGCATGGGCGGCATGATGGGCGCCCTCAGTCCCGACTATCTGGACATCGCCTGGTCCATGGGCATCCGCTATTTCGACACCGCCGATTGTTACCTCAAAGGCCAGTCGGAAGTCATCATTGGCCAGTGGCTCGCCAAATACCCCGAACGCCGCAAGGAAATCTTCCTCGTCTCCAAGGATCATCCCCACGGCAGCACCGAGCCCCTGCTCACCATGATTGATAAACGGCTCGCCGCCCTCGGCACCACTTATCTCGACGCCTTTTACATTCACGGCCTCGGCACCCGCGAATACGGCGAAGACTCCATCAACTGGCCCAAAAGCGACGCCTACAAAAAAGTCGCCGAACAATTAAAAAGCTCCGGCAAAGTCAAAATGGTCGGCTTCTCCTGCCACGACGGCCGCCTCGTGGATTATTTGAACTCCGCCGCCCAGGGCGGGTTCATTGACATCATCATGCTCCAATACAATCCGTTTTACGCCAAGGGCGGCCCGCTGGATCTCGCCATTGACGCCGCGCACAAGGCCGGCATCGGCCTCGTCGCCATGAAAACCATGCGCAGCACCAAGGACGTCCCCAAGCGCCTGCCGGAACTCGACAAACTCGGCCTCACCACCCATCAGGGCGTCCTGCAGGCCACTTGGAGCGACCCCCGCATTTCCGTCGTCTGCAACATGATTGACAATGTCGACCAGATGACCTCCAGCACCACCGCCGCCCGCAACTTCAAGGCCCCCCTCAAACTCGCCCACTTGGAGTTGTTGAAGGAAACCATTATGGCCGGCCGCCGCACCATGTGTACCGGCTGTCCTTCCTGCGAGGCGTTTGCCAGACAAACCGGCTTTGCCTTCCACGACATCGCCCGCTTCGTCACCTACTACGAACAGGACGGCAATCTCGAGGCCCGCGAATATTACCAGGCCCTCCCCGCCGAAGTCCGTGACGCGTCCAAAGTGGACCTTGCCGCCCTGCGCGACGGCTGCCATTTCAAGACCGACTACCCGGAAATCGTCCGCCGCGCCGAACGCTATTTCGCCTGAACCTCACCGCCAAATAGGATGAACGCCAAAAAATCCACGCTCAACCGCCGGGATTTTCTCCGGGGCGCTCTCGCCGCCCCCGTGGGCGTCGCTTTGGCCTCAGCTCTGACCGCCCGCGCGGACGAACCAGCCAAAGCCCCCGCCGCCGGCTCGCCGCCCGTCCCCACCCGGAAACTGGGACGGAACGGCCCGACGGTCAGCATGTTGATCATGGGGGGCGACATGTCGGCGCACAGCACGGATTTTCTGGAACTCAGTTGGTCCATGGGCATCCGTTACTTCGACACCGCCGCAAAATATGGCAACGGCAATGATGAATTGCACGTCGCCGAATTCCTCAGGAACCATCCCGAACGGCGCAAGGAACTTTTTCTCGTCTCCAAGGATTATCCCCTGCAGGGCCCCGGGCAGCTTTTGGAAATGATTGACCGCCGGCTGGCACGCTGTAACACGGAATATCTCGACCTGTTTTTCATCCATCAGCTTTGCCCGAAGGTCTATGGCGCTGATTCGGTGAACTGGCCGAAAAGCGACGCCTTCAAGCGCGTGGCCGACCATCTCAAAAGTTCCGGCAAATGCCGGATGGTGGGGTTCTCATGCCATGGCGGGCCGGAATATATTCAAGCGGCTGCCGAGGGCGGTTTTGTGGACGCAGTGATGGTGCAATACACGCCCTTTTTCACACCGGGCGATGCTTTTGACCGCGCCCTCACCGCCTGTCACGACAAAGGCATCGGCCTCATCGCGATGAAGACCCTCCGTCACGCCCTCGAAGTTCCCAAGCGGCTGCCGGAATTTGACAAGCTGGGGTTGACCACCCATCAGGCCCTCTTGCACGCCGTCTGGAGCGATCCGCGCATCAGCGCCATTTGCAACAGCATGCAAAACGCCGGGCAGATGGAATCCAGCGTGGCCGCCGTGCGCAGTTTCAAGACCCCTTTGAAGACGGCCCAAACCGTTCTTCTGCGGAACACCGTGCTGGCCGGTCGCCGCACGTTTTGCCCTGGTTGTCCGGCCTGTCACGAAAATGCCGGCCGGACCGGTTTGGCGTTTCTGGACATCGCCCGTTACACCACCTATTACGAGCAGGACGGCAAACTGGGCGTCCGTGAGCTTTACCACCAATTGCCCGCCGCTCAGCGCGACGCCTCCCGGGTCAACCTCGCGGCCCTGCGCGACACCTGCCAGTTCAAGACCGATTATCCCGAAATCATCCGCCGGGCCGAACGTTATTTTGCCTGAGTCGGGTTTTTCCATATCGAAAATCTCATGGCGAACGAAAAACCACCCCGCGCTGGAAACCGCAAACAATTTGTCCGCACCCAGGTGCCCTCCGTCGAGCGCGCGGCGGCGGTGCTCATCCTGTTGCTGCTCGCCGGCATTGGCCTCGCCATCGCCTTCAAGGGCCGCCACTTTAATCCCGACCTCTACACCGTCCGCACCGATTCACTGAGCGCCACCGCCGCCGCCGTGGAAGGCAAATCCGGCACCCTCCGCGAAGCGGCCCCCGCGCCCGTGGTCGCCGCCCCCGCCCCCGCCGCTGAGACCGCCCCGGACGCCAGTGCCACCCCCGCCGCCGCTCCGGCGGCCGCCGGTGGCGAGGGCGAAGGCGGAGCCGAGGGTGCCGCCGCCCCCACACCCGCCCCCACCGGAGAACCGTTGGAAATCGCCCTGCCCGGCCTCAAACCGATGTCGCCCACCGAATTTTACAACTCCGATAATCTTTACGAAAAAATTGACGGCCGGGCCCCCGCCTACCAGGGCTTCAACGTCGTGGCCCTGCGCTGCCGCTCGTTTTCCGTGACGGCCGTCGCCGGCAGCTTCGTGGATGTGTATGAATACCGCTTCGATTCCCCCGTGGATGCCTTCGGCATGTACGCCCTGGAACGCGATCCCAAAGGCGGCCCGCTGGATTTTGCTCCGGACGGTTATTCCGGAGAAATGGGTTACTTTTTCCGGCAGGGCGCCGTCTATGTTCAAGTCATGGCATCGGATCAAAAGCCGGAAACCCTGGCGCTAACCCGGGCCATTGCCCAAAACCGCGCGCAGGTGTTGCCCGCCGACGATCAGGGACTTGCCGGTCGCCGCCGGTTGCCGGCCGAGGGCATGATTGCCGGCAGCGTCGGTTATGTGGCGGATAACGCCCAGGGGCAGTCCACGCTGAAGGACGTGTTTCAGGCCAAATACCAGGCTGGCGGCGCGGAACTGCCGTTTTTCATCATGGTCACCGCCCCGGATGACGCGGCGAAGGCCTGGCAGTCGTTTCAGGATTTTTGCGCGCGTTTTGGCAAGGCGGAAGTGCTGCCGGACGTGAATGGCGGCCGGATTTTCCGCGCCCAGTTGTTCGGCAAATGGAAGGTGGTTTACCAGCGCGCCGGGGAAGTGGGCGGCGTGTTTGATGCCGCCGACGCCGGCCAGGCGCGGATTTTTGTGGAAAAATATTTGCGCGGCGGGACAAAGTGAATAGATTAAATAGGTTAAATAGATTAACTTACTTTTATTATGAGCTCTTTGAACCAAGCGGATTTAGGCCCGGACTCCGGCGAGGCCGTCAGCCGGCGTGAATTTCTCCTGCGCCTGGGCCTCACCAGCGCGCTCATCGCCGGTGCCGGACTGGCCGCCCGCAAGCTCTGGCAGCCGAAGCATTTCGTCCCCGGTTTTGAAAAGGAAACCGGCCTGCAATTGGCCAACTACGCGCTGGAACCCAGCAAGGTTTACCCCTCGCTGGCCATTGCGCACGGCACCGAACATGAAAAGACCATCCGCGCCGCCATGACCGCGCTCGGCGGCATGGGACGTTTCATTCAAAAGGGCGATGTGGTGGTCATCAAGCCCAACGTCGCCTTTGACCGCCCGCCCGCGCTCGCCGCCACCACCCATCCCGACGCCCTCCGCGCCGTGGCCAAATTGGTGATGGAGGCCGGGGCTTCCAAAATTTTGGTGGCCGATAATCCCATCAATTCACCCACCGGCTGTTTCCTCAAGAGCGGGCTCACCGCCGTCGCCTCCGAAATGAACTTGGACCTGATGTATCCCGAAGCCAGTTCCTTCGCGCCCCTCCAGTTGCAGGGCGAGATTCTGAAACACTGGACCTTCTTCAACGCCCCGTTCAAAAAAGCCACCAAGGTCATCGGCCTCGCCCCCTGCAAGGACCACAATTTGTGCCATGCCTCCATGACCACCAAAAACTGGTACGGCCTCCTCGGCGGCCGCCGCAACCAGTTCCATCAGCACATCCACAGCATCGTTTCCGACTTCGCGCTGATGATGAAGCCCACCCTTGTCATTCTCGACGGCATGAACGTCCTCATGA
This sequence comes from uncultured Bifidobacteriaceae bacterium, assembly GCA_964618545.1. GTDB lineage: Bacteria > Verrucomicrobiota > Verrucomicrobiia > Limisphaerales > UBA11358 > UBA11358. The sequence goes on along the minus strand of CAZUBG010000005.1, from coordinate 53,053 downwards.
GCAACGGCCCCACCGGCGGCCGCTTGTCCGACGTCAAGCCCATGAACACCATCGTGGCCGGCACCGACATGGTGTCCGTGGACGCCTACGGCTATTCGCACCTGCTCGAACGGGACATTGCCGAACTCACCTACCTGCACAAGGCGCACGATCGCGGCCTGGGCAACATCAACTGGGAGCAGACCCTCCACAAAGAGGTGCAGGCCTGACGACTCAATGAAAGATTTACTGAAACTTCGCAACGTCCGCCGGGTCGCCCAGGTCTTTTTCTTCAGCCTGTTTTTGTTCTTCGTCTTCGTCACCGACCTGCGCTACCTCAAGGGCTATCCCGTCTCCCTGTTTCTCGAACTCGACCCGCTCGTCGCCTTTGCCACCGCCATCACCACCCACACCGTTTACATGGGTCTCATGTGGAGCCTGCTGCTCATCCTGCCCACCCTGCTGTTCGGGCGCATCTTCTGCAATTGGATCTGTCCTTACGGCATTTTGCACCATTTTACTGGCTGGCTGCTCGGCAAACGCCGCGCCGATGAACGCGAACGCATCGAGGCCAACCGCTATAAAAAATTGTATTCGCTCAAATACGTCATCCTCATCGCCATGATTGCCGCAGCCATCGGCGGCACCCTGCAAATCGGCTGGCTGGACCCCATCTGCCTGTTCCACCGCTCCATGAGCACCGTCATCCTGCCGGCCCTCAATTTGTTTGTCCCCTCCTCCGTTTATGTCCGCCAGTATTTTCATGTCGGCGCGTGGATCATCGGCTTCATGCTGTTGTTTCTTGTTGGCATGAACGTCCTCATCCCCCGTTTTTTCTGCCGGGTGCTGTGCCCCCTCGGCGCGTTCCTCGGCACCCTCTCCACCGCCGCCCTCTGGCGCATTGACCGTGATCCCCATAAATGCGTGGACTGCGACCTCTGCCTGAAAAGCTGCGAAGGGGCTTCCGACCCGCACACCCAGCTCCGCAAGAGCGAATGTTTTGTCTGCTTCAACTGCATTGAAGACTGCCCGGAGGGTGCCATCTCCTTCAAATTCTTGCCGTCGCTCAAGCGTGAAGTCTCCGCCCCCGTCGTGCCCGCGCGCCGCGCCTTTCTCGGCACCCTCATCGGCCTGGGCTTTTTTGCCTTTGGCCGCACCTCCGGGGCCAGCGACCGCAACTACGACAAAAAAGTCATCCGCCCCCCCGGCTCCGTCGAGGAAAAGGACTTTCTGGACCGCTGCATCAAATGCGACCAGTGCATCCGCACCTGCCCCACCAACGTCCTCCAGCCCGCCCTGATGGAATCCGGCCTCGAAGGCGTCTGGACCCCCATCCTCAACATGAAGATCGGCTTCTGCGAGGTCAACTGCACCCTCTGCGGCCAGGTCTGCCCCACCGGCGCCATTCAGCGCATCACCATCGAGGAAAAAACCGGCACCGGCCCCTTTGTGGACGAAGGCCCCGTCAAGCTCGGCACCGCCTTTTACGACTACGGCCGCTGCCTGCCCTGGGCCATGGAAACCCCCTGCGTCGTCTGCGAGGAGGTTTGCCCCGTGTCGCCCAAGGCGATTTATTCGCGCGAAGTCACCATCCTCAAGCGCGACGGCAACCCCATCACCCTCCGCCGGCCCTATGTGGACCCGGCCCTGTGCATCGGCTGCGGCATCTGCGAACACGAATGCCCCGTCACCGACGAGGCCGCCATCCGCGTCAGCGCCGTCGGCGAGACCCGCTCCAAGGACCGCCGTCTGCTCATGGACGGCGGCGATGTCAGCTCTGTGCGCGACTTGGAAAAACGCCAGCGTTAACCTTTCTCATGGAAAAACCAACCTCCGGTCAGCGGCCCCGCACCTGTCGGGCCTGCGGCAAAAAGTTTGAATATCCCGTCAAAGACAACCCCGCCACGCGCCACCACTGTGAGGACTGCGTGGCCGTGCCCGCCGACACCCGGAAAATCCTGGAGCGCCTCAACAATCGCATTACCCAACTGGAACGCGCCCTCCGCGGCACGGCGGAAAAACCCGTCCCGCCGCCCATTGCAAAATAATCCGCCTTGGCCGCCGGGCAGAATCACCAACCCATCGCGAAGATTCCCCCGTCAGCACGCTGGCGTCCTGCAGTGCGGCGGCCCTCCGCCGCTTTTGCGGGCAACCACCCGGCCACCCCGTCCAACCACCATTGCTCACAAGGTGGGGCGGTGCTGCCGCGCCGCCCGGAATAAAAAACCGGCCGTCAGGCCGGTAATTTCCCAGGTTGGCCGCACCTGCTACGGTCACCCCTTTTGCCGGATGATCTGGTCGGGATGGCGCGCCCGGCTCACCGCCGTGTCGTAGGTGATGTCGCACTTGCAGTAGAGGTCATAGAGCCGGTTGTCCATCAGCACCATGCCGTCCTTGCGTCCCGTCTGAATGACATTCTCCAGGTTGTGCAACTGGTTTTCCCGGATCAGGTTCCGCACCGCGCCCGTGGCCACCAACAGCTCGTAGGCGAGCACCCGCCGCATGCGCTCGGCCGAAGGCAGCAGATCCTGCGCGATGATCCCCTGCAGCGCATTGGCCAACTGCAATACAATCTGCCGCTGGGAACCGCCTTCGAAAACCCCGATGATGCGCTCCAGCGCGTGGGAAACGTTGGGCGAATGCATCGTGGCCAGCACCAGATGGCCGGTTTCCGCCGCCGTCAGCGCCGTCGAAATCGCCTCGTGATCGCGCATCTCCCCCACCACAATCACGTCCGGATCCTGCCGCAGCACATGGATCAGGGCGCGGTTGAAGGAGCGCACATCCGTCAGCACCTCCTGCTGCACCACGATCGCGCGCTTGTTCTGGTGGACAAATTCAATGGGGTCTTCAATCGTCACAATCTTGCAGCGGCGTTCGCTGTTGATGAGGTCCACCAGATAATTCAGCGTGGTCGTCTTCCCCGCGCCGGTCGGGCCCGTGATCAGCACCAGGCCGTTGGGCTTGCGCGCCAGGTCATCCAGCTTCTCCGGCAAACCCAGTTCCTGGCGCGTGGACACCTGTTCGCCGCAAAACCGGAAACTCATTTCCGTGTGGTTGTTGCGGCGGTAAAACGTCACCCGCACCCGCCCGGCCACGCTGTGCAAAATCGAAATGCACAGCTCCCAATCCTGCTCGAACTTTTTCCGCTGCGGCTCGTTCATCAGACCGTCGGCCATCTCGGTGATCTCCGTCTCGGTCAGCGCGTCCTCGTCCGCAATGATGATTTCGCCGTTCACCCGGAAGGCCGGGGGCACCCCGGCCACCAGATGCAGGTCCGAAGCGTCAAAGTCATTCACCGCCGACATCAGCCGGTTCAGGGTTTCAGTGCTCATCGTTTAAAAAGTCCCCGCCATTTCCCGCGCAACCGCCCCACCAGCCCCGCCTGCGTGATCCGGTGCAGGGCGCGGTCCGCCTCCTCGCTGCGCGGGTTCAACTGCCGCGCCTGGGTGAAGGAAAGCTGGGCCGCCCCGACCAGCCCCACCGCCTGCTGGCAATGCCCCTGTTCGAGCCATAATAAAAAATTCCCGGGATTCAACTCCACCGCCCGCTGCACCAGTTTCAGCGCCAGCACAAATTGTTCGTAAAAAAACCGGATGCGCGCCGCCAGCCAGGCCGTGAACCAATCCTGCGGCGCCAGCAGCAGCGCCTTTTCAAAGCAATATTCCGCCCGGGTCTCCCCCCGTGCCAGCAGCACATCCCCGCGCGCCAGCCAGACGTACGGCGTGTCGCCGCGCTCCTCGATGGACGCGTCGGAAAAGGCCAGCGCCCCCGGCAAATCCCCGCCCCGACCCAGCGCCACCGCCTTGGCCGCCAGCAGTTCCGGCTCGTTGGGAAACCGCTCCAGCGCCTTGTCCGCCCACAGCTTGGCCTCGCGATATTCCCCCAGTTCAATCAGCATCCGCACCTGCCCGGTCCACGCGGCCGTGTTCCGGGGGTTGTATTCCAGCACCTTCGAGAAATGGCGGAGCGCCGGCTCGAACGCGCCCGTTTCAAACGCCGTCCGCGCCTCGGCCAGATAATACGCCTCGTCCTTGACCAGCGCCTTGGGCTCCGGCTGCAACTGGCTCCCGTCCTCAAATTCCAAATTGACGAAACGGCTCATGGTAAAATCTGTTTTCGCCCGAACCAGCGCTGAAACGGCTTCCCGTAATACTGGGTTTCACTGACGCTGGCCAGTTCCAAAATGGCGTTTTTAATGCTTTCCGGCCGGACCGTGCCATGCCCGCTTATATCAAGGTTGGGCCAGATGAACCAATGATTTTCCGGCACAATGAATTCACCGGCCTCCGGCATGTCCGGCCGGCTCGCCTGGGAGTCGCCGTTGACCGAAAATGAATTCTTGTCAAATTGCACCCGGTCCCCCGCCACCGCCAGCACCCGCCCCAGCCCCATGCCGGCCTCCACCCGCACCACGTCGCCATGGGGCCCCTCTTGTCCCGCATGCAGCGCGTAAGCCACCCAATCCCCGCGTTGAATACTTCGGGGTTGCGCCAGACGCTGCACCACGATGACCCGGCCATTCACCCGCAACGGCCTCAGCCAGTGGTTGTTCACGAGGTAATTGCACGCCGGCAGATACAGCAGCAAGCCCACCGCCAGCAGCGCCAGCAACGTAAGGCCCAGCCGGCAGCGGAACCGCTCACCGGCCAGCAGCGGCTGGCAGTAATAGACCAACCCCGTGACATGCAGAGAAAGCAGCAGACCGAACGCCAAATTGGCCGCCGGATATCCCAGCCGCACCATGAAAAACAACATCAGCGCCGCGCTGACCGCCAAAGCCGTGCGTCCCCAGAGAACCGGCCCGCGCAGCCAGACCGCCAGGCCCGGCACAAAAAAACCGGCGGCCAGGCCGCTGATCTTCACTTCCTCCGGCAGCCTCAGCCGGTCCAACGCCAGACGATGACGCCAGCCGCGCCTCCGGTTGAAAAAAGCGGAATACCACCGCGCCCTCGGCGGATAATACGGGGATTCCGGTTCTGGAATATAAGATCGGGCCATGCGTTCGGTTTCAATGCCGTTGATCTATGCGAAACTGCACCTGTTCTTCCGGCTCATAAAACTCGCTCGTCGGCTGTTGCTCCTTCAGCTCACCGACAATTTTCTCAAAGAGTTTCACCACCTCCAGGCAGCCCCGCCCCTTGATGCCTTTGACGTGCAACTCCACCTCGCCCGTCTTGCCGATGGTGATTTCAAATTCGCGCTGGGGCATGATCAATTCTCCCAATGCCGGACTCTCAGCCGGATTGAGCGGTCGGCGTGTACTTCCTCCTCCACCACGTTGAAGCCGCGCGACCGCATTTCATCCATCAACTTCTGGTAAACGTATCGTTGCACCACCGCCTGGCTTAACTCCTCGCCCAGAGTGCGCAGGGTCTCATCGCTCTGACCATGGCCGGTCACGCATAACGTCGCCTTGCCGCGCGCGTCGCGCGAGAAGGCCACCGTCACCCCGTCCCGCGCGACGGCGATCCGCTGGTCACGGCCAAGCTGTTGGGTCACCACCTCGCTGCGCTCGATCTCCAATTGCACCGAGTTGGTGTTTGGCCGCACGGTCTCGCCGGGGCACTGGCGGTTGACTTCCACCGCCACCTGCCAGCCCAATGAACCCGCCGCCGCCACCACCGCCGCGCTGAAGGCCGGCCACGCCATGATCACCACCGGAGTGAGAATGCAAACTGCGCTCATAATCGTTTGATCATTGTCTTCTTCGCTAGTTTTGACCGGGCTTTCGCCCATTCGTCACGCGATAACGGTGAGGATTTATAGCGGTTCAAACGCCGCGCCCGCCGCCGCCGGAACCAACGCCAGAGAAGGGCCGACAGCAGCAGGACCAGGCCCGGCAGGATCAATGGCCAATCGGACAGCCAATGGGAAACATCGGTGGACTGATAAATGATCACCCCCAGGATGATTGCCCCCAAAAAGACCATGAGGGTGCCGAAAAAAACTCCCGCCGTCCGGCGTTCCTTGAAATATTCAAACAAGTTGCCCCAGAAATAATCCATCGCGGAAGTTTTGGTTTACAATTCCATCCGGCGCACCGTGCCGGCCTTTTGCGGGTCGCGCGGCACGCTGGCGTTGCGCGCCCGGCCTTCCGCCCAGTTGCGCAGGCGGTTGATCTGCTCGTCCATCGTCCGGGCCAGCGGCACGGTCTGGGCCAGGGTTGTCAATACGGACTCGGTGGTGATTTCCCCGTTCGCGTAAAACGCGTCGTACAGCGCGCTGTTGATCGCCTCCTCAATCTCCGCGCCACTGCAATCCTTGCTCGCCCCCGCCAGCGCCGCCGTGTCAAACTGGTCCGCGTTCCGGCCGCGCCGTTTGAGATGGATGCGGAAAATATCCCCCCGTTCCTCCTGGCTCGGCAGGTCCACGAAAAAGATTTCGTCCAGCCGCCCTTTGCGCAGCAGTTCCGGCGGCAGTTGTGAAATGTCATTCGCCGTGGCCACCACAAACACCGGCGCCGTCTTTTCCGAGAGCCACGTCAGAAACGTGCCGAACACGCGGGCTGTCGTGCCGCCATCGGTGGCGCCCGAACCCTGCGAACCGGCGAAAGCCTTGTCAATTTCATCCACCCAGAGAATGGCCGGGGCGACGGATTCCGCCACGGCGATGGCCCGCCGCACATTTTCCTCCGAGGAACCCACCAGGCTGCCGAACATCCGGCCCATGTCGAACCGCAACAGCGGCAACTGCCATTGGTTGGACACCGCCTTGGCGCACAAACTCTTGCCGCAGCCCTGCACGCCCAGCATCAATATCCCCTTGGGGGCCGGCAGTCCGAACGCCCGCGCCTCCTGGGTGAACGCCGCCGCCCGCTTGTCCAGCCAGTCCTTCAGGATCGCCAGCCCGCCGATGTTTGAAAAGCTGTCCTCCGTCGTGTAATACTCCAGCAGCCCGCTCTTGCGGATGATCTGCTGCTTTTCCGCAAACACCTCGTTGACACTGTCCCCGCTCAGGCGCTCGGCCTTGACGATGATCTTGGCAAAAACATTTTCCGCCTCCCCCAGCGTCAAGCCCAGCGCCGCCTGCAGCAGGCGCTCGCGCCCCGCGTCGTCCAGCTCGATTTTCACCTGCTTGAACTGCCGGACATCCGCGATGATTTTTTCGAGCAGCTCGTTCAAATCCTCCCGCGCCGGCAGCGGATAATTCAGCACCGTGATCTCCTTCTCCAACTCCGTGGGAATCTCCATCATCGGCGACACCAGCAGGATCGTCTTGTAACTGTTCTTCAGGTGCAGCGCGATTTCCTTGAGCTTGCGGATGATCGCGAAATTGTTCCGGGTCAGAAACGGGTGGAAATCCTTGAATATATAAATGGCCGGCTCGACCTGCTCGATCACCTGGTCCAGCGCCATCAGCGGATCCTTCGTGGCCGCGTTGCGATTTTTATGCGACTGGATCGAGGTGCCCGCCGGCACGATCCCCGTGCAGTAACTCCACTCAAACACCTTCTTCTGCCGTTTCGCCGCGATTTCCACAATCACGTTTTGCACCCGCATTTCCTCGCTGGAAATGACGTACAGCAGCGGGTAGCGCGCCCGGATGAGCGTTTCGAGTTCAGTTTGGAAGTTCATCTTTTAATGCGTTTCTCCGTCCGGCCCGTTGGTTCATGGCGGCGTCCGCCGGGTTCAATTCTGAAAGCACCCTCGCCAGTCCCGCCGAAAGGTGGTGCGCCAGAATCCGGCCGTCGGGCAAAATCAACAGCTCGCCGGCCGTTCTTTCCGGCGGTTTTGTCGCGGGTTTGCCGGTCATTCGGGTGTTCATGAAATTAAGTTTAATCCCAGCTCCGCCGCCAGCCCAAAGGCAAAATCATTTTCGGCTGCCGTGACCGCCCCCTGCAATTCCGCGTGCCGCCGGGCGTGCCACGCCGGCCAGAATCCGGCCCGCAGGCTCACCTTCACCCCCGGCAGATGTTCCGCCAGCCATTCCGCCACCGGCCGCCAGCAACACTCCGCATGCCCGGGCATGAGCAGATGCCGGACGATCAACTCACTGTGAGCCTGCGCCCACCGCAGATTCTCCCGGACGACCCGGACGTAGTCAGGCGCCTTCGCCAGCCGTTGGGCACAGGCATCGTTGCCAAATTTCAAGTCCGCCAGCCAGACCTCAAACATCCCGTCGAGCAGTTCCCGGGCGGACGCCGATCCGTGCCCGTTGGTTTTCCAGACCAATTTGGCGGTCGCTGGCAGCCGCGAAACCAGGTTCAGCACGGCCGGCAGATGGATCGTCGGCTCGCCGCCAAGCACCATCACGGTCCGCGCCCCGCTGCGCAACGCGGCTTTCGCCCGCTCGGCCATTGCCTCCGCCCCAAATCCACCGCCCGCGCGGGGATTCCAGCTTGAGTCGCCGGTGATGCAAAAATCACAGCGCAGATCGCAACCGCTCAGGGCCGCCGCAAACGTCGGGATTAACTCCAGTTCATCCGCCACCTCCACTTGGGCGGAAAAAAAGCGCGGCTCCGCGCCGGCCCGGCAAAGGCCGGTCTCCCCGGCGAGCCGGTTGACCCCGCAATCGTGGGCGCACAGCCGGCACTCGGCCAGCAGCTCCCGCGCCCGCACCGCGCGCTCACCCGCCAGCGTCGGACGCGCCGTCGCCAGCCTGCCTGCGGGTTGGGGCGTCTGCACCTTATGGTCAACCATGGTTTTCAAATCCGACGGCAGGGACAAGGCGGTTTCTTCGTACCGCAGACTTCCAAGTCTGCCGTATCGCGGGTTTCCAAACCCGCAGCGGGTACCCGCAACCGGCGCATCCGAAACGCGAACGATCCTCCGATTTGTCCCGCAAAGCGGATTGTGGTATGCCTGCGGCAGATGCCTGTCAGGTGCAGTTTGGGCACGGCGCACGTCATAATTCCAACCGGTAAATCCGTTCGGAATGAGCCACGCTGCCGGCGCGGCTCATCAGCCACTGGTGTTTCAGCCAGAGATAAGGGAAACCGGCCAGTCCGCCGGGCGTCGAGCGCCAGCGACACCCCCGGAGCTCGCCCGGAAACGGACCGCACCCCGGCGGGGGGCCGGAACTCCCCGACCCGGTCATCAACCCCGCCCAAGTTTCCTCCATGAACACAGCCCGCCAAAGGCGGATGGAGGCTTTCAAGAAACATCTTCGCAACATGTTGATTTATAGCGAGTTGTATTCAGGGCCAAAGGCCCGGCTTTATCCCGGCCTGGGGCATCGCCCCGGGTTTCGGGACCAACAAATATTTAAGGGCTGACAGCCCGGTCCAATCATCATTCGCCCCAACACCAGTTTCCTCCATGAACACAGCCCGCCCAAGCGGATGGAGGCTTTCAAGCTGGGTCCAGCCAACTAGGCCCGGCTTGAAAGCGATTTGGAATCAATGGCCCAGCAGCGTTTTCCACCACGACCGCGCTTCCGGCGGCTGGATTTGGGCCGCCGATTTTTTGAGCCGTTCTTCGATCTCCGGCGGCACCGCGGTTTGCGCCGCATCCGCCCGCAGCAATTCATCCGAGCTGGCAAACTCGCGCGCGGTTTGCGCCTGCGTCTGCGTTTCGGCCAGGGGCTCCTGTTTCTGGGAAAGTTTGGTTTCTTGTTTCATGGTTCAATCTCCTCTTGAAAGCACATTGGAATCAGGCCGTTTTGGCAAATTGCGCGGCAAAGGCTTTGCGGGCGCGATGCAGTTTGCCGCGCACCGCGTCGCTGGACTGGCCCACCAGGACCGCCATCTCCTCGTAACTCAGCTCCTCGTCGGCCACCAGCAGCAGCAGCAGCCGGTACTCGTCGGACAGCGCGTCGAGCGCCTGCTGGATGCGCTGGCCCAGTTCCTTGGTTTCCAGCACCCGCAGCGGCGAATCCGTCCCGGCGGCGGTGTTCTCCCAGAGGGTGTCGTCCGCGCAGGTTTGCATGTGGCGGTTGTGCCAGGATTGGCAGAGGTTCTGACAATGATTGATGGCAATGCGGTACAGCCAGGTGCGGACGGAGGCTTCGCCGCGAAATTGATCCAGCCGGCGGAAGGCCTTGAGGAACACGTCGTGCGTGGCGTCCTCGGCTTTTTGCGGGTCGGCGAGAAAGCGCAGCGTGAGGTAATAAATCGGCCGGCTGTGCTCCTCATAAAGGGTGGCAAACTCCGGCGCCGGCCAATCGGCCGGCGTCTGTGCGTCAACTTCCCGACCTGCCACCCGCTCGTTCATGAGTGCTTTCACTGGCGATTAGACCAGCCGCCCGGAAAAATGTCACGCCGCATTCCGGTGTTTTGGCAATCCCGGCAGTTCCCAATGTTGGTGGCGGTTTTCAGGCCGAAGGCCATTTGGAGTGCGGCGACAAGTCGCCGCCTTTGGACGGGATCCCGCAGCGGCGGGATCGTCAGGTTCAAAAGCGCGTCTGCGTGTCCGGCCTCGCCCCCAACTTCAGGATGCACGGCGGCCATCCCCTCATCCTCACATGTTCACATGTTCTCCATCTCCTGCCCCTTGTCTTTCAATGACTTGAGCCAGAGTTTTGTTTGACTAACAAAGTCTTCGAGTCCGGCATCTTGTTTTGCCGCATTGTAAATGTTCATGTTTGCGGCGATCTCAGGACCATATTCGATTCCGCCTGACAGGGGCGAGACGGTGCTGCCTTTAAATGCTTCCTTGAGTCGGATTTTATATTCATTTTTTCCACATTTATAGGGCGGGACATGCGCGACAAGATTTTCACCAACCGCGGTGGAGAGCGCAGTCGGATCAAGCAGGAACCATCGTTCTATATGTGGATCTGGGATTGCTGTGACAATGGTTAGGCACAAACCATTGGCCTCTGTTTGCAGCATCTCGCGTTTTCTGATGAATCCCTTGCAATTGGCGTCACTTCCAATGACCACGCAGTCAGCCGGACTCATTCCCCGCTTTTTGGCGTCATGAAGATAAGATTTAAGGGCGGAAATTGACTTGCCACCCCGGGAATGCAGTATGGACAGGTAAAAAAGGTTTGGATTCATTCCGCTCTCTGAAATCAATCGTTGGAATAATGGGGGAATGATTGATTCCTGGGCGTTGTCTTCTAAAAAAAAATCAACCGTGTATTTAACCGCCATAATCCCCCCTCACAATTTGCTCTTCCAAATTATTCTGAATTTCACTCCTGTTGAAAAGGCTGCCTGAGCTGGCAAATGGCGTGAAGCAAGTGGACGCTTCATTTCTTCGACAAACCATTAGGTTCTGGTTCTCAAAATACCCGGCAAGTACGGCGGAATGCGTGTTGACCAGGATCTGGCGGTCTTCACTGGCGCCGTTCTTCAATAAGTCGGCTATTTGCGAAATCCGCCTTGGATGAACACCGTTTTCCGGTTCCTCATATCCAATGGTCGTTGAGCCTGATGATGGTGCCAGCACCGCCAGAAGGCCGAGGACACGCAGGGTTCCTTCGGAAATCAGCCGGTTGGAGTAACTCGCCTCACCCTCGTGGGTCTCGATGAAGATTTCACCCGATTTGCGTTTGTCAAGCGTGAGGTTGGAAAGGCGTGGCAGAATGGACGCGGCGTTGCGTTTCAAATTGGTGAATTGTGGCTTGTTACGCTCCTGGAGTGTATAATAAAAAGCGGCCAAATCTTCTCCCCGCGGGCCGATCTGTGTGACATCCGCAATGGCATTTCCGGCCCGCATCAGTTCACGCGGTTCAAAATAGTAGAAGTGACAGCGCCTCATCTCTTCCTTAAACGCGGTGATATGAGGGTAGTGCGGCGCATAGAGTTCTGACGCCACCACTGCGGAATCCAGCCCTAAATCGTGGTAAGTTGGCCGGGATTGGCCTTCCATGCGAAGACTGAGCCGGTCCTTGTCATTTTTTTCAATGAACGCCCCCCGCGCCTTCTCTGAATTGTCGTCCTGACGCAGCGCCACCAATCGTTCATTTTTTATCCTGGCCTGGCCCGTTCGACTGCTAACCTCAATTTGTATGTTATAGCGGAGAAGATGATTGGTTATCCGTTTTTTGGGTGAATCATCCTTCGATTCCCCTTTTGACGCATCGCCCAGATCTGTGCGGAGATTGTGAATCAGACGCTCCGTTTCTTCGATGACTCGTTGGGTGAGTCGGACGTCAATTTCAAATTCCATGCCCTGCCACTCTTTTTCATCAAGCGACGTGGCGTTGCCCTTGCTATAATGAACGCATTCAATGGGCAATCCCCGGTGACCGGAAAAAGCCTCCTTGAGATTCCGTGAAGTCACAATGCGGGAAACCAATTGAATGGCGTCAAACAGATTGCTTTTACCCGCCGCGTTTGGACCGATAATGACTGTCAACGGACTTGGAAAAACGACCTCTGTTTTCTTCAGGGATTTGTAATTTTGAATATAAATTCTTTGGATCATAAAATCATAAGCGAACCGGCTTTAAAAGTGCCGCTCCGCCTGCAAGCCTCAGGTCTCATGATTGTGACACCCAAAAGGGTTCCTTCCCCCAGGATTTAAATAATTCACCTTCCCGTTCAAAAAACCGCCCATCAGGCCACGCCTGATTTCCCGGCGGCGGTCTTTGGCACCCGTTTAAATCGGTCATCCCGGAGTTCATTGCAACCATATAAGCCGCTGTTGGCAGGGCAAAATCAACTCGAAAATATGAAGAGGTCTTTCTGGCGCGAGTTGGTCGGGATTCGCCGGGTTCACCCCGGCTCCGGCTCCGCCAATTGCCACCGGCGCGAGCGCGGGACAAACAGCGCCTCCAGGTTCCGGGACTGGCGCGCTTGGTCCGCTTGCAGCCGCGCGCGCCAGGCTTTTTCGGCGACCAGCAGCAGCGCATCCACCTGGGGCTGCACGAGGATTTCATGGCGCGCCAGTTGGTCGGCGCGGCGCCGGTCATGTTCCGCCCTCGCGGCCGCCAGCCGGTCCGCCGTTCTCATTTTGGAGTTTTCACTGGAACTCCGCTGGGCGCGCGCGGTCAGTTCGCGCTCATAGTTTGCGAAATAGTCGTCAATCCGCTCCAATTCGCGGCGCAGACTCTGTTCCTGCCGCGTGCGGACCCGCGCCACTTCCCCCGCCACTTCGAGTTCAAGGGCCGATTGCAGCAGTTCGCGCCAGCGCGCCGGATCGGGGGCCGGCCAGGGGAGGTCCGGGCCGGCTTCGGCCGTTTCCTGATGGAACCCCAGCTCTTGGGCCAGGCTCTCGTCGGCTTCCCCGCCGGGCAGCGAGACCGCCAGACGATGCAAAGACCAGTGCTGGTCCATGGCCTGGATTTCGCAGCGGACGACGGCCACGATGGAAAAGTGATGGTCCGCTTGGAACGGCGCGGCCAACTGCCAGCGGGCGGTGTCCGCAAACTGGGCCCGCCATAATTTCTCGGCCACCGCCGCGTCCGGCGGCCGCGCCGCCTGCGCCTCCGCCAGGACGAACCGTTCCAGTACCAGGGGCCGGGGGCGCAGGGCCTCGGTCAATTGAAACGTCAGCGGACAGCCGGGAAACACGTCCCGGGCGGCGTCGCGGGCGGTCGTGGTGTCGGCGGGCGTGAAGCACAGTTCAACCTCGTGCAACGCGCCCTGGGGATTCCACAGCGTGGCGGCGCGGCCTTCGGCGACGACTTCCAGCCGGTCATGCCAGGTGCGCTCACAGAGCGCGCCCAGCTCCGACAACCCCGCTTCGTGGAATTCCAGCAACGCGCCGGGATCGTGGGGGGTGCGGTTTAGTTTCATGGCCTGGCGGGCGGGGCCGGGTTACAGGGATTCATAATCCTTGGCGAACAGCGTTTCGTCGGGTTGCTTCACCTCGCCATAGGCGGCGCGCGCGGCGGCCAGTTCCTCGCCCAGGCCGGCCATGGCCTCCGCCACCCGGCCGTCGCTTTCACGCCAGCGGCGGAAAACTTCCTCGGCAAATTCATCGCTGCCAAAGCGCTCCCCCGGCACCAGGCCGGTTTCCCCGACGACCAGTTCAAAGAGGTTGAGTTTTTCCTGAAGCACCTGGAGCAGATGCTCCTGCAGCGTTCCAGCCTGAACGAAGTTGTGGATGCGGACGGGATGTTGCTGGCCCAGGCGGTGCAAACGCCCGGTGCGCTGCTCAATCTCCATGGGATTCCACGGCAGGTCGGAGTTCACGAGGCGATGGCAGAACGGAAGGTTGCGGCCCTCGGTGCCGCTGTGCGTAAGCAGCAGCGCGCCGCCCTCCTTGCGGAATTCCTCCGTGACGGGCTGCCGTTCGGGGGCCGGTGTCGCGCCGTTGATGACCCGGGTGGCCACGCCCGCGCCCCGCAGAAATTCCGCCAGCGCCGCCTGCGTTTCCAGAAACTGGGTGAAGACGACCACGCCGCCCTCGCCGCAGGCCAGGGGCGGGATCAATTCGCATTTCCGCCGCCAGCTCTTTTCGAGGGGCGCCTGGTCGCGCCAGGCCCGGGCGGCGCTGGCCTCGGGGAATTTCCCCAGCGCGGCCCGCCACGCGGCGGGGCTGCTGCCGGCGGTTTGCAGCAGCAACCGGCCCCAGAGGTTGGACTGGCTGGCATTCAGCCGGGCCAGCTGCCCGCGCAACTCGCCGTCCCATTGCCGCCAGAAAACTCGCTCGTCCTCCTCCGGTTCAAACACCACCGTCTCGGCGCGGCGCGGCGGGAGTTTCAGACCCGCATTGGCGCGCGTGTTGCGGATCATGACCTGGCCGGGCAGCCGGCGCAGGTAACTCTCATGGTCTTCCAATCCCTCCCCCGGCATCTGCTCCCTGAGCCGTCCCAGCGGGGAAAATTTCAAGCTCAACGCCTTGGCCATGGCCGCCACGTTGTCCTCCATCCAGACATACGCTCTGTCATCCGGACCAAAAGGCGGCTCCTCCATCAGCAGGGGCCTTTTGGCGTGGGGTGGCGTTTTGAGCCAAAAACCCTGAAACGTATCGAGGTGCGTCGGGAACCGCTTTAACCAGCGCTCCAGAATGGCGCGAATGGAACTGCGGTGATGCGAAGAAACCATCTCCTCCCGGTGGCCGGCCTGGTCCATCGTTCAGGTCAATTGATCCGAACCGGTGCAACGCACCCAGCCGACCCGGCGGCTTGCGCCGCCCCCGGCGCGGTCCAGACGAATTCCGCGCCTTCATTGACCTGGTCAAACGTGACCCGCAGGTTGAGCAAAACCGGCGCCGGACCGGACGCTTCCGCCAATCCCGGCAGCGCCGGCTGCTCCACGCGTTGGCGGGCGCGGGGTTTGCGCAGTGGCTCTGGCTCCGGTTTCAATTGTTTGCTTTATCGGTGGTTCCGACCGCTGGCAGATGCGCGTCAATGAACGTCAGATGGCCTTGCCTTCCATCCACGGCGGTGTGCCGCTCGGTGGATTTGACCGGCTCGCGCAGGCAGTCCGCCGGCAGGCCGGGCGAAACCGGAGTCGCGGCCTTGAAGGAGAGCGGGCCGGTTCCCCGTCCCCGCAGCAATTCGCAAACGGCCCGCACGGCTTGAAAGGTCGCTTCATCCAGCCCCGTCAAACCGCACGGTTTGGGCGCATGCCCGCGCACCTCCGCCCGGTAAAGCTGAAAGGCGGCCTCGGAGGCCCGCAAGGCGGTGTAATCCGTCATCTCCGGATGGGTGCGCCAGACGGTGACCATGCTGAACTCCAGGTTTTGGAGCAGGGGGATTTTGTCATCCGTTATTTTCATAAAGTTGCTTTTTTTGCCACCTGACGGGGACTCCTCTCACAAAGGCCCCGGGGACGCGGCGGCCTTCGAGCAGAGCAAGGCCAGGTTTTCCAGACAGAAGCGCGACCAGGATTCGTAACTGGCCGGATCTTTTAACGCCTCCGCCATCGGGACAAATTCCGGGGCCACAATGCCGTCGCAGCGCTGGCCGGCGATGTTTTCATCGGCCACGCGCAGAATGTGTACCACGCCGAAGTGGACGTACCCCACCTCCGTGCTGTCATCATTGATGACCGCCACAATGGATTGCTGAACCCGGTCCTTCACCACGTCAATGTCCACCTCTTCCTTTAATTCGCGCCACATGCCCTCCTCGTAACCCTGGGCCTGGGAAAAGAGCCCGTGGTCCTCCTCCGAAATGTGGCCGCCGATGCCCACGGAAAACAGCCCGTGCAGCCGGGTTTCCTGGCCGCCGCGCCCCCGGCGGTAGCGCAGAATCTTGTCCTGGCAGACGATGAGGACGTAGGGGATGAGCTGTTTGTAGCGCTTGTCCTGTTCGGCGGCGCTGCGGTTCAGGTACAGGACCTTGGCGGCGGAGGTGACCACCGGCAGGTATTTTTCCGTGTCGAGGCTGATCCCCTGGAACACGCCAAGGTTTTCCAGCAGTTTCCGTTCAAAGCAAAGCACTCGTTCTTCAGTGGCCATAGGTTGTTTCACTTTCTTGATGCCGTTTTCAAAAGAATGCCTTCCGTCCCTCAGTGCGACGAGCAAAAAGGCGCGTTTTTATTTTTTTAACCGGTTTTTTCCGTGTTTAATCGTGTTTTTCCGTGCTGCCCCCGGGGGGACGCCGGGATGGGACCGGACGGGCGGCCGGGCCGCCGCCGGGGCCGGGGCGCGGCCGCCCCCGTCCCCCGGCACCCGGCCGGCGGGGCGGGCGGCCCGGTCATGACGAATCATCCTCATGATCCACCCCCGGCCTGCCACCCCCTTGGGAAAAAGCTCGTTACCTGGTAACGCGAAACGCCCAACGGCAAAAAATAATAATCCTTGACAAAAACACGCAACAACACCAATGGAATCAAGGGGTTGGCGATTCAGGGTGGCGGGCCGTGTGAGCCATCGCGTTACTAGGTAACGGGATTTGCCGGGATGTTTTTTATTTTCAGGCGGAAACCCGGGACCGCTCGGCGGTCAAGGCGGGTCGCGGCACCCGCCCCACGGTCAGGCAACCGCGCCGGGTGTCGCTGGCCGGCGGGGAATTCCAGAATTGTCTCCACCGTCCATTCCGGCGGATTGAGCCAGCGTTCGCGCAGCCCGTTCAACTCCTTCGCGGCGGCGGCAATGGCGGCGCGATGCCCGGCGGGAGTTCCGGGCGGGGGTTTCCCGGCCCAGCAGCCGGCAAAGGTCGTTAAAATGCCCCTGATAGGCGGAGGACTCCTTCCCCTGATAACGCGACCATTTCTTTTTGAATTCCGCCCAAGTCATTGATTGGCTTCATTACACAACGACCGGCGAATAAAGCAAGGACGGAAAACCGCCCGTCTGGCCGGCGTCCCTCGTCAACTGATCAACAACAAGCGCGGGGGCTGGCCGGGGAAGGTCTCCGGCGCGCGGTGAATGCAGGGCGGCACGGGACTGCCCGGCCACGCCACCGCGATGCGCCAAAGATGGCCGGGACCAAAGGCAAAGGGCTGCGCCGCCCCGAGGGGCTCGTAGTGCAGATCGTAGCAGCGCTCGCTCAAGTGGGCGCGAAAGGATTCATCGTCCTCCCCGCCAAAGCGACGGAGGAGTTCTGCGCGGGTGGCGGGGGCGTCAACGCGCCGCCGGGCCTCGTCGTTGCGCAGGCCCTCGCTGGCGGGCCCGTAATAGGTGCACAGCCAGGTGTCGGTTTCCACGGTGGCGCTGTCGGCGTGGTAGGAAAACACATCCGTGGCCACCGGCCCGGGGGTCGCGTCCCGCGGATAGCCGTGGATGCAGTTGAGCGCCGGGTCAAGGTGGTGCTCCCGGAGCCGCCGCAGATCGGCCAGAAGCTGCGCGATGGCGACGCGGCCCGCCGCACTCACCGGCAGGGCCGTCAGCCGGGCCTCGTCCACGGTGGTGACGGCCTCGCCCGGGCCGAGCCGCTCCACGACCTCGCCAAAATCGCCCTCCAAAGTGCGTTCCCAGCAGAGCGCGTTGACACCATGGGCGAAGCGCGTGGCCACCAATTCTTGGAAACTATTCACTCGCCGGAGGCGGGGATATTTGGATGGCAGGGTGAATGGCCTCATGCGTGTCCAGCAGCCAAACCGGCGTGCTCCTCGTTGTCCCGCTCTCCGCCGCGATTCATTGGACCACCGTGCAGCGGTAAAATTGCGTCGGGGCCGGATAATTGGTGGACAGACCTTGGTAGAAGGTCAGGGTGCCGTCGCCGGAGTTAATGTCCAGCACCGGACCGGTCACCCAATTCAGCAGATCGGTGCTGGAATCCAGCGTGAATTGCTGGTCCAACACGCCCTGAACGGAATAAACGTTATAACCGCCGGCCTGTGAATACTGGGTGAAATTAACGGGGGTGGTGACGGGAATGACCTGGCTGCGCAAAATGGTGCCTTCAAACCCCGCCACCACCAATTGCCCGTTTTGGGTGGCGGCACTCTCCAGCGACTTGGTGGTAATGGTGCCGATGCTGGTCCAATGCGCATAATTCGCGCCGAAATTGGTGCAGGCCAGCACCACGCCCTGATTGCCCACCACATAGCAGGTGTTGCTGATCAGGATCGCGTCGTTCAGCCAGTTGGTCACGCCCGTGTTGAGGGTGACCCAATTGGTGGCATTGGGGCTCGTCAGCAGGGTGCCATTCGCGCCGACCGCCAGCAGCCAGCCATTGAAACAATGCACCCGGTAAAGGCAGTTGGTGGTGCCGGAAACCTGCTTGCTCCAATGGGTGCCATCGGGGCTGGTGAGCAGGGTTCCATCGGCACCGGCGGCCACCAGCAGGCCATTGGTAAAGTCCGTCAGGCCCATCAGGTCATTGGTGGTGCCGGACACTTGTTTGCTCCAGTTGGTGCCGTCCGGGCTGCTTAACAGCGCGCCTCCGGCACCCGCAACAAAATAACCATTGGCGCCGGCACAAACGGCGGTCAAATCGTTGGTGTTTCCCGCCGGCACCGGTTGGGAATACCAGATGATGCCGATGGAACTGGTCGTGTTGGTGAACAAACCGCCTTCCGTGTTGGTTTCCAACACGGGAGTCAGGAGGTTGGGACTGAGGGCCAGACTGCCGCAGTTCCCAACGGCCAGCAAAAGATTCGTGTCGCCGCCGACACCCAGGAACACCGTGTTGGTGAGGGAAACCGAGTTGGTCCCCTCAACGTCTTCGACCGTCCAGTCCGCGCCATCCAGGCTGGTCATGATGCACGCATTGTCGCCCACCGCCACATAAAGACCATTGGCCTGGGTCACCTGCCACAGCCAGTTGCGGGCGGAATTATAGGGGGTGACCCAACTATACCCGCCGTTGGTCTGAAAGCCTTCGACCAGCATGCCGTCATAACCGGCCAGCTCATAGACCCCGCTGGTTTGCAGCACGGAGGCAAAATAAGTCCACGCCGGCGCGTTGGTGGTGTCCGACCCGATTTGTTCGGGCCAGAGGACATTCTGACCTTCCGGCGTTCCCAATTGCACATCGGCATCCCCCGCCACCAGCGCGTTCGCCAAATCTGCGGCAAAAGTGAAAAGGGTGTTGGTCGGGGGGCTGTCAAAATTGACTTGGTTCCAATCGGCGCCATTGTCCGTGCTGTAAAACACATAACTCTCAAAGGTGTAGGTGTTATTGTCGGAGACCGTCCAGAACCCAGTGTACGGAAAGTTGGTCTTGGAGCCCGAAGAATTGATCCAGACCACCGACTCCAAATCACCGCTGCCTTCATCCAGCGAGTTGGCGGTCCAGTTGACCCCGTTGGTACTGGTGGCGATGTACCCCTCTTCGCCGGTGGTCACAAATACGCGGTTACCATAGGCGACGCTGAGCAGCCAAGCACCATCTGTGTAAGGCGGTGGCGATTGCTTCTGCCAGGAGGCCCCGTTGGTGCTGGTATAAACCGCCCCATTGTCCCCAACGGCCACGACCAGAGTGGGCGAGGCGGCGACGCTGACGATCCAATTGGTGGTGTTTAACGAATTGGTGATGAAATTCACGCCATCATCAGAATAAGCCACTGCGCCGTTGGCTCCGGTAACCACGATGCGGTTGCCAAAAAACGTCACCGCCTGAAGATTGTTGGTCAGATTGCTGTTTTGCGGCGTCCAGTTGACCAGGTCCGGACTGGTGTAGATTTGTCCGCAATCGCAGACCTGGACGCCCAAAGTTCCATTCCAAGCCATGCCCACCACGTCATTGCCATGCGGCAGTGGATTGGACCAGCTCCAGGCGAGCGTTTGCGCAGAAACGGGCGCCGTCTGCGCTGCGGCGCAGAACATTGCCAGCATCATCAAGCATACAAAACGCATCGTTAGCATACTGGAGATTTATCAGGATCAATTCAACGCCAAACCTCTGCCTCCTTCAATTTGTGGCAACGCGTCCACCGGGGACGGCCGAACCGTCAGCCGGAACATACAACCGGTGGGGCGGTTGACCACCAACTCCAGTCTGGCACCGAGGGACTGCGCCAGTTGCCTGCTGATGGCCAGGCCAATTCCACCGCCCCCTTTTTTCCCGGAGGTGCAGGGCATAAACAGGCGCGCTTCCAATCCCGGGGGCAGACCCGGACCCTCGTCGCGAACTTCAAACACGGTCCGGTCGGCGGTGGCGGTGACCCCCAATTCCACGCTTTTGCCGGAACCCGTGGCTTCCATCGCGTTTTGCAGCAGATTTTCCAGAATCAATGAGATTAAATCCGCCTCGCGGTTGGACAATCTGCCGTCGCCCCGGAGATTCAAATCAAACTGAACCCCGGCGGCGGCGGCCTGTGCCCTGGCCTTCGGTTCGATCATCCCGGCCAGTTCCCGGAGGGATATTTCATATTCCACCCCGGATTGCTGTTCCTGTAAGACGCGGACCACCCGGTTGATCAATTCCTCCATGCGCTGGGTGGTGCCCAGGGCCGCCTGCCATTCGGTATCGGAGCCGCTGCTGTTTTCCGCGTTGTGGAGATGCACAAAACTGCGCAGGCCGCTCAAGGGGTTCTTCAGCCCGTGAATCAAATGCGAAGCCACCGCGCCCACGGCGGAAGTGCGGGCGGCCAGCGCGAGCTGGCGGTTGGCGTGCAGCAGGTTGCGGGTTCGTTCGGCCAGTTTTTGATTGGCCCGCCGCACCCGGCGCAGGGCCAGCCCGAGACCGGCGCTTAAGATCACCGCGCCCACCAGGAAGGCGATCGAAAATTTCAAGGCCAGATTCCGGTCCAGTTCGGCGTACTGGCGGGCAATGCTGCTGCCATCCATGAGAAATTGGATCACTCCGGTCAGACGGGGTTCATCGTCCGTCCGCAACGGCACATTCACAAACAGCAGGTCGGCGGGGGCACTGTTGGTTTCCGCCAGCAAATCCTGCTCCTGCATCCGGACGCGGGTGGAAAAAGAGCTGACTGGTTTCAACTTCTGCAGGGAGGCCAGATCGGCCGCCGACAGGGCGGTTTCCGTGATGTAAGCCGGGAAGGCGTTGACACATTTCCCGTCATCGCCATAGAGCCGCACACCGAGGACGTTGCGCAGCCGGGAAACCTTGAGCGCGAGTTGAAATTGTTCCCCGGGGTCCGTCAGCGGGGCAATCGTCTCGCCGGCGGTCTGGTCGTTCAGATGCTGCATCACCGTCACCGCATCCAGAATCTCCGCATCGCGCTGCACGATTTGGCTCCGAATGCGCGTGCGCAAATCCAGCGCCGCCCACAGCAGCGTGCCGCCGAGCACCGCCAGAGCCAGGCTGACGACGAGAACGCCCGCCCAGCGTGAGAGCTGCGGGGGACGCTCAGTAATCATCTGGTCACCCATAAACAATGTAACGACGGTTTGGGAACTCCGCCGCTGGGAATATAGCGTCTTGGACGCCAAACGTCAAAATTCCCAGCGCAGACCGCCGGAGACTGTGGTGGCGTGGTAGTCCTGGGCATCCAAGACTTCATTGGAAATGGCCCGCTGATATTCCAGCTTCGCGTAAACCTTCAATCTCTTGTAAAGGCGGCGCTCCACCTCACCGGACAAATCCCACAAATCCCGGTACAGGGTTTGGCCGTTCAGTTTGCCCACTCCCTGAACCGGATAATCCTCGTAGGACAGGGCGACGCTGCCTTTGATCAGCCAGTCGGCGGTTTGCCAGCGAAGATCCTGAAGCACTTGATACTGGTATTCGTTGAAATAGCCGCCGCCATTATCCTCCAAGGAGTCGAAAACCAAGTGTGTGAACGTCTGCCAGCGAAGGTGCGCATCCCAATATTGCCGCCAAGCCAGTTCCGTTTGATTTTGAAAAATCTCCAGTTTTTGCGGCAGGGGCAGGTTGCCATTTGGATCAGCATAGGCCACCCAGGCGTTGTGGTTTTGGTACGTAACCCCGTCATTGAGGGTGATTTCTGAACGTTTGCCGATGTCATAACCGGCGGTCACCACCGGGCCAAATTCCCAATAATCATCCAGCGGCGAGGCCAGCCAGTAACGGCTGACCGGCATTTCCAATTGCAACCACCAACCCGAGACCAAATCCTTGCGCAATGAGGGTTGTACGGTGAAGCTTTCTCCCCGCACCAACACGGTGGCCGGAACGCGCGGCTGGGGGGAAATATCGAGTACTCTGTTTTCATACAGGCCGCGCAATTCCAAACCGGCCTGCCAGCCTTCCACCCATTCCCGTTGAAGGCGGAGGCCGGCAATAAACAAGTCTTCTGAACTGGTGCCGACATCACGCCAGTACTGCCGGTCTTCACCGGAAATGGTCCCCTCCACCTTCCAGCCGTCCAATGGCAGCCGGATGATGACCGCATCCAATCCATTCACAACAAAAGCGCTGCCGTGTGGATTAAAGGGGCTCAACAAGACATTATCCTTGTAGCCCAGCCCGGAAAACACGCTGATTTGATCCGACCAGAGCATGGATTCGTCCCAAAGCTGCAGGTCTTTGGGGATCAAATCAGTTTCTGAAAGGGACAAGTCGGCCCCTTGGAGGCGAAACAGGGCGCCAAACAACATCCCCAGCGTCATTGTTGGCCACGCGGTCCGCCGCACGCAGGCGCACAAAAGGTGACCGCCCGCAAGAGCAGCCAAACTCAAGTCCCTAGCGGTTGGTCGTTTCGACAAATTAAGGGCAAACCTCTACTGCTGACCGCGGTGATGATGCAGGCCGCCTTCCGTGGCTGCGTTATAAGCCCCATCTATGATCCGCAACAACTCTTCGCGTCCAATCTTTTGTTTCAACGCCGCAATGTCATCCTTCAATTGGATGCGGAAAGTTTTCAGTTCCGCCAGAAAAACCGCGCGATTCGCCTGTAATTGCGCCCGAATGGCCTCGCGACCCGCCGCCGTGGTGGCATTTTTAAGCTGAACCAGCAGCGCGGCTTGCGACGCAAGATAGGCATCCCGCGTGCTGTCAAAACTGGTGACCAGCGTTTTGATGGAAGGCGGGAGACCGGCGGTGCTGTCATGCGGGGCGGCCATCACGGGAAGCGTCTTGGCCTGAGCCGCCTTGACGGGAGCAGGCTGGGTTTGACCGGGTGCGCTTGTCTGGGCCAAAACCACACTCGCAAAACCATGTGTCGCGAGGATCGTCCCCGCCAACATTAAGTTGCGAATGGTTTTCATGGTATTTTCTAACTTAATTCTAACTTACATCCGACTCGGCATTATGCCAATTGTTGAGACAACTGTCCAGCAATAACCGTGCCGGAGTCTGGTCGGGGAGCTTGCTTGCACGATTTGGCAGAGTTTCGCAGGTTTTTCCACCGCTCAACCGCCTTTCCAGCCTGTTTTTTGTATCCACCAATGAGTCCCTGCACCCATTAACCCAAGGAATCATCCTAAAATTGGGTGCTATTCCCCAACCGGACGTTCTGTCAAAGGTCGCCGCTGGCAACCTAAAAATCCGACCGACCCTGACGGCGGTCTGGCTTGCGGATCTGGGAAGCCAAACGGCTGCATAAATTTTCGAAGCCCGACGCGAGGCCGGACGTGCTGTCATTGAGGCGCCAAATTTGCCGGAGGGGCCAGTTTCACCGAAGGGGCCAGTTTTACGGCAGGTGCCTGCTTTACAGTCGGGGCCAGAGGGGCCAGTTTCACAGATGGGGCCAATTTTACGGCAGGCGCCAGCTTTACGGCCGGGGCCAATTTCACGGAAGGGGCCAGCTTAACCGAAGGAGCCGTGTTTACTTGGGCAAAAGCCACACTCGCGGCCCCAATCATCGCGAGGGTTATGCCCCCAAAAATCAAGTTGCGAATGGTTTTCATATTCATTTTCTCCAGTTTTAAACCGGATATCAGTCCGTTTTTGTTAAAACAGGATAACGCATTTTAAACGAAAAAGCAATTTTTATAACATTTGGAAACATGCCTGCCGAAAGCCGTTGATGCTGGTTTTTGCGGAGTTTTGCCGTGTCCCTGCTCAAGAACACCGCCCGGGGGCTTTCGGACTGCAACCCGCGCGTCGGTTTGCCTGATTTCAGGCTTGGGGACGGGAAACCGCACTCGGCATTAATCCCCCGCCTGGCCCTCAGTCTTCGCCCCGCCGAGCCGGTAGCGCAGGAAATCGCGTGACACCCCCAGCAAACGGGCCGCCGCCGAAACGTTGTTATCCGTCTGCTTCATGGCCCGGCCAATCAGGACGGCCATGGCCTCCTCGAGCATGAACCCTTCGGAGGGAAATTGAAAATCGGGGTTCAACCACCCGGCTTGGAGCGGGGTTTTGTCCGGATCCAGCGGGGTCTGCAACTGTTCCAGATTCAATTCCGCGCCGCCCTCAAACACAATGGCCCGCTCGAGTTCGTGGGCCAGTTCGCGCACGTTGCCGGGCCAGGGATAGGCCTGCAACCGCTGCTGTCCGGCTGCCGTCAGGTGCTTGGCCGGAAGACGGTGGCGGCGGCACAGGTTTTGCAGCAACGATTCGGCCAGCAGCGCCACATCCCCGCCGCGCTGGCGCAAGGGCGGAAGCTGAATGCGATACAGGTCCAGCCGGTGATACAAATCCTCGCGAAATTGTCCGGTGGCCACCAATTGCTTCAAATCCCGGCTGGTGGCCGCAATCAAGCGGGTGTCCACGGTCAGTTCGCGGGTGCCGCCGAGCCGACGGAAGCGGTTTCCCTCGATCACCTTGAGCAGTTTTGTCTGGAGCATCGGGGACAGGCTGGGCAACTCGTCCAAAAACAAAGTCCCGCCATCGGCGGCTTCAAAGAGTCCGATGCGCGCGGTCCGGGCATCGGTGAAGGCACCGCGTTCGTGGCCGAACAGTTCGGATTCGGCGAGGGAATCGGGGAGGGCGGAACAATTCACCTCGACGAACGGGCGGGCGGCGCGGGCGCCGCGTTCGTGGAGCCAGCGGGCCAGAGTGGTTTTGCCGGTGCCGGTTTCCCCCTGAATCAGGACCGGGGGCAATTGGGTCTGCATGCGGGCGTCGGCGTCGAGAATTCTTGTCAACTGCGTCTCCACATTGGCCAGGGCGCGGCCGAAAAAGAAAACCGCCGCCGCCTGTGCGGTGTCGTGGCGCTGTTGTTCGTCCAGCCGGACGCGGTTGCGGGTCCGCTGCGCCCGGGCGATGACCAGGGGCAGTTCGCCGGGATCGAAGGGTTTGACCAGGTAATCGGTGGCGCCCAGCCGGATGGCTTCCACCGCGCCGGCCACCCCGCCATGGGCCGTCATGACGATGACCACGGTGGCGGAAGGAAAGACCTGGTCGCGCAGCAAATCGGTGCCGAACCCGTCGGGCAAATTCACGTCAAGCAGGGCGACATCGAATTGTCCGACCTTCAGGTGCTGGCGGGCGGCGGCCAGGGTGTCGGCCGAGGCGACTTCCGCGCCGAACTTCGTGAGGTGGGCGGACAATTGCCGCCGCAGCAGCGGTTCGTCCTCCACCACCAGGAGGGACAGGCTTTTCAGTTCAGTGATGTTCACAGGGGGGATGGCTGGGCGGAACGTTGACGCTATTTCCTTCCCCAATGCCAGCCCGGCTTCGCGCCTTTGAGGCGGAAGACGATGAGGAGAAGGATGAAGAACCCCGCGTAATAAACAAGGGAAGCGACGGGGTGTTGCATCGGGCGGATCAAACACATGCCGCCCACCAAGGCCGCCAGCCAGGACAAAAGCAACAGCCAGCCCTGCCAGCAATTGGGCGGGCCCCAGCCCCAGCCGTATTTTTTGGCCGGAAACCAGATTTCGCGTCCGTCAGGACTTTGTTCGCCGGTTTTCACAATCCGACTATACAAAGGCGGCCGGGCGAGGGCCAGAGGGAATTCAAATTCACTCCTCCACCGGCACGATGAGGTGGTCCATGATGTAGTCCTTGCGTTCCGGGGTGTTCTTGCCCATGTAGAAGGACAGAATGCCGGCGGCCTCGGGCTTGGGGGAGTATTCAATTTTGCTGAGGCGCATTTCCTTGCCGATGAACTGGGCGAATTCCCGGGGGCTGATTTCGCCCAGGCCCTTGAAGCGGGTGATTTCGGACTTGCCACCCAGTTCCTGAATGGCGGTTTCGCGCTCGGCCTCGCTGTAACAGTAGATGGTCTTTTCCTTGTTGCGCACGCGGAAGAGGGGGGTCTCGAGCACATGCACATGGCCGTCGTGGACCAGTTGCTCGAAGAACCGGTAAAAATAGGTGATCATCAGGTTGCGGATGTGCATGCCGTCCACATCGGCATCGGTGGCGAGGATGACCTTCTCATAGCGCAGGCCCTCGGTGTTGTCCTCGACATTCAGGGACTGCATGAGGTTGTACATTTCGTCGTTCTTGTACATGACGTCGCGCTTGAGGTCCCAAACGTTGAGGGGCTTGCCTTTGAGGACGAAGACGGCCTGGTTGTTGACATCGCGGCAGCTCGTGATGGAGCCGGCGGCGGACTGGCCTTCGCAGATGAACACCATGCTGTCGCGGCCCTTGTCTTTTTTCCGGTCGAGGTGGTGCTTGCAATCCTTGAGCTGGGGAATGCGGAAGGTGATGGCGCGGGCGCGTTCGCGGGCGAGTTTCTTGACCTCCTGCAGTTCCTTGCGCAACTGCTCGGTGTCCTTGACCTTCCCGATGATTTTATCGGCGATCTCCTTATTGCGCTGGAAGAATTGGAGGAGTTCCTGGCGGACGGAGTTGACGAGGTCGGTGCGGATTTCGGTGTTGCCGAGCTTGTTTTTGGTCTGGGATTCGAAGACGGGGTCCTGAAGCCGGATGGCGACGGCGCCGACCATGGCTTCGCGGACGTCGTCGCCCTCGAACTTGCCGTTGCCGAATTCGTTGACGGCCTTGAGGAGTCCTTCGCGGAAGGCGCTGAGGTGGGTGCCGCCGTCGCTGGTGAACTGGCCGTTGACGAAGGAGTAAAAGGTCTCGCCGTAGCGGCTGTGGCTGTGGGTGAAACAGAATTCGAGGGTTTTGCCGGCGTAATGCAGGGGGGCGTAAATGGGTTCGCTGCCGTCGGTGGCGAGGTCCTCCAAGACCAGATCCATGAGGCCGTGGTGCGAGAGGAACACCCTGGGCTCGGGGAAGGCGGGGGTTGCGAGCACGAGGCGCAGTCCGTTGTTGAGGTAGCTGTAATGGCGGAGGCGGCGTTCGATGAATTCAAGGTTGAACCGGCTGTCCTTGAAGATTTCGGGGTCGGGCTCGAATTCGATGAGGGTGCCGTTGGGCTCCCGGGTGGGGCCGGAGTCCTCTTTTTTGAGGCGGCCCTGTTTGAACTCGGCCTGGGCGAACTGGCCGTCGCGGTGGCTGCGGGCGAGGAAGTTTTTGGAGAGGGCGTTGACGGCCTTGGTGCCGACGCCGTTGAGGCCGACGCTGAACTGGAAGACGTCGTCGTTGTACTTGGCGCCGGTGTTGATTTTGGAGACGCAGTCCACGACCTTGCCGAGGGGGATGCCGCGGCCGAAATCGCGCACGCTGACGCGGTTGTCGGCGAGGGTGATCCGGACTTCGCGGCCGTGGCCCATGATGAATTCATCAATGGCGTTGTCCACGACCTCCTTGATGAGGATGTAGCAGCCGTCGTCCGGGTGGCCGCCGTTGCCGATGCGGCCGATGTACATGCCGGTGCGGAGGCGGATGTGCTCGAGGGAGGACAGCGTCTTGATCTTGCTTTCGTCGTAAATGTTCTTCGGTTTTTCAGCCATATAATCAGCGGGGGGGAAGATGAAACAAAGCGGGGCAATTGCAAACAGAAAATCGGCGGGGGGGGCGGCGCGGGGGAAAAGCCGGCGGAAAAATAAAAAAAGGAGGACATTTTCGTTACCTAGTAACGCGATGGGGCGATGATTTGGCTTGACAGGATGGGCAAGTCGTTGGGGCGGACTGAGTTAAGTGGTGTCAAGTTAAATCGCGACGGTTGAGCATTTTTCGTTACCAGGTAACGGGAAGGGAGGGGGGAACCGGATTTGGCGGTGTTGGGGGGGGTGGCAGCGCCGGGGCCTGCCAACGGAGGTTCGGGCTCGTGCTGACGCCGGCCTGGCCAGGCATCACGAAAAAACAACCCGAGCATTCCGGCTGGTTCTTTTGGCCGCCGGCGGCGTTGCCCGCCCGTTACAGATCCTGCGGACATGCGCCTCGCGAGCGCCTGGCCAGCAGGCAAAATTCCCGCGCCATAATTGCCCAAGTTATTTTTTCGTGATGCCTTATTTCCGGGGGTGGTCGTCCACCCAGCGGATGGCTTCCCGCAGCAGTTGAATGGCGTTGGGGAGTTCCAGTTTTTGTTTGATCCGGGCGCAAAAGGTTTGCACGGTTTTGAAATTGACGCCCAGTTGCCCGGCAATTTGCCGGGTGGTGCAGCCCCGGCCCAGCAGTTGAAAGACCTGCAATTCCCGGGTGCTCAATAGTTCGATGGCTTTTTTCGGGTGGTCCGCAGGTGGTTGCATGATGCCTCCCTCAAGATTTTTCGGCGAGTTCCGCGCGGTGCCACCAGCCGCCGCCGAGGGCCAGGAAGAGGGCCACGGTGTCGGCATAACGGCTGGCCCGGGCTTGGACGAGGCTGATGGCGGCCTGGCCACAGGCCTGTTCGGCGCTTAAGAGGGCGAGGTAGCTGGCGCAGCCGTTTTGCCACTGCCGCCGGGTCAGGTTCAGGGTGACGTCGGCGGCGGTTTTGGCGGCGAGGGCGGCTTTCAGGGCGTCGGCATCCTGTTGGAGGGCGTTCAGGGTGTCGGCGACATTTTGAAAGGCGGTCAGGACGGTGCTGCGGTACTGTTCCTGCGCCTGAAGCCAGGCGGCCTTGGCGGCACGCTCCTTGTGCAACAGGGCGCCCCCCTCGAAAAGAGGCTGGGTCAGGGCGCCGGCCACGCCCCAGAAGCCCCCGCCGTTGGCGAACATCCGGCCGGCCTGCAGGGCCATGGTCCCGGCATCGCCGGTGAGGGTGAGGTTGGGCAGCCGGTTGGCCACGGCGATGCCAACCTGGGCGCAGGCGGCATGCAGGTTTGCCCCGGCCTGGCGCACATCCGGGCGGTTGGTGACGATCTGGGAGGGCAGGCTCAGGGGCAGTTCCGCGGGCAGTTGCAGGCTGGCCAGCTCAAACGGTTTGGCCGGCCCCCCCGGATATTCGCCGGCCAGCACGGCGAGCAAGTCCTCCTGCTGCGCCAGTTGGGCGAGCAGCGGGGGCAGGGTGGCGGCGATCTGCGCCATCCGGGCTTCCTGGGCGGCCACCGCCAGTTGGCTGGCGTAGCCCCGGGCCAACTGGGCGCGCAGGATTTGCAGCATGTTCTGATTGATGGCGAGCAGGCGGCGGGTCTCCGCCACCTGCTCGCGCAGGGACGCCTCCTGAATGGCGGCGGCGGCGACGTTGGCGCTCAAGGTGATGTCGGTGGCCGCCAGGGCGCAGCGCGCCTGTTCCGTCTGCGCCTGGAGGGATTCCAGGGTCCGCCGGTTCAGGCCGAACACGTCCGGCGCATAGGAGACGCTGACCTGGGGGGTGAACAGATTGTAATACAAGGCCCCGGAATTGGGAGTGGGGGAGATTTGGTCGGAGGTGCGCTGCCGCGAGGCGGAAAACCCGGCCGCCACACTGGGGTAATAAGCGCCTTTCTGGGCAATCATTCCTTCCCGCGCCATGATCAGGGCGGCCTGGGCGGCCTTGAGGCTGGGATTGTTGGTGAGCGACTGTTCAATCAAATCGGCGAGGGGCCGGGAGTGGAACAGGATCCACCACTGGCCCGAAATGTCCTGGCCCGGCACAAAATGCCGGGCTGCGCCCCCGGGCACCTGGGTGGCGCTGCTGGTCGTGACGGGCGGCTCTGCGGTGTAACCCTTGACGCGGGGCGGGGCGGGGGGTTTAAAATTGGGGCCGACCGCGCAACCGGCGAGCAACAGCGCCAGGCCGAGGACCGGCAGCGGGAGGGTCAGCCGTGGATTCCGAGGCGGCTGGCAAGGTTGGGCGGGCGCGCCAACTTGACGGACGGCCGGCGGGTTGGGAAACCCGCGAGACAGCAGACTGGGAAGCCTGCGGCACAAAAGATCCGCCCACAACTTCGGGAGGCACCGGATGCCCCGTGATTTGAGTGAGAGTGTCATTTTATTGGATTAAATCAGTCAAAATTTGCGTTTGATGGCCGTGCCATTGATGACCACCAGCGAGGTTTTGCCGCCGGCCCCCGGCGGGCCGCCGAGGGTCACCGGGGTCACGGTGCGGTTGCGAACCACGCCAATGGCGGCCGGCGTGTTCCCGGTCGTCGCCGGCAACTTGGCGGCGACCGAGGCGGGATGACCGGGCTGGCCAACGGGGAGGACGCCTCGGGTTGCCTGGACCGCTGGTTGGGCCGCCGGGCTGGCGCCGGGTGGCGGCGCGGGATGGCCTGGCAGGGTTTTGTTTCCGGCGGGAACCGGCTCGTTCGGTCGGGCCGGAACCGCTGGGTTGACCGCCGCCGGTCCCCCCGGCGCCGGTTTGACCGGATGATTCGCGGCGGCGTGGTTTATCGGATTCGGGGCGCCGTTGGGCTCGTCGGCCGGGCCCGCAGCGAGCGTGAGGGCGCTAAAACCAACGAGAGTCAGGATGAGAGGGGCTGTTTTCATGAGAGTCCCGGGGTTGGGGTTTCGGGTTGGGCGGCGGGGGGAGATTGAGGAGGGGGCTGGTCCCCGCCGCGGCCCAGAAACACCATGGTCAGGGCCGGCACGACGATGAGGAGCATGACGGGGCCGAGCAACATGCCGCCGACGATGACGGTGGCCAGCGGACGCTGGACCTGGCTGCCGATGCCATGGGACATCGCGGCGGGCAGCAGGCCGAGGCAGGCGGACAGACTGGTCATCAAGAGCGGGCGCATGCGGGTGGAGGCGGCGGTAAACATGGCGTCAAACGGTTTTTGGCCGGCCAGCCTGGATTGATTGTAATAGGTGACCAGCAGAATGCCGTTCATGACGGACACGCCAAAGAGGGAGACGAAGCCGATGGCGGCGGAGATGCTGAACGGCTGTGAGGAGACAGACAACGCCAGGATGCCGCCGCAGATGGCGAAGGGAATGCCCAACAACGACAGGAGGACTTCGGCAAATGAATTAAACAGGCTGTAGAGCAAGACGAGAATGAGCACGAGACTGAGCGGCACAATGAGTTCCAGGCGCTCCTTGGCGAGTTGCAGGTCTTCAAATTCGCCCGCCCAGATCATCCGGTAGCCGGACGGGAGTTGGACATTCTTTCGGATGCGCTCCCGGGCCTCGGACACGGCCCCCGCCAGATCGCGTCCGCGCACGCTGAACTTGACGGGGATGAAGCGCGTCATGGTTTCGTGGTAAATCCACGATGCCCCGCTGGTCAGACTGATGTCCGCCAGCTCTTTCAGGGGAATATACGCATTCACCCCGCTGGCAGTCGTGCAGCCCACCTTGATGTTGCCGATCTTCCCGACGGTGTCCCGGTATTCGGGCGCATAACGGACGACGAGGTTCCATTCCCGGTCACCACCACCGTGGCCGCCGCCCCGATGAGGGTGGATTCGGCCTGGACCAGGTCGGGGCTGTCAATCGTGTAAAGCGTCTGCCCTGGTTGCACGTCGTCGCCCAGTTCCGCGAACGTCTTGAGCAGCTTCCCCTGATAGGATGGGAAAACCTGGACCGAAAGATCATCATCAAAATCAACGTTCCCCACCGCCGTCCTTTCAATGGGGAAGCGATGGGTCCCGACCGTTCCGATGGTGATGGCATTCAGTTGATTGCCGGACAATTCCACGGTCGGGTTGGTTGAGCCGGGCACCGGTGGCGGGGTTGGGTTTGCCGGCTGGCCGGACGCGGGTTCGAGCAGGAGGAGGGTGACCAGGGCGACGGCCGCGGCCCTCGGCCGGGCGGTCAGGCGTCCGTCATGAGACAACGTTTTTTTCATCTTAAATGAATCAAATTCTTATTCACCAACCGTCATCATAGCGATTGCCGGGGGACCGTCCATCGGGCGGGGTCTAAAAATGCTGTGGGGCGTGGTCGGTTTTGCTTGTAAGGCCAAACCCTATGGGCGCGGGTTCCGGGATGGGTCAACCGCTGAACGGGGGGGAGCGCACCCAGGCGGGGATTTACCGTCCGGGCGGCCGGTTTTTATCATGGGTGGCGCGGCGGCGCCAGCCCCGCCTTGAGAGCGGGGCGGACGAGCCGCGAGTTCCCGGTTTCCCCCGGGGCGGGGGTGTTGTATATTGCGGCCATGATCCGTGGCGCGGGGTGGTTTTTCATGGTGGTTGTCTGGCTGGCGGCCGGCCCGGTGCGGGCGGGCGGCAGCGGGCTGAATGTGGTGGTGGTGGTCAACCAGAACAGCCCGAATTCGATGCAGTTGGGCAATGACTATTGCCAACTGCGCGGGGTGCCGCCCCAGAATTTGTTGCGCCTGACCAACTGGCCGGGCGGGTCGGTGAACTGGAGCCCCGGTGACTTCACGAACTGTCTGCTCAATCCCCTGCTGGCCATGATCGCCAGCCGGGGGCTGACGAATCAGGCGGAGGTGGTGCTGCTTTCGATGGATATTCCGTACCGGGTGACGGACGGGACGAATGAGAACAGCACGACGTCGGATTTGTTTTACGGGTTCAAGACGGTGGGGGCGGAGGGTTCGTGCGCGCTGCCGGATGACTCGACGAACAGTTACGCCCACGCGGAGCTGCCGTTCAGCCAGGGGAGGCCGAACACGGCGTCCGGCTGCTCGTTTCTGGCGATGATGCTGACGGACACCAATCTGGCCGGGGCGGAAAGCATTCTGAGCCGGGGGGTGGCGAGTGACGGTTCGGCGCCGACGCAAACGGTGTGGCTGGCGAAGACGGAGGATGAGTTGCGCAATGTGCGGTTTGTGGAGTTCGACAATGCGGTGTTTGAAAACCAGGTGTCGGGGAGCGCGGCGGTGGCGCGCGTGGACACGGATGCGACGGGGTTCACGAATCTGGGCGGGCTGGAAACGGGGCTGGCGAGTTTGGTGCTGGTGACGAATGAGTTTGTGCCGGGGGCGATCGGGGATGACCTGACTTCGTACGGCGGATTTATTTTTGACATGGATGGGCGGGGCCAGACGCCGTTGCTGGCGTTTGTGGAGGCCGGAGCCGCCGGTAGTTATGGGACGGTGACGGAACCGTGCAATTACCCGGAAAAATTTCCCGACCCGGTGGATTATTTCTATCAGGCGCGCGGCTTTACGCTGGCGGAAGCTTATTATCAAAGCGTGATGAACCCGTTTCAAGGGCTGGTGGTGGGCGAACCGCTGGCCGCGCCGTTTGCGCGGCCGGGGGGCGCGGTCTGGAATTCGCTGACGAACGGGGCCGTGCTGAGCGGCCAGGTCATGTTGAGCCCGGGGTTCACGGCGGCCGCCACGAACCTGCCGCTGGCGCAGGCGGACTTGTTTGTGGACGGCACGTTCCTGGCGACGATGACGAATGTGCCGCCGGCGGCGGGGAATGTGCTGTCGGTGACGCTGAACGGGGACACGGTCACGCAGACGGTGCAGGCCAATGACACGGTGGCGACGGTGGCGGCGGGTCTGGCGGGGGCGCTGAACGGGCAAACGCCGGTGACGCAGGTGCTGGCGACGGCAGCGGGGGACCGGATCGAGCTGCAATCGCAGGCGATCAATGTGCCGGGGAGCAACGTGACGGTGAGCGTGAGCGCGGCGAGCGGTTCGGCCCCGGCGCTGACGACGGGGCTGCGGGCCGCCCGGCCGGTGTTTTTGGACACGGTGGCCGCGGGTTATTTGCATGTGGGGGTGGAAAACACGCCGATCCCGGGGGACTGGCTGCAACTCAACGTCGTGAAAACCAACGGGGTGGCGGTGACGCTGGGGGTGACGAACACGACGGGGACCGCCACGGCGGGCGATCTGATGCAGGCGCTGGTGAATCTGATCAATGCCACGCCGGCGCTGGAATCGGCGGACGGGGTGGTGGCGGCGGATTATCTGGACCTGGATCCCGATGGGGAGGCGGCGGCGCAATTTTACCTGAATGCCCGCACGCCGGGCTGGCCGGCGTCCCAAATTCTGGCGACGCTGACGACTTCGACGAATCTGGAGGGGCTGCCCACGGGGTCGCAGCGGTTGGAGGACAACCTGGGGGATCTGCGGGCGCGCAACCATTTGTATGTCAATTCGGGGTTGAGCTCTTTGGCCGTGCGCTTTGCCTGGGACACGACGCAACTGCCGGATGGCTGGCATCAATTGACGGCGGTGGCCTGCGAGGGCACGAGTGTGGGGACCCAAACGCGGGTGACGCGCACGGTGCAAATTCAAAACACGGGTCTGACGGCGACGCTGACGGCGTGGCCGGGGGCGAACGGGACGCTGAACCTGCGGGTGGCGGCGAACGCCACGAATATTGCGCGGATTGAATTGTTCAGCACCGGGGGATCGGCGGGGGTGGTCACGAATCAGGGGGCGGCGGTGTTCACGGTGAGCGCCGCGAATCTGGGGGTCGGGCTGCATCCGTTTCAAGCGCTGGTCACGGACCCGGCGGGCCATTGTTACCAAACGGCGGTCGTGACGCAGTTTTTTCCGCTGCCGGCGCTGGCGCTGACGGGGGCGCCGCCGACGCTGGCGTGGCCGGCGGCGCTGGGGCACTCGTATGACGTGCAAAGCGCGACCAACCTGGCGGCGGGGTTTGTGACGGTGGGGACGATCACGGCGACGAACAACGGGGAAATCGAATGGCCGGTGACGCCGGCGGGCCGGGCGGGTTTTTACCGGGTGCAACTGGATCAGTGAAGGGGAAAATCAGCCGCCGGCGGGCGGCGGGAGGCTGGCGCGCAGGCGTTCCAAGGCGGGACGGACGGCGAGGAAATGCTGGTTGAGTGCGGCAATCAGGGATTTGCAGCGCAGGACTTCGCCCCGGGCGGCGCGCTCCTCGAGTTCCAAGGCGAGGTGGCGCATCTCGGTCAAACCAAAAACACTGCAACTGCCCGCGAGGGAATGGGCGGCGCGGGCGAAGGTTTCCACCCCGCCCGAGCCGACGAGGGTGGTCAGTCCGGCGAGGGACACGGGCGTGTCGTTGAGAAAGGAGGAGAGCAGTTCAAGGGCGGCTTCGGGGCCGAGTTCGCGTTGCAGTTCCGCGACACTGGTCCGGATGTTTTTGATCCATTCCGGGGGCGGGACGGGGGTGACAGGCTTGGTTTGGTCCGGATGGATGAGTTTGTTCAAGGCGGCCTGGAGCAGTTCCAGCCGCACGGGTTTGCTGATGTAATCATCCATGCCGGCCTCGAGGCATTTTTCCCGGTCGCCGCGCATGGCGTTGGCGGTCATGGCAATAATCCGGGTGTGATGGCGGCTGGCGGCGGACTGCTTTTCCAATTCCCGGATTTTGCGGGTGGCGGAGTAGCCGTCGAGCACGGGCATGTGGCAGTCCATGAGGATGACATCGTAGGAAACGTGTTCGGAGGCTTCGACGGCCTCGCGTCCGTTGCTGGCGAAGTCGGACTGGCAGCCGAGTTTCTGGAGCATGAACATGGCGAGGCGGCGGTTGATGTCGTTGTCTTCGGCGACCAGGATGCGGAGTTCGGCCATGGCGGAGGCTTCGGCGGTCTGGGTGGCGACGGATTTGGGTGCGGGGAGGGTGGCGGGCGGTTTGCCGGACAGGACCTGGGCGAGGCAGTCGAAGAGTTGGGACTGCTTGAGGGGTTTGGTGATTTGGGCGAGCACGCCCGTGGGCACGGAGGCGGCGGGGGCGAGATTGGCCGGGGTCATCAGAATGACGCCGGGCAAGTTGGCAATGGAACCGACGCAGAGTTCGTTTTCCACGAGGGCGGCGGCGAAGGCCTTTTGGTTTTTTTTGGCCCGGGCGGTTTTCTCGACGGCCTGATTAAGGCTGAAAGCCTCGTCGGGTTCGAGGTTCCAGGACTGAAGCATGGCGATAATGGCCTCCCGGGTGGCGGCATGGCGGTCCACCACGAGGATCCGGGCGGGAGGCAGGGTGGATTCGGAGCGGAGGGGCAGCACGGCCAGTTCAAAACCCAGTTCAAACCAGAAGGTGGAGCCTTCGCCGGGGGTGCTGCTCAGCCCGATTTCCCCGCCCATGAGGTTGACGAGGCGTTTGCAGATGGCCAGGCCGAGGCCGGTGCCGCCGTATTTGCGGGTGACGGTGGAGTCGGCCTGGGTGAAGGGTTGGAACAGCAGGCGCTGCTGTTCCTGGGTGATTCCCGGGCCGGTGTCGGTGATGGAAAACTCGAGCCGGGCGCGATGGGGATCCTTGTCCAGGCATTGCACGCGCAGAATCACCTCGCCCTGGTCGGTGAATTTGACGCCATTGTTGAGCAGGTTGACGAGAATCTGGCGCAGGCGTCCGTCATCCCCGCGCAAGCCGAGGGGGACGTCCGGATCAAAGAGGGCGACCAATTCGAGGTTTTTGGCGTGGGCGCGCGGGGCGAGGAGTTCGAGCACGCCGTCAATGATGGAATGCAGGTCAA
Organism: uncultured Bifidobacteriaceae bacterium; assembly: GCA_964618545.1. GTDB lineage: Bacteria > Verrucomicrobiota > Verrucomicrobiia > Limisphaerales > UBA11358 > UBA11358. The sequence goes on along the minus strand of CAZUBG010000005.1, from coordinate 16,561 downwards.
AGATTTCCTGCTCGATGACAAGTTTGCCGGATTCGATTTTGGAGAAGTCGAGGATGTCGTTGATGATTTCCATCAGGGCCTCGCCGCTGGTGCGGACGGCCTCGACGAAATCCAACTGGCGGGGTTCGAGGCGGGTGTCGCGCAGGAGGCCGGCCATGCCGATGATGGCGTTCATCGGGGTGCGCAGTTCATGGCTCATGGTGGCGAGGAATTCGCTTTTGGCGCGGTCGGCGGCCTCGGCGGCGTCGCGGGCGCGAATGAGTTCCTCGGTGGCGCGGGAACGGATGATGGCATTGCCGATGGGGCCGGCGGTGGCGCGGAGGGCGTCAATTTCGGTCTGGCTCCAGAGGCGGGGCGCGTGGCAGTCGTAGAAGCCGATGAAGCCCCAGAATTTTTTGCCGATCTGGATGGGAATGGCGGCAAAGGAAACGACGCCCTGGGCTTGAAGCAGGGCGCGTTCGGCGGGGTCAAATTCTTCGAGGAGGCCGTGGACGGGGTGGCCGGCGGTCATGGCGGCGACCCAGCGGGGGCGGATTTTGCCCAGGGGCAGGCGCGACCGGCCGGGCGGGGGGGCGGACCCGGGTTCCTGGGTGCTGGTCCATTGGTAGAGCAGGCTGGAGAGGAGGGTGCCGCTCAGGGGGTCGGGATGATTTTCGTAGACGTAAACCCGGTCGGCCCCGACGGCCTTGCCGAGGGCGGCCAGGGCGGCCTGCATGGACTGGGCAAATTCATTTTCGAGGAGCAGCAACTGGCCGACCTCGGCGATGCCGGCGAGAACGACCTCGCGTTTTTGCAGTTCGGCCTCGGCGCGGCGGCGTTTGGTGACGTCCTGAACGATGCAGTGCAGGACCCATTTTTCACCGGTGTTCACGGGGCCGGCGCAGATTTCGACGTCGCGGAGCTCCCCGGTGTCGAGGCGGTGGCGGGTGGTGAAGAAATCGAGGGAACCGGTGACAATGGCCTGCATTTTTTGGAGGAATTTGTCGGCGGAATCCGGGGAGAGATCGGCGAGGTTTTGACCGCGCAATTGTTCGAGCGAGCGCTGGTAGTAAAGGCAGGCGGAGGGGTTGGCATCGAGGAGTTTGCCGGATTCCGGATCAATGAGCAGCATGATGGCGGGGTTGCGCTCGAACATCTGGCGGTAGCGGCGTTCGGAAGTGGTGAGTTTGCGGGTGGCAACGGCGGTTTTTTGGTGGCCGATGGTAAAACTCAGGGTCAGGAGGCAGACGAGCCAGACGCCGATCAGGGGCCCGAGCCGGGCGGTGGCGATGTGGGCGTCGAGGTCGGCCGACTTGACGCCCATGCCCAGCACGCCCAGCACCCGGCCGGTCCGAGGGTCCTGGAGCGGCACGAAGGCCGAGAGGCAGCGTCCCCAGCGGCCCCCGCTGGAACTGAGGAGAAAGGCTTTGTCCTGGTTCAAGAGTGGCAACAACCCGGGGTCCGCTGCGTTGTCAGGTTCGCCCGGGGAGGCCAGGAGCGGGGAAAAGGCGGGTTCTGAATCGGCATAAAAAAGCGGGCGGGCCGGGCCGGCCTTCAGGACGCAGACGAACAGGCAATCGTGGTTGACCCGGCGGAGGGCGATCAGTTGTTGTTTTAGCTTTAGGTACTCGGGCCGGGACAGATCGCGGTCGGAGAGGCTCAGCCCCGGCAGCCAGGCGGGGTCAATGGCGGTGGCGCCCAATTCGGCCCGGGTCAGCAAATGGTTGCGCAATTCACTGGCCCGGTTCCGGCCGGCGAGCCGGCCCCCGAGCCCCCCGATCAGAATGATGGTGATCCAGACGAGCAAAAGCCAGCGGGTGCCAACTTCAATGACGTCGCCCCGGGACGCGGACAGGGTGTGCAGTGGGCTGGTTTGGCGGGTGATGTAATTGGTGTCGGTCTGGATCAATTCCAGCGGCGGCGAGGAGGCCCTTTGCTTTTGATTGCTGATCCGCTGGTAAGCCGACATGGCGCCGACGGCGCCCCAACTGATGGCGATCTGGCCCAGCATCAGCAGGGTCCGGCTCAGGGGCGGCGGATTATCGTTTGCCGGCGGGGCCCCGGGGCCCAGCGACAACAGGTGGTCGAGGGTGTCGGTCCAGGCGGTGCTGGCGATGAAGCCGCCGAGGCCGAGGGTGGCCAGGGCCAGCCAGCGTCCCTCCGCAGAATGCCGCCAGTTGGACCGGTGCAGGAGGGTGAGACTGGCGAGCGCGCCGGGCAGGATCAGGACGGCCTGCAGGAGCAGGCTTCGCTCCAGGGGCGCCTGACCCCGGAACCATCCGGCCAGGGCCAGAATGACCAGATAGATTCCCCAGCGGCCGACGGGCGCACGGTCCCGGGGGGCAAGGGTTTCACACGCGTATTCCCAAAGGAAGAAGCCGGGCAGGAGGGTCAGGTAAAAGTCGGCCGCATCATGGTAGGAACTGATCCCGAGGCATTCGTTGAACACGCGCGACCATTGCTCCAGGGCGAGGGCAAACACGGCCAGTTGCAGCCAGCCGGCGAGCGTCCGGCTTTTCCAGCGCAGGCCGAAGCGGCACATGCAGCCAAACAGCAGCCAAGCCAGCCCGCAGACCAGGTGCAGGTAGTCCAGATGATCGCCAATCTCAGTGAGTAAATCAGTTGCCATCCACGATTGCCCTGGATTATGGCACGCGCCGGGGGGGGATGACGAGCCTCATTTCTCCGGAATTAATTGGCTTTCCGCCCGGGCCAAATTGGGCAAAACTGGCCGGCGTGAATGTCGAACTCATCAACACCGGCAGCGAATTGCTGCTGGGGCGGGTGCTCAACACGCATCAACAGTGGCTGTGCCGCCGGCTTTCCGACCTGGGTTATACGGTCGGCCGGCAGGTGGCCGTGCCGGATGCCGGCCCGGAGATTCAGCAGGCGGTGCGCGAGGCGCTCAGCCGGGCGGACCTGGTGATCGTGACCGGCGGCCTCGGGCCGACGTCCGACGATATCACGCGCGAATTGATGGCGGAGTTGCTGGGGCGGAAACTGCGTTTGGACGAGGCGATCCTGGCGGAACTCAAGGGTTTTTTCGCGGCGCGCAAACGTCCGATGCCGGCGATCAACGAGGTGCAGGCGATGGTTCCCGAGGGGGCGACCGTGCTGGCCAATCCCTTTGGCACGGCTCCCGGGCTGGCGATGCCGGTCCAGCCCAATCCCTTCCGGCCCGGCGGGCCGGGGAGCTGGCTGGTGATGCTGCCGGGGCCGCCGAGGGAGTTGCGCCCGATGTTCGATGACACGGTCACGCCCCTGATCCGCCGGGAGTTTCCGCTGGCGGAGCCGTTTGTCTGCCGCACGCTGCGCACCAGCGGCGTGGGGGAGTCGGCGGTGCAGGAATTGATTGCCGGGCCGCTGACGGGGCTGGTCGCGGCGGGGCTGGGGGTGGGCTATTGCGCCCGGGTCGGCCAGGTGGACGTGCGCCTGGCCGCCCAGGGGGCCGCGGCGGAAGCGGTGGTGCGCGAGGCGGAAACCGTGGTGCAGGGATTGCTGCGGGCGAATATATATGGCTGTGACGATGAGGAAATGGAGACCGCGGCGGTGCGCCTGCTGACCGAACGGAACAAGACGCTGGCGCTGGCGGAGTCCTGCACCGGCGGGGCAATCGCCCATTTGATCACCAATGTGCCGGGGGCCTCGGCCGTGCTGTTGGGCGGTTATGTGACGTATAGCAATGTATCGAAGCAAATCAATCTGGGCGTGCGCGCGGAAACGCTGGCGGCCCACGGCGCGGTGAGCGAGGCCGCGGCGCGGGAGATGGCGGAGGGAGCGCGGGCGCGGCTGGGGGCGGATTTTGCGATTGCGGTGACCGGCATTGCGGGGCCGTCCGGCGGATCAAAAGAAAAACCGGCGGGCACGGTGTTTCTGGCGCTGGCGGGCGGCTTTGGCACGGAGGTGCAGCACAAGGTGAACGCCTACGAGCGGGCCGCCTTCAAACAACTGACCGCACAACAGGCGCTGGAAATGCTGCGCCGCCGGCTGGTGGGTTGATGGTCTGGCGCCAATCCGAATGGGTTCCCCGACGTTTATCGCGGGAGTCGCCGGGGGGACGGAGCAACCAAGGCGTGACGACCATGCGTTTTCGTCCCGCAGGGAACCCGGAACAACAATCTGTCTTCAGTTTTCGGAGGCTTTTGCCCGGCGGTCCGCCGGTGGAATTGTTCCACTGTGAATTTCAAACAGGCGGCCGTGCGTGAGTTTCGCCGCCGCCACCATTTCGGAATACGGCTGGTCGGTGACGTCCACGAAGCCGATGTTGTAGTTTTCACCGTCGTTGCGCCCCGTCACCGGCTGGTCGAGCCATTGGAACCAGTGCGTGCCGATGACCGCCGGATGCGCCGCGCATTGCTCGACGTAATAGCGATAGCCGGCGGCGCGTTGGTCCTGGTTCATGGCCTGCACGAGCCCCGGCGCCAGGCCGCGATCCGGCGCGCCGATGTGAAATTCGCCGATGAGCACCGGACGTTGCGCGAGTGAATAAATGCGATCCAGCATCGCCCGGGAAGGCGCATAGCTGTAAATGTTCACGCTGAAAACATCGAAACCCCGCGCGGCCCTGATCACGTCGTCGTGCAAGTCGCCGCCGAAACGGATGCCGAGGTTCAGATGGTTCGTGTCGTGTTGGCGGACGGCCGTGTTGATGGCATCCACATAATGTTGAAAGGCCGCGAGCACGAATTCTTTTCTGCGCTGCGGCGTGTCTCCGCCGGCCAGAAAACTTTTAAGCCGCTGTTGGGTTTCACCCGGCGGCGCGGCGAGGATGGCGTCGCACAACAAACCTTCGCGCCCCGGCCACGGCGGTTCGTTGCCGATGAAATAGCCCAGCATGAGGGGATCGTTCTTGCGCGGTTCGAGCTGCCGTGCGGCGATTTCGTCCACGCGCCGCGCAAAATCGGCCGCGTAGACATCGGGCAGGCCCATGATGGAATTGGCGGTCTGCCAGCCGCGGAGCATGAACGCGTAGGGGACGCGCGGCTCGAACAGGTTCGTCGCGCCCCAATTTTGCATCGTGTTGAAACCCCAGGCGGTCATTCGCCGCGTGGTCAGCCCCGCCCATTTGTCCGGCCAGTCGCCGCCGAAACGGCGCTGCAAATTCCAAGTGTAAAAGGAAGCGCCGGACGCGCCGCTGCGGGCGCCGGTGGGGGCCGGCGCAAGATTTGAGGGCGGCAAGGCGGCGAACAAATCTTCGCGGCCTTCCACGCGCGTGGCCGCGTTGACGCCGACGCCGTTTACGCCCGAGGAAAAAAACAGGTGACCGGCCGGGTCAACGAACCACCAGCGCCCGTCATCCTGTTCAACGCGAAAAAACCCCGTCGCCCTTGCGTGCGTTGCCAAAAAACCACCGTAAACATCGCGCTTCGTGGGAACGTCATTCAACGCGGCCGCCTCCGCGTCCCAGTTCTTTTTCAATTCCTCAAGCGAATGAATTTTGCCCGGCCACTCAACATGCGTGTTTTGGCCGAACTCATCCACCAGCGGCTTGCCTTCGAGGACCGCGTCGCCCGGATCGTTCGTCGCGAGCGTGACCGAACGGATTTCCAGCGTCGGCGCGCCGACCGGATGATCCATCGCGACGGTCAGCGCCGTCACGTTGGTCAACGGGCCATAGCCGTCGCTGTGAATGTTGATCCAATACGAATCATGCGGCTGATTGTAAGTCGCGGCGAGGTCAACGCCATTGCCCGCCGGCCGCCGGTAAAACCGCAATGGAATCGAGGCGCGCACCCAAACGCCGGCGAAAGGCCCGATCATTTTCGCGTAGCGACCCCGCGGCGTTTCGAGTCCGAGGTCGAATCGCTGTGACGACGACGCCTTGAATTCAAGCACGAGAAATTCGCAGCCCGTCCAATCGCCGGGCAAATTCGCGTCAAGTCCGGCCAGCGGCCAGGTGCGTTCGGATTTTGCGCCGGTGAAGGTCGTTTGCACCGGCAAAGACGCCTGCGCGAAGGCGGTAAAAAATCCGACAGTGAACAAAATGGACGATAATTTTTTCATGACTTGCTGAGTTGTTCGCGGGCGGTGACTGCCCCAAAAGGATCTGGAGATGCGGCGAAAACCGGGCTTGATGTTGACCTGTTCCGTTCGGACGGCGCTCCATGATGGGGCGGGGTCGGATTTTCACCCGCCCCGACTTTGGTTCCCGCCTGATCTGATGGCCCGGCATTCATGGCCAGCCCATTAACCGCCCTGGCCCGGACAAAAGCAACCGGAAAATCGCGCCGCGCACTGCCGCGGAGCGCCGGCTGGCAGCCGGCTTTGGGCGTGCGGAGTTTTAACGCGGTCCGTGTCTTTCGAGGTTTAAGAATTTGCCGCCTTCTTTGTTCCCTTCGTGGTTTAAAGCCCCGGCTTTTCTTTGGGTTCTTTGCGTTGCGGCAAAACCCCATCCGTGTTTATCGGTTTTCATTTGCGGCGGCCCCCGCATTGCTGCGCAACCCGCGCAACCGCTGCGTTTTTCATTAGCAACGCTAAAGAACAACCCGCCAGCGGCTTCCGCCGGGCCCGTGGCGCGGCTCAGGACTGCGGCGGGGATTTGCCGATGGCGTGAACGCGGAAACCCAGGTCGCGCAGCTTTTGGTGCGGCAGGATGTTCCGGCCGTCGAACACAAACGCGGGCTTTTGCATGACGCCCTGGAGCGCGGCAAAGTCGAGGGTTTTGAACTCATCCCACTCGGTGAGCACCGCAATGGCATGGGTGCCCGCACAGGCTTGCAGCGCGGTGGTGGCGATCTCCAGGTTCTGGTTTTGCCCGCCTTCCAGCACGTCCTGCCGGATCTGTTCGGCGGAGACTTTGGGATCATACACCACGACCCGCGCGCCCTCGGCGAGCAAATCGCGGCAGACATATTTGGCGGGGGTTTCCCGGGTGTCGTTGGTGTCTTTCTTGAAGGCAAACCCCAGGACGGCAATGCGTTTGCCGCTGACGGTGTTGAACAGGTCGTTGACGATCCATTCGGCAAAGCGCTTCTTCTGCCAGTCGTTCATCTGCACGACGCTTTCCCAGTAGGCGGCGACTTCGGGCAGGCCGAAATGTTTGCAGAGGTACACGAGATTGAGAATGTCCTTCTGGAAGCAGGAACCGCCGAAACCGACGGAGGCCTTGAGGAACTTGGGGCCGATGCGCGAGTCGCGGCCGATGGCGTGGGCGACTTCGTCCACGTCGGCGCCGGTGGCTTCGCAGAGGGCGGAAATCGAGTTGATGGACGAAATGCGCTGGGCCAGAAAGGCGTTGGCCACGAGTTTGGACAGCTCGGAGGACCAGAGGTTGGTGGTCAGGATGCGGTCGCGGGGAACCCAGGTGCCATAGATGCCGGCCAGGGTTTCGACGGCGTGCCGTCCCTCCGGCGTGGTTTCACCGCCAATGAGGACGCGGTCGGGGGATTCCAGGTCGGCAATGGCGGTGCCTTCGGCCAGAAATTCGGGATTGGAGAGCACCTGAAACTGGCCGGTGCGGGAGTTGGCCCGGAGGATGGTGAGGATGGCCTCGGCGGTGCGCACGGGCAGGGTGCTTTTTTCGACGATGATTTTGGGCCCTTCGGAAACCCGGGCGATGGTGCGGGCGGCCAGTTCGACATACCGCAGGTCGGCGGCCCGGCCGGCCCCGATGCCGTAGGTTTTGGTGGGGGTGCCGACGCTCACAAAAATAATGTCCGAGACGCGGATGGATTCCTCGACATCGGTGCCGAAAAACAAATTGCGTCCGCGGGCGCTTTGCACGACTTCAAACAGGCCGGGTTCGTATACAGGCAGTTCGTCGGAATTCCAGGCGGCAATCCGCTCCACATTGGTATCCACCACGCGCACCTCGATGGCGGGGCATTTGGCCGCAATCATGGCCATGGTTGGTCCGCCCACGTATCCGGCACCCAAACAACAGATTTTCATGTGATGATTCCTTGGTGGCTGATCTGACGCGGGGGTCAAACCCCCAGTTCTTTGCGAAAACAGGCGATGGTTCGTTCAATCCCCTCGTCCAGGGAAACTTTGGGCTCCCAGTCCAGGTGCTTTTTGGCCAGGGTGATGTCCGGCTGGCGTTGCCGCGGATCATCGGCCGGCAGGGGCCGGTGGATGATTTTGCCGGGGCCGCCGACTTTTTTCAGGATGATCTCCGCCAGTTGCAACATGGTGAACTCCCCGGGATTGCCCAGGTTCAGCGGGCCGACGATTTCCTTTTGGTTCATGAAGCGGACGAAGCCCTCGATCAAATCACTCACATAACAAAAGGAGCGGGTTTGCGAGCCGTCCCCGTAAATGGTCAGGTCTTCGTGCCGGAGCGCCTGGACGATGAAGTTGGAAACCACGCGGCCGTCATTGGGATGCATGCGGGGGCCGTAGGTGTTGAAAATGCGAACGACGCGGATATCCACGTGGTTCTCCCGGTGATAATCAAAAAAGAGGGTTTCGGCGCAGCGTTTGCCCTCGTCATAACAGGAACGCAGTCCGATGGGGTTGACGTTGCCCCAATAAGTTTCGACCTGGGGATGAACATTCGGATCGCCATAGACTTCCGAGGTCGAGGCCTGGAACACCCGGGCCCTGGTCCGCTTGGCCAGCCCCAGGCAATGGATCGCCCCCATCACGGAGGTTTTCAGGGTCTTGATGGGGTTGAATTGATAGTGGGGCGGCGATGCGGGACAGGCCAGATTATAGATCTGGTCCGTCTCGACCTTATAAGGATCAATGACGTCGTGACGGATCAGTTCAAAGCGGGGATGGCCGAGCAGGTGCTGGATGTTGATTTTGCGGCCGGTGAAAAAATTATCGAGACAGACGACTTCATGGCCGTCGGTCAGCAGACGATCACACAAATGTGACCCCAAAAATCCGGCTCCGCCCGTAATCAAGATGCGCATAGTTTCTTCGAGTATGAACGCACGACAAATGAATCCCCGGCCCCTTTGCCATGTCCACTGTAGTCCAGTGACGGCGCAGTGTAGCGCAACCGGAGCCGCTGGTAAAGGAAAATGAATTTCAACCGTGAAATATTTTCATGGGGGGCCGGTTCACCATTTCAGTTCCTGCAAACGGCGGGCCACTTCCCCGGCATTGGCCCGGCTGTTGAAGGCGCTGATGCGGAAATAACCCTCGCCCCGCGATCCAAATCCGCTGCCGGGGGTGATCACCACGGCGGCCTGGCTGAGAATGTGATCGAACGCCTGCCAACTGGTGGCGTCGTTGGGCGTGCGCACCCAGAGATAGGGGGCGTTCTCCCCGCCGAACACCCTGAACCCGGCTTGTCGGGCCCCGTCCCGCAGCACTTGGGCGTTGCCCAGGTAGTGCCCGATCAATGCCTGAACCTGCGCCCGGCCTTCCGGGGTATAGAGCGCTTCCGCGGCCCGTTGCACAAGATAGGAAACGCCGTTGAACTTGGTGGTCATGCGGCGCAGCCAGAGCGGGTGCAGGGGTTTGAATTCACCCGCCGCCGTGCGGGCCAGCAGGGTCTTGGGCACCACCGTGAACGCGCAGCGCACGCCGGTGAAGCCGCCGTTTTTGGAAAAGCTGCGGAATTCAATGGCGCACTCGCGCGCGCCGGGGATTTCGTAAATGGAATGCGGAATGGCCGGATCGGTGATGTAGGCCTCGTAGGCGGCATCGAACAAAATAATGGCGTGGTGTTCCAGGGCGTATTTCACCCAGGCGGTCAATTGTTCCCGGCTGGCCACCGCGCCCGTGGGGTTGTTGGGCGAGCAGAGGTAAACGAGATCCACGGGCCTTTTCGGCGGCTCGGGAATGAAACCGCTGGCCGGACGGCACGGCAGATAAACCAGTTTGCCATAGGCGCCGGCCTCATTGGCCTCGCCGGTGTGGCCGGCCATCACATTGGTGTCCACATAAACGGGATAGACGGGATCGCTGATGGCGATTTTGTTTTTGGCCCCCAAAATGTCCAAGATGTTGCCGCAATCGCACTTGGAGCCGTCGCTGACAAAAATCTCATCGTCCGCAATGTCCATGCCCCGGCTGCGAAAATCATTTTGGGCGATGGCGGCCCGCAGCCATTCATAGCCCTGTTCCGGGCCGTAGCCCTTGAAGGTTTCGCGCACGGCCATTTCATCCACGGCCCGGTGCAGGGCCGCGATGGCGGCGGGCGGCAGGGGTTCGGTGACATCGCCAATGCCGCAGCGGATGAGGCGCTGGGCGGCCTGGGGATTCGCCTCGCAAAAAACCCGCACCCGGCGCCCGATTTCGGGGAACAGGTAGCCGGCTTTGAGCTTCAGATAATTGTCGTTGAGACTGGCCATAAGTTGCTTCGTTTCAAAAACCGAAGGATTCAACTTAACCAATCGTCCCCGCCGGGGCAAGCCGGCGTGACGGCCGCGGTCACTTCGTCTGACTGAACAGCATGAAGAGGCGCGGCCCGCGCGGGGTGGTCAGCGCCCACGCTTTTTCCTGCTCGTTGGCCGGGGCGTCCAGGCCGTCGGCGTTCGGATCATTGGCCGGCCGGCCATCCACCAGCAGCATGTAGTGGTGGGTGCGATTGCCCGGGAGATTGTTCAGCATCAGTTGCCAGAGGTTCGCGGCCCGGTCTTTTTTCAAGGGCACGGGCTGCCACTGGGTGAAGGTGCCGATGACCGCCACCGAGGCCGGCGGCGCGTCCTGGGGGTTGACGGGTTCCCAGCGGAAAACCTTGTTAAACGTGGACGCCTTCTTGGGGACCGGGGCGCTGCCGGAATAGTGACGGAACGATTGCATTGTTTATTAAATTACACCTCGAATTTTGCCTCCAGCGTGACTTTGGCGTTGAGCAGGCGGGAAATCGGGCAGCCGGCCTTGGCGGCATTGGCAATGGCGCGGACTTTGGACTCATCCGCGCCGGGAATATCGGCGGTCATGTCCAGATGGGATTCGGTGATCGTAAAGCCGGCGTCGGTTTTTTCCAGGGTGATCGTCGCCGTGGTCTGAATGGCGGCGGGCGTGATGCCCGCGGCGCCCAGTTCCGCCGCGAAGGCCATGGAGAAACAACCCGCGTGCGCGGCCGCAATCAGTTCCTCGGGGTTCGTCCCGATCCCGTTTTCAAACCGGGTGCCGAAAGAATATTGCGTTTCCTTGAGCACGCCGCTCTGAGTGGAGATGCCGCCTTTGCCGTCTTTCAAACCACCCTGCCAAAGGGCTGATGCTGTGCGTTTCATAGATGATATTAAAAATCGCCCGGGCGGAAATTCGCACGGAGCGCGCCGGAATAATAGCGCAACTCGGGGGGAATCTCAAGGGGGCGGCCGCAAATTTCACCGGGGGCTCAGACCAGATAATAAGGCGGGATCACCTGGTCCGCCCGGGATTTGGTCCCCAGCACGGTTGCCGAGTTCCGGGCATCCACCTGCTCATAATGCCGGGCGGCGTCTTCCAGGGAGCGTCCGCCGGCCATGTGCCGGCGCACCACCGGACCCCTGGTTTTTTCCGGATCGGATTCGATAAAATAGGTGAAATCCAAAAGCGGCCGGACGGTTTCCCAGCCCCCGGCATCGTGGAGCAGCCAAAGCCCCTCGACCAGCAACAGGGTGTCCCGGGCCGTGATGGGAATGCGGTTTGGCACCGGATCATGCAGTTTGCGCGAGTAGATGGGGAACGAGACGTTTTTCCCTGAAGCAAAGGCCTGAAGATCCCGGGTCAGCCCGCCGACATCATACGTGTCAAAGCGTCCTTTCACATGTTTCAGGGGCTCGCCCCCGGAAAAATGGGACAGCAGGCGCGAATTTGGGTAATGCCAGGCATCAATGGTGACGGACTCGAAGGCAAAGGGAAGACCGGCCTGCCCGGCCAGTTCCTTGAACAGGACGGTCACCACGGATTTGCCGGCTCCCGTGGGACCGGCCACGCCAATGATGACGCGGGGCTTTTTCCGGGCGCGGTAAACCGCAACCACTTCCCAAAAGAGACTCAGATAAAAGGCCTTCTGCCTTTGCGAGAAACCGGAAATATCAATCGTTTGCTCGGTCACCAGCAGCGAGGACGGGAACGTGAGTTCAGCGTTTGGCATGAAGGCAGGATAACGGGGTTCGGGCCCCGGATTCAATCTGAATGCCTCCTTCTGCATAAAACCGTCATGGCGGCCAAGCCTTTGCCCCCTGAGCGACGTCCCCAAGTGCCGGTGTGAATCTTCAAAGAGGGCCTGTTTTCGCGGCGGCGAACCTGCGCACCAGGCGATTTCGGCCCCCCTGGAGACCAGGGGGGCCGGTGGAAAATCAAGAGGCCGGACTTGCGTCCGGCCTTTGTGGTGACAAGGTTTAAACGCCTTCACCCAGGCGCTCAGAAGTGTGACGGACCCATGGGGGATCGCTGTCCAGGCCGCGTCACGAGCAAAACCTCTCTGCCAACCCTAAACGAACAGCGAAATCCTGTTTCATAACATACAGACGTTTTTAAAAAATAAAAGGTTAAAATTATAATGAATGAACTTTTTTTTCGGGTGGGAATCGAGGCCCCCTCCTGGAAATGGTTCGGTTGTCAAGGCCATGCCGCCGCGAATGCCACGGGAAACATGGATTCAGGCCGGCAGGGAGGCGCCCAGGATTTCAAGCCGGGCCGGGCCAACCCCTTGGAAAGCGCACCTGATTGCCAGGCCTCCGCCAAAATGGATCCATATCCGCCTGTCGGACCTGCCTGAACACCGGGCCCCCCCGCCGGGTCCGGGAATTTGCGGGTTGTGTGAAAAAAATGTTGCCTTATGCGCTGACAAAGGCATCGTAATGGCAAGGAAACGAGTTGGCTGGGCCAAGTTCAACCAAAACACATGGAATTCATGAAATCAAACATCGAAGTGCCGGACCTGTCGGAGGGCGAAATGCCATTGTCGTCCCATTTGATCGCCCACATTAACGTCAAACTGGCGCTGCTGGGGTGCGCGCCGGTGGTGGGGGTGGGGGAAAACACGGAGTTTGCCGAAATCGTGTCGGCGATGGCCGGGCAGTCCCGGGAAAAGGACCGGCTGCTCGGGCAGTATTTGTGCCCGGTGGATCAGCGCATCCAAACTTTCCTCTATGATTATTTGCAGGACGCCCCGGTGACCAAGCTCCCGTCGCGCACGTTCACGCTGGATCGTCCGGGCCTGGCCCGGGCGTTGTCGCTGCCCGTGGACCGCGCGGAATTTTCCTCGGACATCATCAATTCCTACCGGGTCAAGCAGGGGGTGCTGCACAACCCGCGCAGCGACCGCCGCACGACGCAGGGCATCTTTCATGTGACGGAGGGGGGCCTGCCGATTCCGGATGACAAGCTGGCGGCGCCGAAAATCACCTTTGCGAAGTTATTGGCCCTGGCGCTGAATCCGCCCGGCGATTTGCAGCGGCTGCCGTTTACGGCCACGCAGCCGAAGCCGGCGGAGTGTTTTGTCTCGCTCCTGCTGCGCCCGGTGGTCTGCCCGGAGGTGCCGGGCTTTACAGCGGAGAAGACGATGGAGGTCCGCTTTTTTGTGCCGGGCAACCTGGTGAGCAATCTCGATTTCATTGAGAACATTTTTGGCAACGGCGGCGACCCGCTCCTGCCGGAGAATGATGCCGCGCTGGATGCCGAGCATTGGACGGGTCACACCGGGTGCGTGATTCTGGCGCCGCACCTGGTGCGGGCGACCAAAAAATCGGTGGGGCTGCCCGCCTGGGAACAGGCGACGGAACGGCAGCGGCGGGACGGCATGTGCTGGCGCCAGGAGGACGAACTTTACAACCACGGACAGGCCTTCAAGATCACCTGCCGGGATGCGTCCGGCGTGATTGTCACCCTGATTGCGGACAATTATTACGGGTATTGCAAGAAAGAGGTCAAGACGCAGATCAGCTATGCGGCGAACCTGTTTGGGAACTGCGAGGAGGAACACGCCGGCGGCGCCCTGGTGTTCCCAAGCTACGATCTGGGCGAGGAATTCGACGGCGAGGTGCATGTGCGCCAGTTGGGTCATGATTTCTCCGGGATGGTCGCGCTGTTCGGCGCCGGGATGGCGGTGCAACCCGAGGGCTATGCCATTGACCGGAAATATCCGGCGATCATTTACGTGCCGGAAACGGCGCATTTTGACTTGAACCAACAGCGCATTTCCTGGACCAACGGCGGGGGCGACCAGGGCATCCGGCTGCAACCCGGCAAAACCTACGTCCGCCCCTCCGGCTACAAGGTGCGGATGGAAAAGCCGCCGGGCGGGCGCTCGTGGCGGCTGGTGGGGACCGTGGCGGACGGGACGTTCTGCCACAAGCCCAGCACGGTTTCCGGCGGCGGCAAATCCGAAATCTCCAAGCCCATCACCGACGCCATTTTGACCGGCCCGGTGTATGTCGGGGATTTGAAGCAGGATTTCGCCCGGGTCTCCGAGCTGATTCACCACGATTATTCGAACCGGTTCAAATCCCCGGACAAGGTGGATCAACGCGCCGTGCTCGCCCCGGAACGGTCGCTGGGCTCGGTCATCAAGCTGCTCACCCCCGACTCCCGTGAATACACGCCGGAATACAATGCCTGGCTGGAAAGCGTGCCCCAGCATGTGAAGGAGCTGCTGTTTGTGGTCAAGCGCTATTACCGGCCCGACTGGGGCGACCAGTGGACGGACCATTTCACCGTGGACATCGTCAACGGCACGCCGGGCAACGAGCTGAAATGCGACAACCGCAAGCTGGTGACCACCTGCCTGCGCGTGGGGTTCGAGGAGGACGGCTCCTGGCGCACCTTCGGCTTGCGCCAGGATTTCCATCCCTCCGTGAAAATCCAGATGGAGGACGACATCACCGCCTCGGTGCTGGTGCCCGCCATCGGGCTGGAGTCCCTGCCCCGCACCGGCACGGGCCTGACCGTCAAGTTTGTAAAAAATTGTGAACTGCGCCTGTTTCAGCGGCCGGATGACGCGATTCACCGCGGTTACGACCGGCAGACCGAGCGGGATTTTGTGCTGCCGGATAATTTTTTCTCCAATTACGCGCCGCTCACGCCGGACAATGCGCGGGAACTGGTGGCGGAGGCCATTGGGTTCAACAAGTTCACCGAGCCGATGCAACAACTGATTGGCGGCGTGGCCGCCAGCGGCCGGCCGGAATATTTTGTGTCCTCCGCGCACCCGCGCGTGGTGGACGGCAAGCCCAGCAAAAATCCGCGCTACCTGCAAAAACGGCCGGACCTGGTCCATCCGGAGGACAGCCATCTGGCGGAAATGTCGGCCCGGCTGTACCGCCGCGTGCCCTTTGGCAAACCGTTGCACAGTCCGGTGAATGTGGTGCTGCCGGGCCGCCGCAATAATCCGCCGGAGCCGGGCGTCCGCGCGCTGGCGTGTTACAACCCCATCCACTATTTCGAGCTGCCGGAATTGTTCATGGAATTCATTTGCAGCATGACGGGCAAATCGCCCTCGACCACCGGGGCGGGCTCCGAAGGCGCCCTCACCAAGGGGCCGTTCAACGCGCTGCCCCCGATCATGGACTTGAACAACGCGCTGGTGTCCTGGCTCTTGACCGGCCACAACGGCTTCGTCACCGCCGCCGGTTATGTCGGGCCCAGCGTGCGGGTGGATCATGACGTCAGCCTGATCGTGCCCGAGGTGTTTTGCCGGATGACCGCCCAGGAACGGGAGCCAAAGTTCCTCATCGCCAACCACTTCCTGGAACGCTGCGCCGATTTTGAGCACAAAGGCGCGAAGGTCCTCGCCAGCCGGCTGGGCCACCGCATCAACGCGCGCTTCGTCCATGCGTTTTTTGGGCGCATGTTCAACCATCCGCACGCCGTGTTTACGGAGGCCATGCTGCGCCCGGAACTGCAAAACCAGGATGTGTTTGCCGAGGGCATGGACAACATTGTGGGCACGCAAAAACGCGTGGCGGAAATGTATTTTGCGGACGGGAGCATCGCCCAGGCCTGTCCGCCGCTGAAGGCGCTGTTGCACATCATGGCCCGCGACCACTGGGAGGGGAAGGGCTTGGAACACCCGGAAGTGCGCGGCCTGTTCACCCGCGAAAGCCTGCTGGCCAGCGACTGGTATGCCGCGCGGCTGGTGGCGAAACAAAGGGTGGATCGCGCGCTCTGGCGCCGGCATGTGGACTATCTGAGCCAGTTTCTGCGCAAACCGAACCATGCGGACGTCGCGGACAAGCTCGGCATCAGCGAGCGGCTCACCCGGGCCCGGACCACGCTGGAAACCATTGAATCGCCGGCCTGGCTGGCGGGATTGGCCGGGACCCTGGGGGCCGAGCCCGTGGACCGCCATGTCACCGCCGCGACCCCCTGAACCCCGGGAGTTCAGGCGCAAAATCCATTGGTAATCAGCATCTTTATACCGATGACACGCCTTGAAACCCCTGTGGCGCAGATTGGCAATCGGCCGCGGCTCCGGGCGTGTGCCAACGTTCGTTCGCGGGCAGGCACGGGTCCGCGCGAAGCGTCCCGCAGTGCGCCAGCCCTCTGGCGCTTTTGCGTGCCACCGTTCGTCCATCCCAGTCATTCAGACTCGCCAACTACCGGTCGAACCATTCCCCTTCTTCCCGGGGGAGAAGGCCGGGATGAGAATTGCCCAAAACCAGATCCGCGCCTTGAACCCCTGAACTTGATCAAGGTTCATGGAAAGCCCCTTGTTCCTTTTAGACCTGCTCACCGGCCATGAACCTTGTAG